>NZ_JBEKXH010000093.1:0-23649 GCF_049512235.1 Bradyrhizobium sp.
GCGTGCGGGAATGCCGGGTGTTTTCCGGTGCCTCGCTGTGAATACTCGTGTGCGTGATGGCCGTTTTCTGCACGCGAGGCTGCGGGTGCCACTGGGCATCCGGCATTCCCCACGCCCTCTTTCGGGGGGCGGTTAAGTTTCCTGGCAAAAGCCCGGGCGCCTCGCGCCGCGGGGCATTGATGCCTGTCCGGATGGGCTGTTTGACATTTGCATCGGTGGATTTTCCTGGCGCAACAATGCCTTCCGCTACTCACAGTCGCGCCACCGCGGCGGCGCAAGGCGGCCCCGGCGACAGACCGCAATCGGGCGATCCCGTATCCGATGCATCAACGATGGAGCCGACAGGCCGCGGCATACGAGGACAACCCGCATCCGCGGCCAGACGGGTTAAGGACAAACGTCAAATTAACTGCTTCGGATTTTGCAGACAGTCCTTTCATGCGATCCCTGTCGGCGGCTGCCTGCCGCCATGGACATCTCTCGACGCGACTATCGCCCGGGTTTTCCCCTCGCCGCAGCGCAGGCAGGTTGAGGGGCCCGGTTCGGCGCGATAGCGCATCGCGCCCGCGACACGCGGGCTGGCAATCCCCCGTCCCCACCATATCTCGCACAAGAGGGGGGTGCGCACCGCAAGTGCTTGGCCCCCGCCGGCCGATATGGTATCCCGCCAGCGCCGCTTACGATCGCCACTTCAGGACCGGCCGCAGTTCGCCTGACAGGCTCTGCGGCAATGGAGATATTTGCCCATGAGCCCGTCAACTACCAGCGCCAATGCCGCAAATGTCGCGTCGGCTTCGGTGCCCGATTCGTTCTTTACCGCCAGGCTCGACCATGCCGATCCCGAGATCGCGGCCGCGATTCGTGGCGAACTGGGCCGGCAACGTCACGAGATCGAGCTGATCGCCTCGGAAAACATCGTCAGCCGCGCGGTGCTGGAAGCGCAGGGTTCGGTGCTGACCAACAAATATGCCGAAGGCTATCCCGGCAATCGCTATTACGGCGGCTGCGAATGGGTCGACGTGGTGGAAACCCTGGCGATCGAGCGCGCCAAGAAACTGTTCGGGGCGCAGTTCGCCAACGTGCAGGCCAATTCCGGCAGCCAGATGAACCAGGCGGTATTTTTGGCGCTGCTGGCCCCCGGCGATACCTTCATGGGCCTCGATCTCGCCGCCGGCGGGCATCTCACCCATGGTTCCCCGGTCAACATGTCCGGCAAATGGTTCAAGGCGGTGCATTATACGGTGCGGCGCGAGGACCAGATCATCGACATGGACGCGGTGGCCAATCAGGCCGAAGAGGTCCGGCCGAAGCTGATCATCGCCGGCGGATCGGCCTATTCGCGCACCTGGGATTTCAAGCGCTTTCGCGAGATCGCCGACAGCGTCGGCGCCTATCTGATGGTCGACATGGCGCATTTTGCCGGTCTCGTCGCCGGCGGCGTGCATGCGTCCCCGGTGCCTCATGCCCACGTCACCACCACCACCACGCATAAATCGCTGCGCGGCCCGCGCGGCGGCCTGATCCTGTGCAACGACGAGGCGCTGGCCAAGAAGCTGAACTCGGCGATCTTCCCGGGCCTGCAGGGCGGCCCGCTGATGCATGTGATCGCGGCCAAGGCGGTGGCGTTTGCCGAGGCGCTGCGCCCGGACTTCAAGATCTACGCCAAGAACGTCGTGGAAAACGCCAAGGCGCTTGCCGAATCGATGCGCGCCCACGGCTTCGACATCGTCTCCGGCGGCACCGACAACCATCTGATGCTGGTCGACCTCCGGCCGAAGGGGCTGAAGGGCAACGTCTCGGAAACGGCTTTGGTGCGGGCGGCGATCACCTGCAACAAGAACGGCATACCCTTCGATCCCGAAAAACCGTTCGTCACCTCGGGGCTGCGGCTGGGGACGCCGGCGGCGACCACGCGCGGCTTCGGCGTCGCCGAATTCCAGCAGGTCGGCGGCCTGATCGCCGAAGTCCTCAACGCCATCGCGCAGTCGCAGGACGGCAAGGCGCCGCTGGTCGAAGCCGCGGTCAAGCAACGGGTCAAGGCGCTCACCGATCGTTTCCCGATCTACACTTAAGGTTTTCGCCGGATGCGTTGTCCCAGCTGCAACAGTCTCGATACGCAGGTCAAGGACTCCAGGCCGACAGAGGATTCCGCCGTCATCCGAAGGCGGCGGATATGCATGGCCTGCAATTTCCGCTTCACCACTTTCGAGCGGGTGCAGCTGCGCGATCTCACCGTCATCAAGCGCAATGGCCGCCGGGTGCCATTCGACCGCGACAAGCTGGTGCGCTCGCTGCAGATCTCCTTGCGCAAGCGGCCGGTCGATCCGGAGCGGGTCGAGAAGATGGTCTCGGCGATCGTGCGCGAACTCGAAAGCGGCGGCGAGGCGGAGATTTCATCCGAAGTGATCGGCGAGATCGTGATGGAGCATCTGCGCCAGCTCGACGACGTCGCCTATGTGCGCTTCGCTTCGGTCTATCGCAATTTTCGCGAAGCCAAGGACTTTGAAGCCGTGCTCGGGGAACTCTCCGGCGACGACGACGCGCGGCTCGCCACGTTGCGCAAATGATCTTCCGCATCCTGGAAGACCAGTATGCGCATAAATTGAAGGCCGCGAAGGCCGCGGACCAGCGCTTCATGCAGCTGGCGCTGACGCTGGGGCGGCGCGGGCAGGGCCGCACCTGGCCCAATCCCGCCGTCGGCGCCGTCGTGGTCAAGGACGGCGTCATCGTCGGCCGTGGCTGGACCCAGGCCGGCGGCCGGCCTCATGCCGAGCCGGAGGCGCTCGCGCGCGCCGGCCAAGCCGCGGGCGGAGCCACCCTCTATGCGACGCTGGAACCGTGTTCGCATGTCGGCAAGTCGCCGCCCTGCGCCGATGCCATCATCGCCGCCGGCATTGCGCGCGTGGTATCGGCGATCGAGGATCCCAACCCCGAAGTGGCGGGCCGGGGCCACGCCAGATTGCGTGCCGCCGGCATAACAGTCGATATCGGGCCCGGCGCGCGCGAGGCCGCTTATGATCATGCCGGCCACTTCAGGCGCATCCGCGACGGGCGTCCCCACGTGATCCTGAAACTCGCGGTCACCTCGGACGACAAGATTGCTGCTGCCGGACACAAGCCCGTGGCGATATCCGGTGCAGCCGCCAAGGCTCGCGTGCATCTGTTGCGCGCGCAGTGCGACGCCATCCTGGTCGGGATCGGCACCGTGCTGTCGGATGATCCGCTTTTGACTTGCCGCCTGCCGGGCATGGAGGCGCGCTCGCCGGTGCGGGTGGTGCTGGATCGCAGCTTGCGCATTCCCGGCACCAGCCGGCTGGTCCATTCCGCGCGTGAGACACAGCTGTGGGTGATGTCATCACATCTGGCGGAAGCCCCCGCCGCCATGAAACTCGGCGCCGCCGGGGCACAGGTTGTCCGCGTCGACAACGCGGCGACGCCATCGCCGGGACTAGATCTCCTGGCGGTGCTGCAGGCGCTGGCCAGGAAGGGCATCACCCGGCTGTTGGTCGAAGGCGGTGCGCGGGTGGCGTCCTCTTTTGTCGCCGCCCGCCTCGTCGACGAGGTCTGGCTGCTGCGCAGCCCCGAGGTGATCGGAGCGGATGGCATTGCGGCGCTGGACGCATTGCCGCTCGCCACGATCACGCAGTCGCCGGCGTTCAAGGTGCGTGATACCCAGATGCTGCAAAACGACACCCTGACCGTCTACGAGCGTCAATAAATGTTCACCGGCATTGTCACCGACATCGGCGAGATCGTCAGCCTGACGGCTACGGCGCTGGGCCAGTTGCACCGGCTGCGCATCGCCTGCCGCTATGACCGCGCCGGCATTGCCGATGGCGCTTCGATCGCCTGCAACGGGGTCTGCCTGACCGTGGTTGCCGCCGGTATCGCCGATGACAGGACCTGGTTCGAGGTCGATGCCGCCGCCGAGACGCTTGCCATGACCACCGCGAAACACTGGACCATCGGCACCAAACTCAATCTCGAACGCGCGCTCAGAATCGGCGACGAACTCGGCGGCCACATCGTCGCTGGCCATGCCGACGGGATCGCCGCCATCGTCAGCCGCGCCGATCTCAAGGACATGGCGCGGTTCGAATTTGCGACGACGCGCGAACTGGCGCGCTTCATCGCGTCCAAGGGCTCGGTGACGCTGGATGGGGTGTCGCTGACCGTCAACACGGTGCAGGACGTGCAGTTTTCGGTGCTGATCATTCCGCATACGCTGCATGTCACGACGCTTTCCGGCTGGCGCGCCGGCGCCGAGGTCAATCTCGAGGTCGATCTGATGGCCCGCTATGCCGCGCGGCTTTCGGAGATGAAGTAGAACAAGCCCTTGGCTTTGGCACCGGCTGCGCCTAAAACCCGCGCTCAATCCTCATGGTGAGGCGGCGCTCTTGCGCCGTCCCGAACCATGAGCGCAAGCTGGCTCATCCTTCGAGACGTGGCAAGGGGATGAGGTCCTTGACCGGATCGGAACGGAAATAAACTCGATGGCGGATGCGCGGCGCGCACAGTTGAAGGATCAGACCGAGATCGCCGGCGCGCGTGCGCTGATCGTCGAGGCGCGCTTCTATGACGACATCCAGGATGCGCTGCTGGAAGGGGCCGTCGCCGAACTCAAGACCGCCGGCGTCGCCCATGACGTGATCACGGTGCCCGGCGCGCTGGAAATTCCGGCCGCGATCGCGATTGGGCTCGATGCCGCCGCAAGCCATGGCAATCCCTATGACGCCGTGATCGCGCTGGGCTGCGTGATCCGGGGCGACACCATCCATTTCGAAATCGTCGCGATGGAATCCTCGCGCGCGCTGATGGAGCTTGCGGTTGAGCGGAAAATTCCGCTCGGCAACGGCATCATCACCGTCAATACCGACGCGCAGGCCTGGGCGCGCGCACGCGCCAGCGAACTCAACAAGGGCGGGGATGCCGCGCGCGCGGCGCTGGCCATGCTGCGGATCAAGCGCCGGCTGATGCGGACCTGATCATGGCACAGAACAAGGCGACCAGGCCGGCCAAAGGCCAGGAAAGAACAAAAGACAGGAAAGCCAACCGGCGCGGCGCCGCGCGCCTCGCCGCGGTGCAGGCGCTCTACCAGATGGACATTGCCGGCGCCGGGATCAACGACATCTTCGCCGAGTTCGAAAGTCATTGGCTCGGCGGCGAGGTTGAAGGCGACAGATACCTGCCGGCCGAGGCGGCCTTTTTCCGCGATGTCGTGTCCGGCGTGGTGCGCGACCAGGCAAAACTCGATCCCCTGATCGACGACGCCCTGTCGAAGGGCTGGCCGTTGCGGCGGATCGACGCGATTTTGCGTGCGGTGCTGCGCGCGGGCTCCTACGAGCTGGAACATCGCAAGGACGTGCCTGGCCGCGTCGTCGTATCGGAATATGTCGACGTCGCCCATGCCTTTGTCGACGGCGACGAGACCGGCATGGTGAACGCGGTGCTGGACCAGATCGCCCGCCAGTTCCGCGCCGACGAGTTTTCGCGGGGCGGCGGCTGAACGGTAGTTGCAGGTGAGCCAGTTTGGAGCGGCACATCCACCATACACCAAGCTGTCATCACCCGCGAAGGCGGGTGATCCAGTACGCCGCAGCCTCGCGATTTATCATCGGCGCCTCTGGAATACTGGGTCGCCCGGTCAAGCCGGGCGATGACAAGTGTTGGCTGGGGCTCGCTCCATGACCGACCGCAACATGGCTGTCGGCCAAAACAATTCCTCCGGCGAGGACTCGCTGATCGCGCGCTACTTCAAGCCGCTTGCGACCGATCCCGGTGCGTTCGCTCTCGGCGACGATGCGGCGGTCCTCAAGGCGCACGGCGACGATATCGTGGTGACGACCGACGCCATCGTCGAAGGCGTGCATTTTCTATCCCAGGACCCGCCGGACACCGTTGCGCGCAAGGCGCTGCGGGTCAATCTCAGCGATCTCGCCGCGAAAGGGGCAACACCGGCGGGCTTCGTGCTGACGCTCGGGCTGCGCAGCGCTGACGATGCGTGGCTGCAGCCGTTCGCGCGCGGGCTCGGCGAGGATGCGGCACAGTTTGCTTGTCCGCTGCTCGGCGGCGACACGGTCTCCACCCCAGGTCCCCTGATGATCTCGATCACCGCGCTCGGGCGCGTGCCCTCGGGCAAGATGGTTCATCGCAGCGGCGCCAAACCTGGCGACCGGGTGGTGGTGACCGGGACCATCGGCGACGCCGCGCTTGGCCTCGATATCCTCAGAGGCGGCGCGGCCGCCTTGGCGCTCGCCGACGATGCCGCGGCCAGCCAAAGGCTGGTGGAACGCTACCGGGTGCCGCAGCCGCGCAACGCGCTGGCGAGCGCGTTGCGCGATCATGCTCACGCGGCGATGGACGTGTCGGACGGTCTTGCCGGCGATCTCGCCAAGCTGTGCGCCGCGTCACGGGTCTCCGCGGTCATCGATATCGCAAGCATCCCTTTGTCGGCACCGGCTGCGACCTTGCTCGCCCGCGGCGCCGCCGGCATCGAAACCATCCTGTCCGGCGGTGACGACTATGAAGTGTTGTGCGCGGTGTCAGAGCTTCAGTTCGAGGCGTTCGCGGCGGCCGCGCGGCTGGCTGGAGCGCCCGTGACCTCGATCGGGACGGTCATTGCCGGCTCGGCGGCCCCAAGGTTTCTGGACGCGCAGGGCCGGGAAATCGCACTGAAGCGGCGGTCGTACAGCCATTTCTAGGGTTTTCGCGAAAACCGTAGCGTTTTTGCGAAAAGCCGCCACGGCAGCGCCGAATACCGGCCGAAATCGGCGGTTTAAGCCCTTGGCAGCGTTGCGCCGGGCAGGTGATTTTGGCATGGTCCCGCCGATTTAAGGCCACCCTTTTGGGCAGGAAGGCCTTCTTTTTATGCGCCCGCCGCTCCCGCGGCGCTGTGTGAGGTAGACCAAAATCTGAGGCAAATTCAATGACAGCATTATGGGCGATTGTGCTCTGCGGAGCGCTTTCCATCGTTTACGCCATCTGGGCAACGGCCTCCGTCATGAAGGCGGACGCCGGCAGTCCGCGGATGCAGGAAATCGCAGCCGCCGTGCGCGAAGGCGCGCAGGCCTATCTGAAGCGGCAATACATGACCATCGGCCTGGTCGGCATCGTGATTTTTGCGCTGCTGGCCTATTTCCTGGGCATGCTGGTCGCGATCGGCTTCGCCATCGGCGCGGTGCTGTCGGGCGCGGCGGGCTTCATCGGCATGAACGTCTCGGTTCGCGCCAATGTACGGACCGCGCAGGCGGCGACGACGTCGCTGGCCGGCGGCCTCGAGCTCGCCTTCAAGGCCGGCGCCATCACCGGCATGCTGGTGGCCGGTCTCGCGCTGCTCGGCGTCACCCTCTATTTCATGGTCCTGACCCAGTTCATGGGCTACGCAGCTAACAGCCGCACCGTGGTTGACGCCATGGTCGCGCTCGGCTTCGGCGCGTCGCTGATCTCGATCTTCGCCCGTCTTGGCGGCGGCATCTTCACCAAGGGCGCCGATGTCGGCGGCGACCTGGTCGGCAAGGTCGAGGCCGGCATTCCCGAAGACGATCCGCGCAACCCCGCCACCATCGCCGACAACGTCGGCGACAATGTCGGCGATTGCGCCGGCATGGCGGCCGATTTGTTCGAAACCTATGCGGTGACCGCGGTCGCCACCATGGTGCTGGCCGCGATCTTCTTCGCGACCTCGCCGCTGCTGGTCAACATGATGACGCTGCCGCTCGCCATCGGCGGCATCTGCATCCTGACCTCGATCGCCGGCACCTTCTTCGTCAAGCTCGGCGCCAGCCAGTCGATCATGGGCGCGCTGTACAAGGGCCTGATTGCGACCGGCGTGCTGTCGCTTATCGGCGTCGCGATTGTCATCTACTTGCTGATCGGTTTCGGAGGGCTGGGCGTCAAATCTGCTGCCGGCGTCGAGTATACCGGCCTGGCGCTGTTCGAATGCGGCATTGCCGGCCTCTTCGTCACCGGGCTGATCATCTGGATCACCGAATACTACACCGGCACCGAGTTTCGCCCGGTGAAGTCGATCGCGGCCTCGTCGGTCACCGGTCACGGCACCAACGTGATCCAGGGCCTGGCGATCTCGATGGAGTCGACCGCGGGCCCCGCGCTGGTGATCATCGCCGGCATTCTCGTCACCTACAGCCTCGCCGGCCTTTTCGGCATCGCCATTGCCACCACCACGATGCTGGCGCTGGCCGGCATGATCGTGGCGCTCGACGCCTTCGGCCCGGTCACCGACAATGCCGGCGGCATCGCCGAAATGGCGGGCCTGCCCAAGGAAGTCCGAAAAGCCACCGACGCGCTCGACGCCGTCGGCAACACCACCAAGGCCGTGACCAAAGGCTATGCGATCGGCTCCGCCGGTCTCGGCGCGCTGGTGCTGTTCGCGGCCTACAATGAAGACCTCAAATACTTCATCGCCAACGCGGTGAAGTTTCCCTACTTCCAGGGCGTGCTGCCCGACTTTTCGCTGAATAATCCTTACGTCGTCGTCGGCCTGCTGTTCGGCGGCTTGCTGCCCTATCTGTTCGGCGCGATGGGCATGACCGCGGTCGGCCGCGCCGCCGGCGCCATCGTCGAGGAAGTACGGCGCCAGTTCCGCGAAAAGCCCGGCATCATGCTGGGCACCGACAAGCCGGACTATGGCAAGGCGGTCGATCTTTTGACCAAGGCCGCAATCAAGGAAATGATCATCCCCTCGCTGCTGCCGGTGCTGTCGCCGATCTTCGTTTTCTTCGCGATCTACGTGATCGCCGGGGGCGGCGCGGCCGGCAAGTCGGCGGCGTTCTCTTCCGTCGGCGCCATGCTGCTCGGCGTCATCGTGACCGGCCTGTTCGTCGCGATCTCGATGACCTCGGGCGGCGGCGCCTGGGACAACGCCAAAAAGTACATCGAGGACGGCCATTACGGCGGCAAGGGCTCCGACGCCCACAAGGCCGCGGTGACCGGCGACACCGTCGGCGATCCCTACAAGGATACGGCCGGCCCCGCCGTCAACCCGATGATCAAGATCACCAACATCGTGGCGCTCCTGCTGCTGGCGATCCTGGCGCACTGAGCCGGCGCGACACCATCGATACACAACAAAACCCCGCGGGTGCGATGCCCGCGGGGTTTTGAATTGCTCGATGTCGCCTCTTGCGCTTGCAGCTTGCCGAATCTTGCAGCGCCAGGTCGCTCGCCGGTCAGACCAGAGCGTCGGCGTTTTTCGCAAATTCCTCGTCGTTGGTGAACGGGATCTGCCTCACCTCGACGACCTCATGCTTGTTGCTTCCGATCACCACGATCTCCTTGTGGAAGGACCCGGGGAAGGACGCGTGAACTTTATATGGCTTGGTGCCTTTGCCCAGCGGTCCCGTCCACCCCATCACCCTGACGGCGAGGCCGCCGACCCACTGCTCGTCGCGGACCAGCTTGATCCCGGAGGTGAAATTCGGCGCTTGGCCCTCGACGGTGACGGAAAAGAAGCCAGGCGAGCCCAGTCCGGTCCAGACGTAGGTGGCTTGCGCGGTATCGAACGGTTCTGGTCCATAGAAACCCATGACGTTTATCTCCTGATGATTTGAGCTCGCGAGAGCGTTTAAGAGAGCCGATGACATGATCGGGCTCGCGCCGGGTGATAGCACCGGCCGCAATATCCGCGTGTGAACTGGCTCACAGCTAACCAGAAAGTGTGTCGCGCGGAGGCCGGTTTCTTGTGGGGGTTGAATGACCCTGCGCGACCGGCGGCAGCATCCCAGCCCTTCTGGCTAAGCCATGTCGATCCGTAGCAACCCTTGTGGTCGCCCTCCCTTCGGAGTCCGAGGGTGCTCCCGGCTCTGCGCATCAGCGCCAAGGGGTGGTGCTGCGCTGCATCGAGTGCGCGATATCGATTTGGCTCAATTAAAGCTCAAAAGCTTGAACAGCGGCGTCAGGTAGCTGAGTTCCTGGCCTGAAGTTGCCGTGGTACGGCTGACGAAGTCGAAAATCCTGCCGTCCTGCAGCCCGTAATTGGCGAGCCGTTTGACCTGGCGGTTGCGGTCGAAATAGATCGCGATGACCCGCTGGTCGACCACCTTCTGGTTCATGAACGCCACCGGTCGTTCGGCGCGCTGCGAGATGTAGTAAAACACCTCGCCGTTGAGGGTCGCGACCGTGGAGGGAGTGCCCATCACGATCAGCACCTGGTCCTGGCTCGCCCCGATCGGAATTTGCTCAAGCGCGCCCGGCGGCAGGATGTAGCCCTTCTGAAACTGCTCGCCGGTGAGACAGCCGCCGAGCCCTGCACAGATCAACGCAATGGCGACGCCGCTGCGTAATCCACGCCAGCGCGCGCGCGCGCCTCGCGGCGTTTGCCGGCCTGAGCAGCTGTGGCTCGTTTCGGTCATCGCGGAACTTTTCCCGTCCTCTTGCATCATGCGAGGCGTTGACGTACCGGGCAGCGCATCGGATTGCAACATGCACGGGCCCGTGGGGCTCGCCTGCGGAGCCCACGATGCTTTGGCCGTTCAATCACTTCAGGAAACCCCGGATAGCCCAGCGCGGCACCATTGAGGCCATCTATGGCATGATCGTGGCGCAAGTGCGAGAACCCGTGTTTTACCGGGATCTGGGTGTCCCGGATACGGTTGGCGGCCGTTTTGATCTGCTGTTGCTGCATTTGTGGATGATATTGCGGCGGTTGAAGCCGATTGCAGGCGGCGCTGGGCTCTCGCAGGCGCTGTTTGATCACTTCTGCGACGATCTGGACGCCAATTTGCGCGAAATGGGCGTAGGTGATCTCACCGTCCCCAAGCGCATGCGGGCCTTCGGGGAGGCCTTTTACGGGAGGACGGGCGCCTACGATCTCGCTTTGACCGCGGGCGCCGAGCCGTTGGCGCGGGCGTTGTGCAAGAATATCCTCAATGGAGACAAACTCGAACAGGCGCGGCAGCTGGCCTCGTATGCCGAGGCGGTGATCGCGGCCTTGGCTCAGCTTGATGATGCGACGTTCAGAAGCGCATCGTGGCAGTTTCCATTGCCCGCCGAACCAGCGTTTTCGAGCGAAAGTCTGCCCCGGACCTGATCCGGGGCGGATACCGCTTGGCGTGAAGAAAACGCGCTAAGACACAAGGAATGGAGCCCCGGTTCTGATTCAATCAGAACGGAGGCTCTGGGTGCTGCGCCACGAACCCGAGCCGAATAGCATGATGAACAAGACCAATCCCTGGAGCGTTCGCGTCTCCGTCGCGCAAATACCGGATACCGGATTGCATCGTGAGTTCGAAGCCGACGCTGCCGTGCGTGCGGCATTGGCTGAACTGGCGGGCGTGCGTGAAATTCTCGCCGTCAGCGCGTCGCTTGACGTCAGCCCCGGGGGCGGCGGCCGTTTCCATGTCGGCGGCCGTGTCAAAGCGCGGATCGGGCAGACCTGCGTCATCACGCTCGATCCGATCGAAAACGATATCGACGAGCTAATCGATCTGATCTTCGCACCGAGAGAGCAGATTCCCGAATTGTCCGATCTGGTCGATGACGCGGCTGAAGGCGAGGTTGAAATTCCCGACCCGCCGGAGCCGATCGAAAATGGGGTGATCGATCTTGGCCGGGTCGCCACCGACGCGTTCTTTCTCGGGATAGATCCCTATCCGCGCCGGCCCGGCGCGGTTTTCGAGCCGGCGGTCGTGGCCGCCGATGCCGGGGATCATCCCTTTGCCGCGCTCAAGGCGCTCAAGCCCGACGCAAGACCACCGCACGCAAACAAGCCCAAAAGCCGTTGAAGCGGGGCGAACCTGCCATTGGCATGTCCTGCGATTTTCGCGATCCGATCCGTGGAATCAGGGCCCAAGCGGCTGAATTATATCGGTTTATCCATATGGGCCGGTTCCGCGCGCCGCCGCCCAAGGGCGAAAAGGCTGGGGTCAAGAGGTTGTCTCGGGACGTGGACGCGCTATTGTCGCGGCCCGGCCGGGGTGCAGCGTTGCGCTCCGCCGACCGCTGCCAATCCTGCCGATTTCCAGTCCGCGGCCGAACGCATCAAGACCGCAAAAGATCAGGTTTCCGGGACGTTCATGCCGCAGAAGGTTCGAATCGCGCTTGACGCCATGGGTGGCGATGCCGGCGCATCCGTCGTCATTCCCGGCGCCGCGATTTCATTGAAAAGACATCCCGACAGCGAATTTCTGCTGTTCGGCGATCGCGCCGCCATCGATGCGCAACTCGCCCTGCATCCAGCGTTGCGGGCGGTTTCCCGGGTCATCCACACCGACGTCGCCGTCAGCATGCACGACAAGCCGAGCCAGGCCTTGCGCCGTGGCCGCAAGACTTCGTCGATGTGGCTGGCAATTGATGCGGTGAAGAAGAAAGACGCCGATGTCGCGATCTCCGCCGGCAACACCGGCGCGCTGGCGGCAATGGCGCGGTTTTGCCTGCGCATGCTGCCCGGGATCGACAGGCCGGCGCTCGCGGCGATATGGCCCACGGCCCGCGGCGATTCGGTCGTGCTCGACCTCGGCGCCACCATCGGCGGCGATGCGCATCACCTGGTGGCGCTGGCGGTGATGGGCAGCGCCATGGCGAGCGTGTTGTTCAACCGCGAAAGGCCGACCGTCGGCCTGCTCAATATCGGGGTCGAGGAAATCAAAGGCCGCGAGGAAATTCGCGAAGCGGCGGAACTGCTGCGTGCGATGAATCTGCCACAGCTCGAATATATCGGCTTCGTCGAAGGCGACGGCATCGGCAAGGGCGCTGCCGACGTCATCGTCGCAGAAGGTTTCAGCGGCAATATCGCGTTGAAGGCTGCCGAAGGCACCGCACGGCAGATCACCGAATTCCTGCGCAGCGCCATGTCGCGCACGTGGCGCGCGCGGATCGGCTATCTGTTTGCAAAAAACGCATTCAAGTCGTTGCGCGACAAGCTCGACCCGAACAAATCCAACGGCAGCGTGGTGCTCGGGTTGAACGGCATCGTCGTCAAGAGCCACGGCGGAACCGATGCCGAAGGCTTTGCCTATGCCGTCGATGTTGGCTATGAGATGGTCCGCTACGATCTCCTCACCAAGATCAATAAAATGCTCAACCCTGACGGCAGCGCGCCTCCGTCAGCGCCGACCGCGCAGGAGGCTGTCTCGTGACTGCAATACGTTCGGTCGTGCTCGGCTGCGGCGCCTATCTGCCGCGGCAGATCCTGACCAATGCCGAACTGGCGGCGCGGATCGACACCTCGGATGCGTGGATCGTGCAGCGCACCGGCATCCGGCAGCGCCACATCGCCGCCGAGGGTGAGTTTACCTCGCATCTGGCGGTTCATGCCGCCCAGGCCGCGCTTGCCAATGCCGGGATCGACGCGCAGTCGATCGACCTGATCGTGCTGGCGACCTCGACCCCGGACAACACCTTTCCCGCCACCGCGGTCGCGGTGCAGGATGCGCTCGGCATCCACCATGGCGCGGCCTTCGATCTGCAGGCGGTTTGCTCCGGCTTTATCTTTGCGCTCGCCACCGCCGATAATTTCCTGCGCAGCGGCGCGTTCAAGCGCGCGCTGGTGATCGGCGCCGAGACATTCTCGCGGATCCTCGACTGGAACGACCGCGGCACCTGCGTGCTGTTCGGCGATGGCGCCGGCGCCATCGTGCTCGACGCCGAGCGCCAGCCCGGCAAACCCTCCGATCGCGGGGTATTGACGACGCATCTGCGCTCCGATGGCCGGCACAAATGGAAGCTGTACGTCGATGGCGGCCCCTCCTCGACCCGCACCGTGGGCTATCTCAGGATGGAGGGCCGCGAGGTGTTCAAGCACGCCGTCGGCATGATCACCGGCGTGATCGTGGATGCGTTCGAGGCCACCGGCACGACCGCTGAAGATATCGACTGGTTCGTGCCTCACCAGGCCAACAAACGGATCATCGATGCTTCGGCGCACAAACTGCATATTGCACCGCAGAAGGTGGTGCTGACGGTCGACCTGCACGGCAATACCTCGGCGGCGTCAATTCCGCTGGCGCTGTCGGTTGCGGTCGCGGACGGACGTATCAAGAAAGGTGATCTGGTACTGCTCGAAGCCATGGGCGGTGGATTTACCTGGGGATCGGCGCTGCTGCGCTGGTAAACGCAACGTAAAATGTCATGTATTATGCGGGTTTTTTTCATGCTATTGGCATGGCGGGGTGGGTTGTTGACCGTCAGTTGTTAAGCTCATAAATTTCAGACCAGAATTGTTCGCGGGTGACGTGGGGCAGGCGATGACCGGAACCGGCAAGACAGTTACACGCGTCGATCTGTGCGAAGCCGTCTACCAGAAGGTGGGGCTGTCGCGCACCGAATCGTCCACTTTCGTTGAACTGGTCCTGAAGGAAATCACCGACTGCCTGGAGAAGGGTGAGACGGTGAAGCTGTCGTCCTTCGGCTCGTTCATGGTGCGCAAGAAAGGCCAGCGCATCGGCCGTAATCCCAAGACCGGCACCGAGGTTCCGATCTCGCCGCGTCGCGTGATGGTGTTCAAGCCGTCCGCCATCCTGAAGCAGCGGATCAACGGCCACAGTCCGGGCAACGGCGAAAGCAAACCCGACTGACGAAGCAATCCCGCGATCTCTTGAGGAGTGGACATTTGGACAAGGCTCCGGATGCGTTCCGAACCATCAGCGAGGTTGCCACCGAGCTTGACATTCCCCAGCACGTGCTGCGGTTCTGGGAGACGCGGTTCGCCCAGATCAAGCCGATGAAGCGCAGCGGGGGCCGGCGTTATTACCGCCCCGACGATGTCGATCTGCTCAAGGGCATCCGCCGTCTGCTGTATGGCGAGGGCTACACCATCCGCGGCGTGCAGCGCATTCTGAAAGAGCACGGCATCGGCTCGGTTCAGCGCCTGGCGGATGGAGCGGCGGTGGCCTCCTTCGGCGTCATCGAGGAGGCGGTCGGACGCAGCATCCAGGACGACGATCACGAGCCGGAGCCCGGCATCGATGCCGATGACGATGATTACGAGGGCACCGACGGCATCGATTTTCGCCTGCTTGAAACCGACGAGGACGGCATGCCCGCGTTCGACGCCGGCCCTATACCCGGTGTCGTAGATTCGGACCGCCCGCTCGACGTCGTCCGGCTGGAGGACGTGTTGCAGGAGCTCATCGCCTGCCGGCAATTGCTGGATGCGGCGCTGAAGGGCTAGGGCCGGCGGCGGGGAACGGTTTTTCCCGCCGGCAGGGTAGGGTGGGCAAAGGCGCCCTTCGCGCCCAAAGGCGCCCTTCGCGCCCAAAGGCGCCCTTCGCGCCGTGCCCACCGCGCCTATGGCTCGAAATGGTGGGCACGCCAACGGCTCGCGCGTTCGCGCGACCCGTTGGCTTTGCCCGCCCTACAAAATCTGCGAGCGGCTTCCCGCCGGTTCCCGCAATGCCCCGCGGAGGCGCCTTGCGCGGCAGCCTGATCGAAGCTAAGGGAACGGCATCGGAGCGTGGCGCAGCCCGGTTAGCGCACTAGTCTGGGAGACTAGGGGTCGGAGGTTCAAATCCTCTCGCTCCGACCATCTAACTTAATGATGCCCCTCACTTCTCCAAGTTGCGATTCTGACGGGAGGTTCTTACCCTGTTCCGCCGTCGAACCGGTGGTGTGGAGGGGCCGCCACCACACACGGCTTGCAATTCAATCATGGTCTGTCTGAATTTCTCTGTCATGCCGTACACGATCTGGCCGCCGTCGGCATTTGTCATTGCCGATACGTCCTTGGCAATTTCTTGCCTGCGCGGGTCAGCATTATCAACGGCGGGTGACGCCTTATATTCCAGAGTGGAGCTTTCTTGGACCTGGTTCTTGTGCAGGGTCTCCAAGTCGTCCTTGGTTTCTAGCGTCAGCATCAACTTACCCCGAAGATTCGCCATTTCTACCACGGCGGGTATCATCGACCATATCTGCGGGGGGAATCGGATGAAGAAATGACGACATCGTGACCATTGGCGGCATCACCATTCACCAGGATGGTATTGGCAAAGCCTTGCGCGAAAGAGTCAACGCCCACATTCGCCAAATTCTCGCCGAGCACGGACCGAGCGCTTTCGAAATGCCGAAGCGCGCGGCTGCGGTTCACGAGGCCGGGCACATCGTTATAGACAGCGTGTTGGGCATTGAGACGACCAACGTTTTCATCGAAGCGCGCGCGATCAAGGGTAAGTTGGCATGGGGCGGCTATAGCGAGGCGCCAGACCTTGAGTTTTTCGATACGCCCGATTGTCCGGCTAGCTTTGAAACGCTGCTCAACCGATCGCGATCACTTTTTGCAGGGTTGACGGCAGAGGATTTGTTCGCCGGCGAGGACAGGCGCGAGGGCTCATCGGTGGACGAAATCTTTGCTTCGCAGTTGGTTTGCGAGATTGCTTGCAGTCGCCGCCCCGACAGTGACGCCGAAAGCATTTGGCAAAACGACGTGGTGGCGTGGTGCGCCCGCCAGTTGCAGCATAACGGCACTGTTCATGGCGAAATCGCCGATGCACTGATGGACAATCGACGCATCAGAGGCAAGCGCCTCCGCGATCTGTGCGTCAAGGTCGAAGCCGCCTAGACCTAGAAACTGGAAACCCAGCTGACATCCTGGCCTTTCTCGATCCAATGGAACAGAATCGACAACCAGCAATCAGAGACATGGCAAGCAACAAATGAAAGCGGCCGACGACCGCGCCGCAGGGCAAAAGGGAACGTGAGGGTGTTGCTTCGCGAGGTCGCCGATCCATTGGTCGCGCCGCCTAAAGGACCGACGAGCGTTCGCGCATCACGTGGCATCCCCGATGCTGGCGCTTGATCTTGCGAGTCGATCAGAACTGTTTCGGCAATCCGGCCTGTTTCAGCACGGTGTTGGCCAGATGCCGCGAGAGAATGGCATTGTCGACCACGAAGCGCGTTTGGGTGATCGGACTTTCCCAAATCTCGTGATCGCCCTTGCCGCGTCGAACAAGACTGCAACCGGCTTCGCGCAGGATTTTCTTCAATTCCGGCGTGAAGCTTTTCATGCAATGGCGCGGTCACGTACCTTTGCGACGATCTCGATGGGAGGAATTGTGTCGCTGTTCAGGAGGTCTTGGATCAAGCCCGGTAGCTTATCCGCCAAAGCGTCAAGGGTATCGGCTCCCGTCGCCAGCGCAAATCCGGCCGGCAGGTTGTCGGCCTCGGCGCACCAAACGCCGGCCTCATCGTCCCAGGTGGCACGGACAGTAATGGTTTGCATTCGACTCACGCTTCCGGGTTGGATCACGGCGGCAGCCTATCCGGCCGCGTGAAAAAGGTAAATGGGCATGGTTCTCGCGCTCGATCTAGCATAAGCGGGAGACCCCCGACTCTGCCGGGGAGGCAGACACGGCGATGCTTCCGCGCGGCTTCGCACGCATCCGCGTCTTGATCTGCTGACGCGGCTAAGTTGCTCGTGGTTCTTCGACGCCAACATTCGGAAATGTACCGCCCAGACGCGTAGCCAATGCCGACGTCGGACCACCAGACGACCGCTTGCGTGAAACCGGCATTGATGACGCCAGAATCCATCGAGCTGCAAATATGCCTGTGGATTCCTCGTTTGAGAAGATATGAACGAGGCGTGATATCATGGCAACATGGCGGCGAGCGCTTGAAGTGGCGATGACAGCGTAGGACGTTACATGTTACATGGTCTTACAAACGCGCCGCGGCTGCATGATATGATTGGGAAACGCGGACCTGCCGCGTCGACTTGACGATTGTTCACGAAGCGCCATCCAGTTTGCCGGGAGTTATGATGTCGTCGATCGCCACCAAGATGCTCGACAGCCTTCGTTCCGTTGAGCGTCCAGGCGACTTCTGCGTACGATCGAAGTTGACGGAGTGGGCCGGATTGCCTTCCCGATCCTGCCCGACCAGGCCGAGCGGCTCGTCGCCATCGCCGAGGCCGCCCCCTATGGGCGGGGCGCGCAGACGGTGGTCGATCGCGAGGTCAGGCGAACCTGGCAGATTGATCCCGCCAAGATCAGGATCGGGGGACGGCACTGGGACAAGACCCTGGCCGGACTCGTCGCCGACATAGCTCTCGGCCTCGGCGTGAGCGGTCCGGTCGCCGCCGATTTCTATAAGCTTCTCGTCTACGATGCCGGCAGCTTCTTCGTCGGCCACCGCGATACCGAGAAGGTCCGCGGCATGTTCGCGACCATGGTGCTCGTGCTGCCCTCGACCCATCGCGGCGGCGAACTGGTCGTCAAGCATCTCGGCCGCGAGGTGGTGCTCGACCTGCGTCCGGAGGAGGCGTCGGAGATCGGCTTCGCGGCCTTTTATGCCGATTGCGTGCATGAAGTGCGCCCCATTCAGTCGGGCTTTCGCCTGACTCTTGTTTATAATCTGCGCTTCGTCGGCAAAGCGCGGGGGTTGAAGGCACCGGATTATCGCGCAGAGCAGGGGCGGATGGTGGATTTGCTTCGGTGCTGGGTGAATGCCGAGGACGAGCCTGACAAGCTGATACTGCCCTTGGAACATGTCTATACGCCGGCAGAGCTGTCATTCGATGCGCTCAAGGGGGCTGACGCGGGCGTGGCCTCCGTTCTGGTCAAGGCCGCCGCGGAGGCGGATTGCGATCTCCACCTCGCGCTCGTCTCGATCGAGGAAAGCGGCAGCGCCGAGTATACCGGCTATTACGGCCGTCGCCACTGGGGAGACGAGGAGGGGGACGATGATAAAAACTTCTCGGTTGCCGAGGTCATCGAGCGGGCGCTGATCCTGTCGGAGTGGCGCCGTCCAGACGGCCGCGCGGCGGGGCTCGGCGAATTTCCATTCGCCGAGGACGAGCTTTGCCCGCCCGATGCGTTCGAGGATCTGAAGCCGGACCAGCAGCATTTTCACGAGGCGACGGGCAATGCAGGCGCGTCCTTCGAGCGCACCTATCGGCGTGCAGGCCTCGTGTTGTGGCCGGCGGCGCGGAGACTAGCGGTGCTCAACCAGGCCGGCCTCCGCACCACGCTGCCTTTTCTTGAGGATCTGACGGCGCGCTGGGAGACCGGCAACGCATCGATCCAGTCGCCGTTGTGGCGTGAGGCCGACGAACTCGCGGCGCACATGCTGCGCTCCTGGCCCCGAGCGACTTGGCGAGCGGACCAGGACGCCGCAGCCGGCCGGATGCTCGATTTGCAGGTCCGACTGGGCAACGTCAGACACATCGATGCCTTTCTCGCCGAGCTATCCGCCGAAGGCCATTACGCCGCGCAAGACAACGCAGCGATCGTCCGCGCCGCCGCCCTGCTTCAGGGTCCGCGTGCAACGGAGCTGCTGGTCCGAATCCTCAGGCGCAACGCTGCGGCCCATCTCAGCGCCTGCGCGGATCTGCTGCTGCGTTGCGTCACAGCGCCTAAGGGCACGACAGGCGACATCGAGCAGATCGGCGCAGCCTTGCTGGAGGTCTTGCCGGGCTCCTCGACCGGGCGCCAGGAGGCCGGCCCTTGGCCTCGGCCGACGCCCGTGAAAGCGGGATTCGTGGTCGATCTTCTGACAGCGACAAGCCGGATCGATGCAGGGCTCGCGGCGCAGGCGATCGAACACCTGCTGGCTTGGCCCAAGACATACAGACCGGATGACGTGCTCGTCCCCGCCGCGCTCGCGTTTGCCAAGCTGGCCGAAGGCGTGGCTTGGCCGGCGGTGAGCCGGCTTCGAGAGGCGTCGCTCGACCACCTGCGCAGGCGCATCGCCCTGCCGCTGGAGGCGCCACGGGACTGGAGCAGGGCCAACCCACTCACATGTACATGCGGCGACTGTCGTGGACTGGGCGCATTCCTGGTTGTGCCGGACCAGCAGCAATGGCGCCTGAAGGCGGTCCAGGATCGCAGAACCCATGTCGAGCAAAGTATCCGGAACGCCACGTGCGACCTTGATCTTGCGACCGAGAGGCGCGGCAGCCCCCACACGCTGGTCGCCACCAAGAACCAAGCCAGTTACGAGCGGCGAGCAAAGCAGCGCCGACAGGATCTGGAGCATGTGGCGGCGCTGGGCGGATGACGTTGGCTTGGCGCCAAAGACGAGGGCGATCCTTGCCGGCAACCTGCTCAGGAGCGCATCTTGTATCGAAGTTGCGTTCTTGCTGCGCCTGCGCGGATGCGCGGCGAACCGGATATGTCCAGCACTCAGAAATTCACCACGTCGTCGAGACTCGGTTCGGGCCGCTCTAACGCGGCGTCCACGGTCATCGCCGACTTCATCATCTGCTGCAGGTTCGCGCGTTGCTGGGCCAATCCCTTGATACCCAGCCCGTCCTTGGCCAGCCGGTATTGATCCTTCAGGAGCGGTATCACCCGCGTGCGGTCGGCTTGCGTGAGATCAGGCGATCTCAACACCCGCCGGAGCGCGGTCTGCAGGAAGAGGTCACCCTTTTTCTTCGACTCCTCGTCATTGCCGTCGGCCAAAGCGTCCAATGCCTGTTGGAACGGTTCATCGATGAAGGTGAGTTTCTGCCAGTCATCCCTCTCGGTCAGAATTTCTACTCGCAGCACTATGTGATCGAACTCGTCGAAGGCTTTGCTGTCCTCGGGCTTGCCCCCCTTGCGCAACTGCCCGGCTGCGACGCAGAGCTGGGACCTGTCCACCTGGTCTTCGGTCGCCCGGATCAGGACGACATAGCCCTGAGCGAGCTCACCGGCGGCAAAATCCTGCTTGAGGCCAAGGTGAAGGCGGCCGTTGCCCAAGCCGAACAGCTCCTGAATTCCGTTGGCAAGGGGCTGCGCCACGTTGAGTGCCGCCGACAGTTGCGGCACGACGAGCTGCTCGGCGAGTGAGCCGAATACCTTGAGGAATCCGCCGATGTGATTCGCTTCCTCCATCGCCACCAATCCGACAGCGATCGAGACGATGCCGCCGCTGAACGGCATGGACGATGTGAGTGTCACATTGCGCAGGATCACTTCGCCGCTGGGCTTCTCGCCGGCGATCTTTGGATCGACCACATTGGGGACGTCGACAGCATTTTGGTTGCCAAAATTGAACCGTACCAACGAGTGAACGGCGGGGTACCAGCTCTTGCCGCCCTGCACCCTCTTGTGCAGGAACACCGACGCGAGCCGCAGTCGGAAGTACGTCTTGCCCGCCTGGATCGTGATCGGGGAGGGACGATCGTCAGTCCTCTCCACAGGTAGCAGAAAAGCGATGAATTGCTCGTTGTCCTTGTCGAACCAGTTCTTAAACGTATCCCAGAGCGCCATGTTGCCGTCTCCCATGTCATGCCGCCGAACTGGTTTCGGCAGCAACGTGATAAGTCGCCGTATCAAACCCAAGAGCCGCTTCAACCGGCTCACCGCCGTACACTCGCAGTCTGCAACTTCACAGGTTCAACTACGCGCGCGTTCAGCGCCATTTGCCGCTCCATCCTGGAACGGCGTAAAGGCAAACATCCATGGCCAATTCCCAACCGGTTTCGGACGCCTCCGCATAGCCCGACAGGATCCGCTCCTGGGCCCGGACCAGCGCCTTTTGCAGCGCAGCTGTTCCGCGCCGCGGACGGCTGGCCAACGTGGTCGCCACCGCTTCCAAAGCTTCTGCCGCGCGCCGGCCGTCCAGGCGCGGAAGCATGATGACGATCGGAATTCCGAGGGCGAAAACCTCGGCCGCGAAGGCGCGGGCCAATGCGGCCTGGCCGCGATCGCTGCCGGTCCGCTCGCCTCGCAGCGGATCAACTTCTCCCTGAAGGATGCAGACGCGAAGGTTGGGAAATGCCCGCACGAGATCGGCGGCGCCCAGCGACGTTTGGGAGGGCTTGGATTCGTCGAGGCTGATCGTGGCCTCGTTGGATACCGTGCGGCCGAACCGAAAGCTTGCTCCCGCCCCTATATTCTCCGATATGCCCATCAGGTGCAGAATGTGAATGTCTTCGGCACTCGGCAGCTCGGTCGGATCTTCCGACCATTCGACCAGCTTGAACTTGCTATCGCCGGCGAGAGGCGCCAGGCCAAGCTTCGATGCGCTCTCGTCGGCATCGCTGGACCGGCAACTGGCGGCGCGGATCGGCTTCGCCGCCACATGTTCGCGCGCGATCCTCGCCTCGACGACGCGCCGGAAGCGGAAAGGCAAATTTGCCGGGCTGACGGTACTACCTGCCACATCGCGTGCAATCATGGCTTCCCAGGGAGCGCCGCTTAGACTTCCCGTCGCCGGGACGATAACGACATCGGGGGGACTGGCGAACGGCAGGCGGCGGGACATCCGCTTGTACTGTTCGAGGAACTCAGGTGGCAAAAGCGTCGGCGACGCGGCATAGCGCCCCGCCGGCACGCGCGTCTCCAGCGGGCCGACGATCTCGTGATTGTGCTCGACTGCCGGAAGCTCGGCTCGACCGAGCGACCGCAACCACTCGCGCTTGCCCGAAAAGAATGTGCTGAAAACCACTCTGGGATTGGACAGTGACTGGAAAATAGCCGCTGTCAGCGCGGCAGCAGCCGGTCCCGCGGCGGCCGTGGAAGTGGTGATCCGCAGCTCGATAAATCTGCGCGGTGCCAATCTCAGGAAAACCGCAGCCGCGGCGATCAGGCAGGCGTAGGTAGCGCAGATGATAACCCCGAGCTCAACCTCGGGATTCGAAGAAACCAAATCAATCATGCTCGGGGCCGCGTCGACCATGAGCTTGAGGAGGTACCCCGCGCCTGCGAGCCCGCCTATGAGCATCGCAAGACCAACCCCGATCTGGGTCCACCACCGCGCCAGCGCCCACCACGTGGCCTGGGGATCGGCGATGGTCAGCTGCATCGTTCCGCGCCGTTCGACGAAGCAGCCTTGCACGTCGAGCGGAAGTCGTTTTCCGTCCTGGCCGTATGCACCGATCCAATCGAGCAGCTTGCCCCGGAGCTTCGAAACGTCGATGACATCTTGCCGGTTCGCGGCCTGACGGCCGATCAGGATGGCACAGGCAATACGGGCCACCCACGGCTGGTGTTCCTCAGCCACCCTGAGGTCCAAGTCGCCCGCGAGCGCGGCGGTGCGGATCGCCGCAAATTCGGGGAGACCGGATGCCGCATGCCGTCGCAACGCCACGTAGGCGTTCTCGAGCCGTTCACCGGCCGCCGACAGGTTTTCGTCACGACCCGCGCGGCCTTGCGCGAGGCTCATGGCCGTCGCCGCAATGACCTGTCCGGCGTCGTCGTTGCACTGCGAGAACCAAGCCAACGCCGTCGCGTAGATCCGGGCGGACGCTTCGGGCGTCCTGAGCGTCAGAAGGTCTGCCTCTCCAAGAGCGATCTCTGCGGCGCGGCGGCACCCGAGGCGGCCGAGCAACTCGGCCGCAACTGGTCCTTGCGTATCCGGCGGTGCCGCCCGCAGCAGCAGTCTCAGCGCCGCCGCCGGTTGATCGCCGTGCTCGCGAACCCATGCAATGGCGTCGAACGGCGGGGCCGGAATGGTCGAATCGAGCTTCGACATCTCCCGAAGGTCGAGGGCGAGACGTTCGTCGCTGTAAAGGTCAGTACGCGCGCGGACGATATCCACCACCTGCGCGGCCCGGTCCGGAGCCGCGGTCTGCCACAGGACGTGAATCCATGCAGCCGGATCCGACGTTTCATCGAGCGCCGGCACAGCACCCTGTTCGCTCGCTTGCAGGGCGTTGAGCAGCCAGACGAGTTTGCGATCCTCCAGCGCCGCGAGGAGGTCCACGTTCAGCTTCTCGTCGAGAACGCGCATCCGTGGCGCGACCCGCGCCAGCGCGCGGGCGCCGTGGCGACC
>NZ_JBEKXH010000094.1:0-17168 GCF_049512235.1 Bradyrhizobium sp.
CTGATCATCGTGATGGCCGTCATGAACGGTTTCCGCAAGGAACTGCTCGAAAAGATACTTGGGATGAACGGCCACCTGGTGGTGCAGCCGCTGGAGTCGCCATTGACCGACTGGAAGGATGTCGCCGAGCGCATCAGCCAGGTCGCGGGCATCCGGGTAGCCGCGCCGGTGGTTGATGGACAGGCGCTCGGCTCGTCGCCCTTCAACGCCGCCGGCGTCTTCGTGCGCGGTATTCGCGCCAACGATCTCAACAACCTGACCTCGATCGCCAAGAACATCAAACAAGGCACCCTGGAAGGCTTCGACGAGGGGCAGGCCGTCGTCATCGGCCGCCGGCTCGCCGATACGCTGTCGCTGCATGCCGGCGACAACATCACGCTGGTATCTCCGAAGGGCGCGGTGACCGTGGCGGGCACCATGCCGCGCATCAAGCCCTACCGGATCGCCGCGGTATTCGAGGTCGGCATGTCGGAATATGATTCGATCTTCGTATTCATGCCGCTGCAGGAGGCGCAGAACTATTTCAATCGCCCCAATGACGTGACCGCGATCGAGGTCTTCACCACCAACCCCGACAAGATCGACGCCTTCCGCAAATCCGTCACCGAGGCGGCCGGACGGCCGGTATTTCTGGTCGACTGGCGGCAGCGCAATGCGACCTTTTTCAACGCGCTTCAGGTCGAGCGTAACGTGATGTTCCTGATCCTCACCCTGATCGTGCTGGTCGCAGCGCTCAACATCATCTCGGGCCTGATCATGCTGGTGAAGGACAAGGGCAGCGATATCGCGATCCTGCGCACCATGGGCGCCTCGCAAGGCTCGATCATGCGGGTGTTCTTGATCACCGGTGCTTCAATCGGGGTGGTCGGGACCTTTGTCGGCTTCCTGGTCGGGCTGACAATTTGCTTCAATATCGAAACGATCCGGCAGTTCCTGTCCTGGCTCACCAACACCGAATTGTTCGATCCCACACTGTATTTTCTGTCCAAGCTGCCCGCCGAGATCGATTTCGGCGAGACCAGCGCGGTTGTGATCATGGCGCTGACATTGTCGTTCCTTGCCACGCTGTATCCGTCATGGCGCGCCGCCCGCCTCGATCCCGTCGACGCGCTGCGATACGAGTGAGGGGCAGATGGAGCAGGGGGCAGAGGATATACCGGTCGTCTATCTCCACGAGATCAAGCGCCAATACATTCAGGGGGCGACGACGCTGACGATCCTCAACGGCGCCAAGCTCGCGCTCTGGGCGGGACAGTCGGTGGCGCTGGTGGCACCCTCAGGCGCCGGTAAATCGACCCTGCTGCACATCGCCGGCCTGCTCGAAACCCCAGATGAGGGTGAAGTCTATATCGGCGGTAGCGCGACCTCGGGATTATCCGATATCGAGCGAACCCAGATCCGTCGCAGCGATATCGGTTTTGTCTATCAGTCGCACCGGCTGCTGCCCGAATTTACCGCGCTCGAAAACGTCATGCTGCCGCAAATGATCCGCGGCCTCAGGCGCGCCGAGACCATCAAGCGCTCCACTGAAATCCTGGCCTATCTGGGCCTGGCCGATCGCATCAAGCACCGGCCGGCCGAACTATCCGGCGGCGAGCAGCAGCGGGTGGCGATTGCGCGCGCGGTCGCCAATGCGCCGCGGGCGCTGCTGGCGGATGAACCGACCGGAAATCTCGACCCGCACACCGCCGATCACGTGTTCCATGCGTTGATGCAGCTGGTCACGGCGACACGGGTGGCGATGCTGATCGCGACCCACAACATGGAACTGGCGAGCCGGATGGACCGGCGCGTCTCGCTTGTCGACGGCCGGGTCGTCGAGCTGGATTAGCCATCAATCGTGGCGGTGCCGCCGGTGAGGGCGGGCCGGGGCGAAATAGGGATTGACCATACATTGCGCCGCGCGGCCCGACGCCGACCCGGCGCATTGAGGAAGCGATGTATAGCGACAGTCGTAATAGCTGACGCGGCCATAGACGTGTAGGCAAACCGGATAATCCGGATCGTATGTCTGAGCCTGGGCCGATCCGATTGCCGCAACCGTTGCGATCGCCAACATCGCCAAAATCAGAATGCGCATAAGTACCTTTCGGGACGGCGGCCGCGACCGCGGCGCCGAGTACCCTCCGATTCAGTACACAGGATGGACCGCCCGCACGTGACGGCCACGATGGCGGCTCGGATGATAGCGGACGCCGGGATCGAAGTAGGGATTGTCGATGCAATAAAGATACCGCCCCGATGCGGTGGCCGCACACTGCTCGTAGCTCGTATAAGAGCAATCGCTCAGCGCGGGCACAGTACGGCCCTGCATGCAGAACGGGTATTGGGTGCCGACGGCCGCAGCCGGCGCGGGGCCCACGACCGCCAGTCCGCTGGCGGCCAGCAAAGCCAGAACAATGTTGCGCATGAAAACCTCCCTTTGGCCGCAGCCCCTGTGGATCGCCCAACCGGACTTTAGCCTAAGCCGGAACGACATGTCCCCTCAACACATAGCTACCTGCCGCAAGCCGAGACCGGACTTGCGGCAGGCCGTGATGTGCCAGCTCTCAGGCCGCGATCGCCGCGCCGGTTGGATGCTGCTGGAACTTGTCCGACCGCATCATGCTGATCGCGGTGGCATCCTGCCAATTTCCCTTGCCGATCGAACCGAGCCAGCCCCGCAAGGCCCGCGCCGCCTGCGAGCTGCTGGAAGCCTTGCGCGAATGGCTTTAATGCTGCCAGGCAAGCGGACATACCGCGAGTTCAATCGTAGATTCGTGGCAGGCGGGTGCCTGCGTTAACCGAGTGATTTGATTCGGGGTTATTTTTCAAAGCTGACCTACAAACGCTGCTTGACTCTCTAGAACATAAGGAGAACAATGTTCTTCTTATGTTCCAAAGGAGAGGAGGCTGGCATGTTGAAGGTATTCGTGGAAGAAGCGGCGGCGCTGGCGTCGATCACGCTGTTTGTCGCCATGATCGCGGTGTGGGCGCAGCTGATTCCGCAGCTCTGAGGGTTGAGGCCGCAAGCCGGGGTCGGGAACGGCCGTCGCGTCGGCTGGGGAAAACCGGGATGGCGGGGGTGATTTGCCCCTTCCGCGTGGACACACCTCACCTGAGGCATCACCATTGCGGGAGCGAGTCGGCCTATTCCGGTGGCTTTGGCTCCGGCAAGGCCTCATGCCCCCTTAGAAGCCGCGCCTTCGGAAATCCATGACGCAGAAGCCCGTGTCCACAGTCGGATTTGTCCATCTCCACGTTCATTCGGCCTATTCACTGCTGAAAGGAGCGATCAAGATCGGAAAGCTGGCCGAACTGGCGAAGTCCGATCGCCAGCCCGCGCTGGCGCTGACCGACACCGACAACATGTTCGGGGCGCTGGAATTCTCCGAAAAGATGGCCGGCTCGGGTATCCAGCCGATCATCGGCTGCGAGCTGGCCGTCGATTTCGGCGACCATGACCCGGGCGCGCGCAATGCGCAGGCCGCAGCACCGGCGCGGATTGTGCTGCTGGCGGCGCGCGAGCGTGGCTATCTCAGCCTGATGCGGCTGAACTCCCGGGCATTTCTGGAAACCCCCACCCATCAGTCCCCACATATCAAGTTCGAATGGCTGCAAGGCTGTGCAGAGGACCTGATCGCGCTCACCGGCGGCCCGGAGGGGCCGATCTCGCTTTCGCTCCTTGCCGATCAGGCGGACCTCGCGGCGGTCCGCTGCGACCGGCTGGCGCGCCTGTTCGGCGACCGGCTCTATGTCGAGTTGCAACGCCACGGCATCGAGAAGGAGCGCCGCGTCGAGGCCGCCCTGATCGATCTCGCCTATGCCAAGGGCCTGCCGCTGGTCGCGACCAACGAGCCGTATTTTGCCACCGCGGATGATTACGAAGCCCATGACGCGCTGATCTGCATCGCCGGCGGGCGCCTGATCGCCGAAACCGACCGCGAGCAGCTGACGGTGGATCACCGCTTCAAGACCCGGGCGGAAATGGCGGTGCTATTTGCTGATCTGCCGGAGGCGCTTTGCTCCACCATCGAGATATCAGAGCGCTGCGCGTTCCGTCCGCTGACGCGCAAGCCGATCCTGCCGCGCTTCACGGTGGGGGCGGGGACCAACGCCACGGCAGCGACGAGCGACGAGGCGGTGGAATTGCGCCGTCAGGCCGAACAAGGCCTCAGCCATCGCCTGCTGGTTCACGGCCTCGCCAAGGGCATGACTGAGGAGGACTATCGCGCAAGGCTCGCCTTCGAGCTCGACGTCATCACCCGGATGAATTACGCCGGTTACTTCCTGATCGTTGCGGACTTCATCAAATGGGCCAAGGCCGAGGGCATTCCGGTCGGACCGGGCCGCGGCTCGGGCGCCGGTTCGCTGGCCGCCTACGCGCTGACCATCACCGATCTCGATCCGATCCGGTTCGGCCTCCTGTTCGAGCGTTTTCTCAATCCAGATCGCGTCTCGATGCCGGACTTCGACATCGACTTCTGCCAGGACGGGCGCGACCAGGTGATCCGCTATGTCCAGCGGCGCTATGGCCGCGACCAGGTGGCGCAGATCATCACCTTCGGGACGCTGCAGGCGCGTGGCGTGCTGCGTGACGTCGGCCGCGTGCTGCAGATGCCCTACGGGCAGGTCGACAAGCTGACAAAGCTCGTGCCGCAGAATCCAGTGGCACCGGTGACCCTGGCGGCCGCGATCGCAGGCGAGCCGAAGCTGCAGGCCTTTCGCGACGAAGACCCGGTGGTAGCGCGTGCCTTCGATATCGCGCAGCGCCTTGAAGGCCTGACCCGGCATGCTTCCACCCATGCCGCTGGCATTGTGATCGGCGATAGGCCCTTGAGCGAACTGGTGCCGCTCTACCGCGATCCGAAATCGGACATGCCGGTGACCCAGTTCAACATGAAATGGGTCGAACCCGCCGGCCTCGTCAAATTCGACTTCCTCGGGCTGAAGACGCTGACGGTGCTCGATCTTGCGGTCAAGCTGTTGAAGCGGCGCGGCATCGAGATCAATCTGGCGCGGCTGCCGCTCGACGATGCGCCGAGCTATGCGATGCTGGCGCGGGGCGATGTGGTCGGCGTGTTCCAGGTGGAAAGCCAGGGCATGCGCCGCGCGCTGGTCGACATGCGGCCCGACCGCTTCGAGGACATCATCGCGCTGGTGGCGCTGTATCGGCCCGGTCCGATGGCGAACATTCCGACCTATTGCGCCCGCAAGCATGGCGACGAGGAGCCGGAATACCTGCATCCGATGCTGGAGCCGATCCTGAAAGAGACGTTTGGCGTCATCATCTATCAGGAACAGGTGATGCAGATCGCGCAGGTGCTGGCCGGCTATTCGCTCGGCGAAGCCGATCTGCTGCGGCGGGCAATGGGCAAGAAGATCCGCGCCGAGATGGAAAAGCAGCGCGAGCGTTTCGTCTCGGGCGCGAAGACGCGCGGCGTCAATCCGGGGCAGGCCGATACCATTTTCGACCTGCTGGCAAAATTTGCTGATTACGGCTTCAACAAGAGCCATGCCGCCGCCTACGCGCTGTTGTCCTATCAGACCGCCTACATGAAGGCGCACCATCCGGTCGAATTTCTCGCGGCCTCAATGACGCTCGACATCAACAACACCGACAAGCTCAGCGAGTTTCGCGCCGAGGCGCAGCGGCTCGGCATCAAGGTCGAGGCGCCCTCGGTCAACCGCTCCGGCGCTACCTTCGAAGTCAGTGAAGGCACCATCTATTACGCGCTCGCTGGGCTCAAGGGTGTCGGCCCGCAAGCCATCGAACTGATCGTGGAGGCGCGCAGCAACGCCCTGTTCACCTCGCTCGCCGATTTTGCCGCTCGGGTCAGTCCGCGCGCGATCAACAAGCGCGTGATCGAGAGCCTTGCCGCCGCCGGCGCGTTCGATGCGCTGGATTTAAATCGCGCGCGGGTGTTTGCCGGCGTCGAGGCGATCCTGGCGGCGTGCCAGCGCAGCCACGAGGCCGCGACGTGCGGGCAGAATGACATGTTCGGCGGCGCCGCCGACGCGCCGACCATCATGCTGCCGCAGGTCGAGCCGTGGCTTCCGGCCGAACGGCTGCGGCGCGAATATGACGCCGTCGGGTTTTTCCTGTCCGGCCATCCGCTCGATGATTATGCCACCGCCCTGAAGCGGTTGCGGGTGCAGTGCTGGGCGGAATTTTCGCGCGCGGTCAAAACCGGCGCGACGGCGGGCAAAGTCGCCGCTACCGTGTTGTCGCGGATGGAGCGTCGGACCAAGACCGGCAACAAGATGGGCATCATTGGTCTGTCGGATCCCACAGGTCATTTCGAAGCCGTGCTGTTTTCCGAAGGGCTCGCCCAGTATCGCGAGGTGTTGGAGCCCGGCGCGGCCGTGTTATTGCAACTCGGCGCCGAGTTGCAGGGCGAGGACGTTCGCGCGCGGGTGTTGCATGCCGAACTGCTCGATGATGCCGCCGCCAAAACCCAGAAGGGACTGCGCATTTTTGTCCGCGACACAAGACCGCTGGAGTCCATTGCCAGGCGGCTGCAAATTCCCGAGGCGGCGGGGCAGGGCGCCGCTCAGGCCCACGGCCAGCAGACCAAGGCCTCAGCCGCGCCTTTGGGCGGCGGCGGCGGCGGCGACGGCGACGTATCGCTGGTGATGATGCTCGACCTCGAAACCGAGGTCGAAATGAAGCTGCCGGGCCGCTTCAAGGTCTCGCCGCAGATCGCCGGCGCGCTCAAGGCGGTATCGGGCGTGGTCGACGTGCAGACGCTGTAGGCGAATTGAATTCTGTAAAGGAGCGCTACGAGGCGCCCGTCGGTCCATAATGGCTAGCTGATGCTGTCCAACAGATTTCGTGCCTCCTTGAGATTCACTGTGTTGTGGCCGCTTGTGAACCAGTCATATACGGGCGCGAGCAGCGCGCGGGCGTCGTGGGAGCGTCCGGCATCGCGCCAGACCTTCGCCAGGCCGGTTGCCGTTCGCAGTTCAAAAAGCCGCGCCGATTGTCGTTGCGCCGTTGCCAATCCCTGGTTGAACAAGGCTTCCACCTCGGCCAAAGGTGCGCCCTGGGACTGCCTTGCGCAGGCGCGCACCCGAAACAATTCAGCGGTGCTGTAATGCTGCCCGGTCGCTTCGGCCTCCGCTTCCGCGCGATCCAGCAGGGCGATGGCCTCATCGTTGCGCTGGTTCTGCATCAGGCTCTCCGCCGCGTTGATCAGGAAGTAGGGGCTAAAGAGCCTCTCCCTCCGGTCGCGGAGCTCGGCGTTGCGCCGCAGTCGCGCCAAGCCTTCGTCCAGCTCGCCTATTCTGGCCGTGGTCAAGCCAAGAAGCAATTCCGCATGAAACTCCCAATAGAAAACACGATGGCGCTTGATGATTTCATCCATCTCTTTGGCGAGCGCCAGCACTGTCGTATGATCTTGGTCAACCATCGCTTTCAATCCGCAGTGGAAGATCGCATAACAGCTTGTCAGCGGGTGCTCACTCTCGCGTGCCTCGCGCAAGCTGCGCTCGCAGAGAGCCTCCGCCTCATCCAGAGAACCAAGCTGCTGTGCCGCGATCGCATACTGCGCCAGGGTTGTTGGACGCGGGATCAAGAGGTAATCGCCGAGTGCCGCCGCCGTACCTTCGCGCTCGAATTCTTCCATCACTTGCAAGTACCGCTCGCGTGCGATGATTAACTCGCCGCTCGTCATCGCGATCATCGCTTTGATCCGAAGTCCTTGAGCCGCCGATGTACGGTGCCCGGCTCGATGCGCCAGCTCGATAAAACTTCCAACGCGCTCATAAGCGCGGGGAAAATTGCATCGCACAAACTCTCCGCCGGCCTGGCCCCACAGGATACGCAGCAATTGCCGGGTTTCTCCCAGGGCCTGGCCAAGCTCAAGCAACCGGTCATAGTTTTGCTCCACCTCCTTTCCCGAGTAGCCATCGGTCGCATAAAGCGGCGTTATCAGCGCGATCCGCATTTCGAACTCGCGGCGATGATTTGATGCATCGACCGGAACCTGCCCAAGCAGATGCAAAGCCCGGTTGAACTGGCTGACCGCTTCGCTGTTGTTGGACCGCTGCGCGGAACGCATGGCGGCCCGCTCCCACCAGTCAATGGCTTGCGTAGTGAGACCGGCTTCGCTGAAGTGATGCGCCAATAATTCCGGCTGAACTTCCGCGACCTGGCTAAATTGGCTCTGCAACACCTCGGCTATGCGGGTGTGTAGCGTCTGGCGGCGGCTCTTCAACAGCGTCGAATAGGCGGCCTCCTGCATCAGACCATGCTCGAACGTATATACCGCCTGCGGCGGTCTTCCGCGGGCGCTGATCAGGTCCGCCGCCTCAAGTTGCGCCAAGGCGGCATCGAGTTCCCCTGGTTCGCATTGGATCACCGCAGTCAAAAGCTCATACGAAAATTCCCGCCCGATTGCCGCACCGATCTGGGCAACCATTTTGCTCTGGAGCAGCCGGTCGAGACGGGCAAGCAACGAATCCCGCAGCGTTTCCGGTATCATGGGCTCACCTGATCTCCGGTTATCGTGAAGGAGATCAGGGCTCTTGCCGAAAGTGCCGGACTCGACGATGAACTTGGTCAGTTCCTCGATGAACAACGGCACCCCGTCGGTCTTGGCCAGAATCTGCTCGACAACGGAGTCCTGCAAATCCCTCCGGGCCACACGCCTGATCAGTTCCTGCGATTGCCGTCGACTGAGGTTGATGAGGTTGAGCGACCCAACCCGGGGGCCGGTCCACGGGGGGTGATAGTCGGGCCGGTGCGTGATCACCGTCAGGATGCGGGCATCTTCGCGCCGACCGAGGCTGCGGGTGATCGCCTCGGCCGTGGTCGGATCGATCCAGTGCGCATCCTCTAGGATCAATAGCACCGGCTTTAGCCGCGACAGGTTCACAAGCCAATCGTCCAGAGCTTCAAGGGTCAGGCTCTTCAACTGCTCCGGCGACATCTCGTGCCGAGGCAAGCGATCGGCGGTCGGAATTGACAGCATCGTGGCGAACAGCGCCATGGTTTCGGGCGCCACATTGCCGCACTTCTGGATCTCGGCGATTAAGCGGTCGAGCTTTTTATCCGGCGCCATATTGGCCGTCAGGCCGGCCATGCGTTCAAGATACGCGATGATCGGATGCAGGGCACTATCGGTATGGAACGGCGAGCATTGCAGAAGGAAGCTGAAATGGCCCTCGGCTGTGACCCGGTTCGCGAGCGCCATGCACATTCGCGACTTTCCGATCCCAGCTTCACCGGTCAACAGGAGCATCTGACGCTCGCCGTCGCACGCTGTATCCCATCGCCCGATCAGCAGTGAAAGCTCGTTTTCCCGACCGATCGCATCCGGCAAAACGGTGTGGTGCCTGGCGTCGAAGCGGCTTTCGGCCGACGCCTCGCACTTCACGCGCCAGACGGGATTAGGGCCGGGCACCCCCTTCAGTTCACACAAGCCAAGGGATTCGAGTTCGAACATGCCGTCGATTAACCGCCGTGTGCTGTCGGTAATCGCTACCCCGTCCGGCGGGGCAAAACTCTGCAGCCGCGCGGCCAGCGCCGGGGTTTCTCCCACCACCGTTTCTTCCCTGGCGGCGCCCTCGCCAAGGAGGTCGCCGACAACAACCAGGCCGGTCGCGATGCCGGTTCGTACATGCAGCGTCAGATTTGGCAGAGCGGCAAGCGTCGGCACGACCTGACCGAGTTGCAGGCCCGCGCGCACAGCCCGCTCCGCGGCATCCTCCAAGCCGGCCGGATGTCCAAAATAAGCGACCAGTCCGTCACCGGTGTATCGGGCAACGAACCCACCAAGCGAGGTCACGACGTTGGCGCAGGTACTAATGTAGAGACCCATCACCTTGCGCAGTTCTTCCGGGTCGAGCGTGGAGGCGAGCGCGGTCGACCCGATCATGTCGCATATGAGCACGGTCACCTGTCGTCGCTCGGCGTCCGGCCGCGGCCGGACGGGCTTCGCGGCGCGCGGCTCGGTCATTTCCCGTCCGAGCAGTGCATCGATCGCCTTGAACAGGATCTTGCGGTGTCCCAGCGGCATGCCAAGACGTGAGAGATCATCATCTGTCAGGTCGGGCAGAACGGCTCGGTCGATCGCTTGTTCGGAAAACAGATTCCGATACTGGCCGAGCCCAACTTCTTGCAGCCAAATGCCAATGTCCTGAGCCTGCATAAGGTGGCGTTCTCCCAAGCCGCCCCGACGCACATAAGCGCCGGTTAATAGCGGCTCAGCTGCCGAGTTTGCTCGATCAGTCCAATCAACGGCGCGGGATCGGCAGCGAACAACCGCGCCTCTGTTCGTCCTTCTTCGGCAATCTTGTCAAGGTAAAGCTCTGCTTCCGGCAGCATGGCAACATAATGTCCGCCCAGCGCCTTGAGATCCCCATGGTCCGGCTCGCAAAATATCCTGGCCGCCGCGGGGTCGCGGATCGCCAGCGCCGCCGGTAGCGTGAGGATGCCGTCGCGCAAGTCCTCCTCGCCGCCGCCTCCGAGCGCAGCCAGGCCCTTCACGTCTCCGACATCGTCGCAACCGTGATAAAGCAGTCCCAGCAGGCCACCGAACTTCCGCAGCTTGCCGGAGCGATCGCCCAGGCAGGCGCACACCTCGAACATCGATCCGGTATCTTCCCCGGCGATCTGCCGCCAGTCCTCCACACCCAGCGGCCGCCTGCGAAGCCGCCACTGCATGCACTCAGCCACGGCCAGCCGCTTCAGCAGTTCGGAAAACAAAGCAATAGCCGCCAGATCCTGCTTCAACTGCAGATAACCCTCGGCGACGATGTAGCCTGACGTCATCAATGCAGAAAGCTCGCCGAACTTGGTGTGCATCGTCGCACGACCGCGCCGTGTCGCGGAACGATCGACGATGTCGTCGATGATCAACGAAACATTATGGAACAGCTCGATCACCAAAGCCGACTGCATGATGTGCTCGGGAATCGGTCCCTGGCCCACGGCGCGATAGCAGGAGAAGATCGTCAAGGGACGAAAATATTTCGATCCCGTCAGGAACTGCCATTCAAGCGCTTCGCGCAACTCGGCGCCACACCCCTCTATCCACAGCCCAATGCGCTGGCGCAGCTGCGCCATCTCCAACTCGAAACCAAGTCGCCCGATGACAGATGGGGTTGCATCCTGGCTCATGTGGCAACACCAGCCTAGAGTTTGGTCCGCCAACGTCTGCGGTGCGGTGCGGACAGGTCGGGCTGTTGAAGGGCCTGCGCCAGGCTTTCACCCAAATTATCCAATTCGTTCTGCAATATACGCGCCTCCCGCGTGGCCAGATCTCCCACTTCACGCAGCAAGGTGCGCAGTTGTTCCGCCACCGCGACGCGTTGCGATTCCGCCGCGCCTCCCTCGATGGCCGCTGCACCGATCGCGCGAACCGATCTTGTCTGATGAGTAGCCAGAATCTGGGCCAGACCGAGCCAATAGCTCGCCGATCTGCTGGCCGCGATCATCATGGCGTGGCCCATCGGCAATACCAAATCGGCGGCGACCGAAGGCTCCGGAGCCCCCTCGGTTGGACCACCCGCAATCCCAGAGCCCCAAAGCCGCCCGAAATTGGCGGCGGTCACATCGGCCATGGTGCCAACCGTCCCGATCATGGCTTCGCCCGCAGGGTCCATCCCCGGATTGCCGCCGGCCGCGGACGGCCCGCTTAAGCTTTCCAAGGCGGCGGCACCTGCCAGCCAAGCTTCGCGCATTGCGACAATCATGCCTGTAACGGGATCGCGGCCCGATCGGCCGGGGCCAGACCAAAACCCCGATTCTGGGTTCGACATGTCACGAGCACCTGGGTCGCGGTGGTTAGCATCCTTACATTGTGATAAATGACATGGCAGCCTGTGGAAGGCAACCAATGCTTGCTCCGCATTGTTGACGCCGACGCCGATTAGTCCCGAAGCACGCCGCGATGTCCACGCAGGTCATCGTATTGTGAGAGGAATGTCATCACAGAAACCCGCGGCAGGCCGGCGAGGGCACGACAGAAGTCCGCCGGCCCAGGTGGAAATTTTCCGGGATCCCGTGACCCGTCTGGCTGCGACGGCCCGGTGTTTTCGACCTGGGGCTGAGTTTGCTTGGCAAATGTCACCAATGCCGCCTGACACCCAGCTCCCATGAGCGAGGCGAACCGAGCCGCGACATCGGCGAACGCGCCCACCGCGGCCGCTTCTGCCATTAGAATTTCAGCGAAGATCGCCCGATAGCTTGGCTGCATCAGCGTGGTTTCCATTGATTTGTCGTGTAACGGGAGAGACAATCTGAAGATGCATAATGCGAGGACAACATGCCAGAAGTGATTATCGTCGGGTCCGGTCTAGCCGGCATGTCCGCGGCCACAAGGCTTATGGAGCAGGGTTTCGACATCACGCTGTACGAGCAGAACAACTTTCTCGGCGGCAAACTCGGTGCGCACAAAGATGGAGACAAGCCCGACCCGCACGAACATTGTTATCACATGTACCTGAACTGGTATAACAATTTCTGGCACCTGATGCGAGAGATCGGCGCCGCCAATAAATTCGTGCCGCACCCGGTGATCGGGTGCCGCCTGCCCGGTGACAAACAAACCCGACCTTACCTGATCAATGCCGGGTCGGCAGCAACCGCTCTGACGAGCCTGTTCAATGGCATCGTGCCGCCGGCCGACCAATTCCTCGCGGGCCATTCACTGCTTGATCTCATGAGTGTGCCTTTCACGCCCGGAGACTCTTTGGAGCAGATCTCCGTCAACAATTTTTTTCGCTCCAGAAGCTACAGCACTGAGGGGTCGCTTGCGGCCTCCAGCCGCACTTTGGCGGAGGCGTTCGCTTCGCCAAGCTACCTTTCCTCGGCGCGAAGTTATCAGAGCCTGGTCAAGTACGGGTTTCGACACCCAACGCCGTCGATGTGGCTGCTCGCGCAGAATACCAACGATGGCATTTTCGAACCTTGGAAGCAGCGCCTCGAAGCGCGCGCTGGGGAGCTCGGGCGTAGCTTCAGGCTTCATTGCCTGACACGGGTCGAAAGGCTTCACATGACAGATGGCCAGGTGCGCAAATTGACACTCGGCGAAATGCCGAACAACGTGACAACCGGGCGCGGCATCGCGCGGACGCCGGACAGTACTCGGGAGGTCGACGTTCCCGATGATCTCGTCCTCGCGGTGCCGCCAAGAGCCCTCGGTAGGCTTGTGGGACCCGATGTCGCTGCCCGCGCCCCCGATCTTGAGAAGGTCCGTCTGCTGCGATCGGAGCCGATGATTTCCCTGGACGTCTATTTCAAGCGCAAGATCCCGGGTTTGAGCAGCGACATCACGCTGCTTCTGGAATCGAACTATACGTTGAGTCTCCTCGATAATTCACAAGCCTGGAGTGACCCGCCTCGGGGCGGTACGGCTCTCAACATCATCGCTTCGAACGCCGATCTCATTGTCGACTATCCGAACCATGTCATCATCGATCTGATGCTCGGGGAACTGCGACGCTTCCTCGACTTCAGGCTTGGTCCCAGCGATGTTGCGCAAAGCCAGCGCGACGATGATGTGGACTACGGACGGGTGCATCTTCAAACCAATGTCGGCGAGGAACTCTTCGTCAACCAGGTCGGCAGCTGGGACAGTCGCCCCAAGGCGACCTGTGCCATTCCCAATCTCTTCCTCGCCGGTGATTTCTGTCAGACCTTCGTCGATGTCGTCACCGTGGAAGGTGCCGTGGTCAGCGGCCTGATCGCCGCCGAGGCGTTGCGCCGCCGGCGCGGAATCGGTGCCCCAATCGAGATCATCCGGCCGGACGCCTATCCTGCGATCATTCCGGCGATGCTCGCGGCGGCTCTGCGGCCGGCGGCGTTGGTCGCCAAGGCGGTTTCAACGGTCGACACCATGATGCGCGGGAATTTCTCCCGGATTTTCCCCAACGGTTGAGCGCGAGGGCCAGCGACCTATCCAGGCAGATCCAGTAACCGAGGCGGACCAAAAACCGCGGTCTGACGTTCCGTCCAGCCGTTCGCAGCCGGCAACCTGTCGGCGATGTCGAAGGCGCGCAGCATATCGCACAGGCAGGCCGAGTTGCCGTCGGCACACAGGCACGCGCCATTTCCCGGCATTCCCAGTTGCAACGCGACCGAGCCGCCGATCTGCATTCCCTCGCCCTTGCCGCTTTTCGTCGTAAGAGCCCAATAGGTCCGTCGTTGCAGACCTTCGCCGCGCCGAGAGACGGAGAAGGTCGGCAGGTCCGAAGACCGACCGGCGCCGAATCGCGGAAATCGAACCGATAACGCCTTGCCCTCCTGCCTGGACAGGCCAAACAGCACTTCATCCCTAGCATAGCGCACCACGAGCCTGGGGTGAATGCTCTTCTCCAGCCCCCACACGACGCGAGCCGCCTCCCGAGTGAATTGCTGCGTGACGACAATCGCGAGGTAATAGGTGAACAGTTGCTTCGCCGGATCGTCATTCGCAACGACCGTCAGCGCCAGGACGAATTCCGGATAGCAGCCAAAGTCGCTGCTGCGATAATCCACTCCGACAATCATGAGCGGCGTTCGTCCGCCTCCGGCATCGAACGCCGAAAAGACGTCGCCGGCCGCGCCAAGCGCCCGGTTCGCTGCCTCGGTTGGCACGAAATAGAGCGCCCACCCCTGCGAAGCATCCTGGACCCGAGCCGGCATTGCGAACGGCTTGCTATCGACGTCGAAAATCTCTCCCTCGGGCTCGGGTCCGGCATCCTCGTCGAACAAGCTGGGCTCCGCGGAAGCGCCCGGTTGCCGCGTCAATTCCATCGCCGCTTGCTCGATCATTGACGGGCCGATGCTGGCGAGTTCGCCAAGGCAATTGACGTAGCCGCCGGCCATGCCCCGCAACAACTCAGTGGGCGGCACGGAAGCCATCGTCCCCCGGACCAGACTGTTGATCTCGTGCTGCCAACCGCGACCCAGGATCGTCCACCACTGACCGTAGGCCTGTCCGCCGAACCGAAATGTCATCTCCGCCAGGCGTTGGATATCGCCCTTGACCGACGGGTGACCGTTACCTGACCGAGCCACAATAGGCATCATGGCGAAACCCCTGACCGGACCCGGTGGAGCCCATGGGCACGATGCTAGTCGGGAAGCGGCCGCAGTGGTAGGTGCATCCGAAAGTTCCCGACGATCCCCTAACTTTCGCAAGTGATCCCGTCAACTGCACCGAATCACTGGCACGACATGGCGTAAAGTCGGCGCCATCGCGGCTAGTACGGCCGGGAATTCCTTGCTTCCTGCGAAAATCCCGCTATATAGCGCGGCATCTCACACGGAAACATGGCTCAAAAGGCCGTCCGGTGGCTGCCGGGCCATAAGGCTCGCTTGCTCACACGTTTCCGGAGGAACCAACCGGAGAACGGACGATGTCGCTACCCGATTTTTCCATGCGTCAGCTGCTTGAGGCCGGCGTTCACTTTGGCCACCAATCGCACCGCTGGAATCCGAAAATGGCGGATTACATTTTCGGTGCCCGCAACAATATACATATCATCGATCTGGCCCAGACTGTGCCGCTGTTACATCGCGCACTGCAGGCGGTCAGCGATACCGTCGCCAAAGGCGGCCGTATCCTGTTCGTCGGCACCAAGCGGCAGGCGCAGGACGGCGTGGCCGAAGCGGCCAAGCGCTCGGCGCAGTATTTCGTCAATTCGCGCTGGCTCGGCGGCACCCTGACCAACTGGAAGACCATTTCCGGTTCGATCAAACGCCTGCGGCACCTCGACGAAGTGCTCAATTCCGGCGATGCCAATGCCTATACCAAGAAGGAGCGGCTGACGCTGCAGCGCGAGCGCGACAAGCTCGATCGGTCGCTCGGTGGCATCAAGGACATGGGCGGTCTGCCCGACATGATCTTCGTGATCGACACCAACAAGGAAGACATCGCGATCCAGGAAGCCCAGCGGCTGAACATTCCCGTGGCCGCGATCGTCGACACCAATTCGGACCCCAAGGGCATCAGCTTTGTCATTCCCGGCAATGACGACGCCGGCCGTGCTATCTCGCTTTACTGCGATCTGGTCGCCCGCGCCGCGATCGATGGCATCTCCCGGGCGCAAGGCGAGGCCGGGATCGATATCGGCGCGTCGGCCCAGCCGGTCCGCGAGGAAATTCCTACGGCGCCGCAAGCTTCGGGCTTCCAGGGTCTCGCCGGACCGCGCGGTGCTCCCGACGATCTCAAGAAACTCACCGGCGTGTCCGGCGCGATCGAGAAGAAGTTCAACGATCTCGGCATCTTCCACTACTGGCAGCTCGCCGAACTCAATCACGACACCGCCCACCAGATCGGTGAAGAGGTCGGGCTTCCGAGCCGAGCCGATGGCTGGGTGGCCCAGGCCAAAGCGATGACCGCGGAAGCGGAATAAAGTTGGCGGCGTTGGCCGGAACCTCCGGCCAGGGGATTCCCATTCACGTCATTCCTGTGGTGGACAGCGGCGAGGCGGCAGGCGCGGGCGCCGCGGCCGCCCTGGCAGGCAAAGGACTTGCAACGATGGCAACAATCACAGCGGCGATGGTCAAGGACCTACGCGAGACGACCGGCGTCGGCATGATGGATTGCAAGCAGGCGCTCGCCGAGAACGACGGCAACATGGAGGCCGCCGTCGACTGGCTGCGCAAGAAGGGCCTGTCGAAAGCGGCGAAAAAGGCCGGCCGGGTGGCAGCGGAGGGCTTGATCGGCGCGCTGACCTCGGGCAGCAGGGGCGTTGTCGTCGAGGTCAATTCCGAAACCGACTTCGTGGCGCGCAACGAGCAGTTCCAGGGACTGGTCAAGATGATCGCGCAGGTGGCGCTGCGGGTCGGCGCCGACGTCGACAAGATCAAGGCAGCGAAAGTCGGCGAAGTGACGGTCGAGACCGCGATCGCGGACGCCATTGCGACCATCGGCGAAAACATGACGCTGCGCCGCGCGGCTTTACTTGAAGTCGCAAGCGGCGTGGTCTCAAGCTATGTGCATAATGCCTTGATCGAAGGCGCCGGCAAGATGGGCGTGATCGTGGCGCTGGAATCCACCGGCAAGACCGATGAACTCGCCGCGCTCGGCAAGCAACTCGCGATGCATGTCGCGGCCGCCAATCCACAGGCGCTGGATCCGGCCGGGCTCGATCCCGCCCTCGTCAAGCGCGAAAAGGACGTGCTCGCCGACAAATATCGTCAGCAGGGCAAGGCGGAGAAGATGATCGAAAAGATCGTCGAGTCTGGCATGAAA
>NZ_JBEKXH010000095.1:0-17162 GCF_049512235.1 Bradyrhizobium sp.
AGGTTGCGGTTGAAGGTAGCGATCCGGTCGGCCCGCTCTTTTCCATAGCGTTTTACCAGACCGTCATGAAGCCGGGCAAGCTCGCGCTTGCCGTCCTCGCCCCATGATGGAATCCACTGCGCGACAGGGCGGCCCCAGGGTGCCCTGTATTCGAGGACGGCGTGCCCTTTGCCGAGATCGCGCGCCGAGCCCTCGAAGGCAACCTGGGCGAGACCGCCCGTTGTCGCCTTGAGGTAGTCCAAGTAGGTGGCGTGGGTCGTCAGCGCGTGATAACCATCAATGCTGTTTTCGGTGAGCAGTTTCCAGTTCGCACGCATCGAATATTCCTGGGTGCCGCCGACGATCGTCATTCCGGTTTCCGCCTGGTCGCAAATCATATCGAGATATTCCTTCACGGGCCCAAGATAGTCCGAGAGGCTTTCGACGTTCCTGTCGAAGCAGATGAAATTGAACTCACGGTAGCTTTCAAGGCGCGGAACCTGCTGCATGTTCGAGGTACTGCGCTCCTTGAAATCCGCGGCGTAAGAGGCCTCCCCGGGCTGGCTGCGCAGCGTGCCATCCAATCCGAAGACCCAGCCGTGATAGAAACACTGGAAGGATTTTGCGCTGCCATGCTTCTCGCGGCACACCTGCGCCCCGCGATGCGGGCAGGTATTCAGCATCGCCTTGAGATTTCCCTTGCCGTCGCGGGCAAACAAAATACCCCGGCCGCCAACCTGCCGGGTGACAAAATTCCCGGGCTTGGCGAGCTCGGAACTATGGCCGAGATAGAGCCAGCATTTGTCGAAGATCTGCGCGCGTTCGGCATCCAGGATCGCGGGATCGACAAAGGCCTGACGGGAGACTTTGAAGATTTTCCTCGATTCATCGATCAGAAGCGCTGTCTTCATCGGCCCAATCGCATTCATTGCCGTGCCTCCGTTGATCAATTGATTATCAATGCCTTGCGCAGATCGTACGCGGTCGATTCGATGTCGGATCGGTTCAGCCTCGATTGCCTGGCGACCAGACGCCGGAACATCGCCATGTCCTTGGCGGCATTGATCGAGATCGCGCCTACGATTTCGCCGCCGCGCATCGCCGCCACCGAAAATCGGTCGCTGCCGGCGTCGCCGCGTACGATGTGGTCGGCGTTGAGCATGTCGCCAACCACCTGGATATTGAGATCGTATTGATCGGACCAGAACCACGGCGGATCGCCGTATTCGCGGCCGGTCCCGATCATGTTGCCGGCCACGCAGATCGCCTGATTCTGCGCGTTGGCCCAGGTCTCGACCCGGATCGCCCGATCGTGGCATTTGCTCCATTGCAGCGACACGTCGCCGGCGCTGAAGACATTGGGAGCCGCGGTGCGTCCGAAGCCGTCGACCTCGATACCGGCATCGGCCGACAGACCGAGGTCGCGCGCGACCGCGCTGCTCGGATCGACGCCGATTCCGACCAGGATGATATCCGCCTTGAGCGCGGTGCCATCGGTCAGGCGCACGCCGTCTGCCGTCCCTTCCACAACCGTAACACCAAATGCGAACCGAACCCCGTGGCTGCGGTGCCTGGCTTCGACCACCTCGCTGACGAGGCCGGGAAATGCCCGGGCCAGCAAGCGCTGCTGGCTCTCGACCACCGTCACGTCGCAACCGTGTTTCGCCGCGGCGCAGGCGGCCTCGAGCCCGATGACACCGCCGCCGACAATGACAACGCGGGCCTGGCGATGAAATGACTGCCGCAATTGCATCGCGTCTTCGATGTTGCGCAGGTAGTGAACGCGCGCACCCGTTCCACCGAGCGTGTTGATTCGCCTTGGCTGGGTGCCGGTGGCGAGCAGAAGCCGGTCGTAATCGAATATCCTGCCGTCGCCGGTTGCAACGGTCTGCCGCCCGGCATCGCATGCGACGACGGCAGCGCCGGTGATCATGGTGACGTCGAGCACGTCGCTCCAATCGCGCGCCGGCTTGAGGTAGGAGACGGGCGTGTCCAGCGTTGCCAGCAACTCCTTCGACAGTTGGGGACGCTCATAGGGCGGATGGTTCTCCTCACCGATCACCGTGATCGCGCCGCGGAAGCCGGCCGAGCGCAATGCTTCTGCAGCCCGCCCGCCTGCCTGGCCCGCGCCAGCGATCACTATTTTCCCGATTGTCGGCACCGGCGCTTCCAACTCCCGCAGCGGCTGATATCTTCCCTTTGGCCGATCGCAGGAAGCTGCCTGGCTTATTCTTCGATTGCGCGGACTTTAAAAACAGTCCAACCTGCTTGTAAAGTAATAATGTCGATCCACGCGGTTATCGCAGTGCATCACAAGGGGAGAAAACGGTGGCCAAGGCGATCGACGTCCATACCCACTTCGTTCCCGATACGATGCCGCCGGCCAGGGAACGCACGCCACTGTGGCCGTCGATCGAGCACCGCGAGGGGAACAAGGCTGCGGTGATGGTAGGCGGAAAGGTCTTTCGCCTGATCGATTCCCGAAGCTGGGATGCCGACCGCCGGCTGCAGGACATGCTGGAGGACGACATCGACCTCCAGGTTGTCTCGCCGATGCCTGAGCTGCTTTCGCACTGGTTTCCGGCCGGTGATGCTGACGCGTTGTCTGATCATGTCAACCGCGGCATCGCGAAACTGTGCGCGGAGCATCCGCGGAACTTCATCGGCATCGGCATGGCGCCGGTGCAGGATCCGGCGCTGGCGGCGCGACGGCTCGCCGGCATCAAGGCGCTCGGGCTGCGCGGCATCGAAATCGGCACGCATGTCAATGGCGTCGCGCTGGGCGACCCACGCATGCACGAGCTCTATGCCGCCGCTGAGGAAGCCGATCTCGCGATCATGATTCATCCCTTGCATCCGGCGGGCATGGAACGGATGGCCGGCCGCCCGGAACTCGCGGCGGTCGCGGCGTTTCCACTTGAGACCGCGCTCGCGGCGGTTTCGCTGCTGACGCATGGGATCACCGAGCGATTTCCCAGATTGAGAATATTGCTGAGTCACGGCGGTGGCGCGCTAGCGTGGATTCTTCCGCGCCTGAAGCACGCGCATGCGATGGGACCTCCGCTGCAGGAGCTGTTTGCGCGCGATCCCGGCGAAATGGCGCGGGCATTCTATTATGACTCCATCCTCTATGACCGTCCCGGCCTGCGTTTTCTCGCCGACGCCGTCGGTGGCGATCACATTGTCGTCGGCTCGGACTATCCTTTTACCATCAAGCAGGACCGGCCGGCGCAATTCGCCGAACAGGCGCTAGGATTCAGCCGGGAGAGGTTTTCGGCAAATGCCGCACGCTTCCTCAATCGGGCGCCTTTGGCGTTGTAGAGCGCGGGAAGCGGCCGGACCAAAAGCGGGGCCACAGGGAGAGCATATTGGGCGTTTGCTATTCGTATCGACAGTTCTGCTCGCTCGGGCCGTTACCACCCCGGACGCCGGCGCGACCCGACCCGCAGGTGCCCCGCGACTACAAGCTGGGCCCGTGTGTGCATGGCAAGATCGGTTCGTTCTACTTCTACGAGAAAGGCTCCGACAATGACGCCGCGTTCGGCTTTTTCGACGTCGAACTGTCCGTGCAGAGCATTTCGACCGGCAAAATCCGCGTCGAGCTCTATTGCGTTGCCGACGGCTATCAGACGTCGCGCGGCATTGGCGCCTTGCATCCGATCAGGCTTTCGATCGTGGCGGGTGGCAAGACCGTGGCATCGGCCGAGTGGCCTTTCGCCGACGTGATTTGCGGCCATGCCGATCCGATGAATTTCTCCACCGATATTGACATCGGCGACACATCGTTTTCACTGATCGATCAGATCGACCTCGTTGGGGTCGATGGCCTGTCGGCGCCTTGCCGTTAGGCCGCCAAACTCCCCAACCGTCGGGTTCCGCCGACGATCCTGCCCGCCATGACGATCCAACGGAGCCTTGAGATGACGCTGATGCAGGTCGAGTTGGACGACAAATACCGGCTCGACGCCAAGCGAATCTACCTTTCCGGAATCCAGGCGCTGGTGCGGCTGCCAATGTTGCAGCGCGAGCGCGACCGGCTGCAGGGTCTTAACACCGCCGGGTTTATCTCCGGCTACCGCGGCTCGCCGCTCGGCATGTACGACAACGCCCTGTGGCGCGCAAAGTCGTTCCTGCAATCGCAAGATATCGCCTTCGTTCCCGGCCTGAACGAAGACCTCGCGGCAACCGCGGTGTGGGGCAGCCAGCAGGTTGGACTGTTTCCGGGCGCCAAGGTCGATGGCGTGTTCGGCCTTTGGTATGGCAAGGGACCGGGCGTGGATCGCTCGGTCGACGCGCTCAAGCATGCCAATTCGGCCGGTACGTCGCGACATGGCGGCGTGCTGGCACTGGCCGGTGATGATCACGGCTGCCAATCATCGACGCTGGCGCATCAGAGCGAACAGGTCTTTGCCGCCGCCTTGATGCCGATCCTCAATCCGGCGACGCTGCAGGATTATCTGGATCTCGGACTGTACGGTTTCGCGCTGTCGCGCTTCTCGGGCTGCTGGGTCGGCTTCAAGGCGATCTCGGAAACGGTGGAAAGCTCCGCATCCATCTACAGCGATCCGGAACGCATGCAGGTCGTGCTGCCGTCCGACTTCGAGATGCCGCCGGGCGGCCTTGGCATCCGCTGGCCCGATCCGCCGCTCGAACAGGAGCGGCGGCTGCACGGTCCGAAACTCGCCGCTGTCGCCGCCTTCGCGCGCGCCAACCGGCTCGATCGCGTGGTTCTCGACAGCGAGCCGGCACGGCTCGGCATCGTGGCCACCGGGAAGGCCTATCTGGATTTGCGACAGGCGCTGGCGGACCTCGGTATTGGTGAACGGGACGCAAACGGGCTGGGCCTGCGCATCTACAAGGTGGCGATGACCTGGCCGCTCGAAGAGAGCGGCGCGCGCGGCTTTGCCGAGGGGCTGCAGGATGTCCTGGTGGTCGAGGAAAAGCGCGGGTTCATCGAAGACCAGCTGGTACGCATTCTCTACAATATGGATGCCGCCAAGCGTCCCTCCGTAGTCGGCAAACGCGACGAGCGCGGCGCGACCCTGTTGCCAAGCGAGGGCGAACTGACGCCGACCATGGTCGCCGCGGCCGTGGTCGCCCGGCTGCGCCGGCTTGGTCACCACAGCCCGGTGCTGGAGCAAAGGCTGGCGCGGCTCGAGGCGTTCGAACATCCGGCAACGGCGCCAGCGCCGATGGCGCTGCAGCGAACACCGTATTTCTGTTCCGGCTGCCCGCACAATACCTCAACCAAAGTACCCGAGGGCAGTCGCGCGATGGCCGGCATCGGCTGTCACGGCATGGCGCTGTCGATTCCGAGCCGGCGCACCGCGACGATCTCGCACATGGGCGCCGAGGGCGTGAGCTGGATCGGTCAGGCGCCCTTCACCAGCGAAGCCCACATCTTTCAGAACCTCGGCGACGGCACCTACACCCATTCCGGATTGCTCGCGCTGCGAGCAGCAGCCGCCGCCGGCGTCAACATCACCTACAAGATTCTCTACAACGACGCGGTCGCCATGACCGGCGGACAACCTGCCGAGGGCGGCTTGACCGTCTCGCAGATTGCCCACCAGGTCTGGGCCGAAGGCGCCAAGCGCGTCGCTGTGGTCTCCGACGATCCCGGCAAATACCCGGCCAGGAACTATTTCCCCGAAGGCGCGACCGTCCACCATCGCCGCGAACTCGACCGCATCCAGCGCGAGTTGCGAAAGGTCAGCGGTCTGTCGGTTCTGATCTACGATCAGACCTGCGCCGCCGAGAAACGCCGCCGCCGCAAGCGCGGGCTATATCCGGATCCGCCGAAGCGCGTTTTCATCAACGATCTCGTTTGCGAAGGCTGCGGCGACTGTTCGCAGACCTCGAACTGCGTCTCGGTCCAGCCGCTGGAGACCGAATTCGGCCGCAAGCGCCAGATCGACCAGTCGAACTGCAACAAGGACTATTCCTGCGTCGAGGGCTTCTGCCCGAGTTTCGTCACCGTTCATGGCGGCACGCTAAAGAAGGCGGAGACCTCCTCGATCGATTCCGGCCAGTTGTTCGCCGATCTGCCGTTGCCGACCAAGCGCCAGCTCGATGCGCCCTTCAACATCCTCGTCACTGGCATCGGCGGCACCGGTGTCATCACGATCGGCGCCCTGCTCGGCATGGCCGCCCACCTCGACGGCCGCGGCTGCTCGGCGCTGGACTTCACCGGCCTTGCGCAGAAAAACGGCGCGGTCATGAGCCACGTCCGGATCGCGCCGACGCCGGAAGACATCACCACCGTCCGCATCGCCTCCGGCGGTGCCGACCTCGTTCTCGGCTGCGATATCGTGGTTTCCGCCAATCCGACGGCGCTCAGCCGTGTCGAACGCGGCGTGACCCGGGCCCTCGTCAATGCCGATCTGCAGCCCACTGCCAGTTTCGTGATGAATCCCGACATCGACTTCGAAATGAATGCGATGCAGCAGGCGCTCCGCGACGCCATCGGCGACGGTAATCTCGAGATCATCGACGCCACCGGCATCGCTTCGGCCCTGATGGGCGACAGCATCGCGACCAATGCCTTGATGCTCGGCATGGCATTCCAGAACGGGTTCATTCCACTTTCGCTCGAAGCCATCATGCGAGCCATCGAAATCAACGGCGCCGCGATCGAGATGAACAAGCAGGCCTTCTCCTGGGGCCGGCTCGCCGCCCACGACCTGGCGCGGGTCCGCAGCGTCATCCAGTTCCACACGAGGGCCCTGACCCCAAAAACCCGGCCGCTCGATGGATCGATCGCCTACCGGGCCAAATTTCTGATCGACTATCAGAACCAGTCCTGGGCCAACCTCTATCTCGCAACAATTGCCGGGGTGAAGAGCGCCGAGGCGCTGGCATCGCCGGGTTCGACCGAGCTCACCGACGCGGTGGCCAAGAACCTGTTCAAGCTGATGGCTTACAAGGACGAATATGAGGTGGCGCGGCTTTATGCCGATGACAGCTTTGCCAAAAAGCTCGGCGAAAAGTTCGAAGGCGACGTCCGCCTCAAATTCCACCTTGCTGCGCCGCTGCTGGCGCGCCGCGACAAGGTCACCGGTCATCTGCAGAAGACGGAGTATGGCGGCTGGATGATCCATGCCTTCCGGCTGCTGGCGCGGCTCAAATTCCTGCGCGGCACCGCTTTCGATCCCTTCGGCTACACGGCCGAACGGAAAACCGAACGCAAACTGATCGACGATTACCGAACGATGATCGAGGAGCGCGTCGCAACCCTCAAATCCGGACAGATTCCGGTGCTTGTCAAACTGGCGCGGCTTCCGGAAGCGATCCGCGGTTATGGCCACATCAAGCAAGCGAGCATCGTCAAATCGTTGGCCGAGAAAGCCCGGCTGGAGGCTGAGCTCGACGACAGCCGCTTCGCGGTCGCAGCCGAATGATGGTCAATGAAAACGGCCGGCATCATTATGCCGGACGGGGCCGAACATAAAACCGGCTGGACTGCTTGTAAGTTTCTTTCGCAACTGTTAGCGTTTTTTTCGATGCGCGCGAGAGACCCGCCAAGGGGCAGGCGCATCGGAAACCCGAGGGAGGGAGGCAGCCATCGTGCTCGGCTTGATGATGGACACTCCGTTGCTGACGACGGATATTCTCCGCTACGCCGCAACGGCGCACGGCCAAACGCAGATCGTTTCGCGTAACCTCGACGGCAGTATCCATCGTTATTGCTACTCCGCCGCACTCGAGCGATGCCTGCGCCTGTCAGCCGCGCTGAAATCCCTTGGGCTATCAAAGGGCGATCGCGTCGGATCGCTGGCCTGGAATACCCATCACCATTTCGAGTTGTTCTACGGGGTCAGCGGTCAAGGGCTGGTACTTCATACCATCAATCCGCGGCTGTTCGAGGAGACGCTTGTCAAGATCATTGATCATGCCGAGGACCAGTGGATCTGCATCGACGCCGCAACACTGACACTGGCTCAGTCACTTGCGCCGCATCTGACATCAGTCAAGGGCTGGCTGTTCATGGATCCGGACGATGGGTTGCCGGAGACATCGCTCGCCAACGTCATCTCCTATGAAGGCCTGCTGAAGTCGCAGCGTGCCGATCATGAGTGGCCCACCTTCGATGAACGCTCGGCGAGCGTCCTCTGTTACACGTCCGGCACCACGGGGGATCCGAAGGGGGTGGTCTATTCCCATCGATCGATCGTGCTCGCGTCACTGTTCATGAGCATGGCGGACACCGTCGGTGTGTTCCGACCCGGCCACCGTGAGGCGGCCATGCCGATCGCTCCGTTGTTTCACGCCAACGGCTGGATGATGCCGTTTACCGCCCCCATGAACGGGCAGAAGCTCGTGCTGCCCGGGCGTAACTTCGAACCCGAAAGACTTTGTGAGCTGATCCGGCAGGAAAACGTCACGGTTGCCGCCGCCGTGCCGACGGTGTGGTTCGGCATCGTGAATTATCTGGCCTCGGCGGGGCTGGAGCTGCCGTCGCTGCGCGCCGCGATGGTCGCGGGGACAAAGGCACCCCGCCCTCTGATCGAGGACCTCGAGCGTCGCGGCATTTCGGTCGGTCAGGTCTGGGGCATGACCGAAGCCCCCGGCGGCGTGCGTGGCACACCGGCGCCGGGCGTGGCCGAGCTGCCGCCGGACCAGCAGTTTTTGCACAAGATGCGGCAGGGCCGGATGGGATTCGGCACCGAGCTTCGCATCGTGGACGACGACGGAACCGCGCTGCCGCATGACGGCCTGAGTGTCGGTCACCTGCAGGCGCGAGGACCCATCGTCGCCGCAGGCTATTACAGGCTGGAATCCTCGACCGCGAGCGGATGGCTGTCGACCGGCGACGTCGCGCGGCTGCACAGCGACGGCACCATCGAGATCGTCGATCGTTCGAAGGACGTCATCAAATCCGGCGGGGAATGGATCTCGAGCCAAGCGATCGAAGCCGCCGCGGTCGAGCACCCGGCTGTTCTCCATGCTGCGGTGATCGCCATCGCGCATCCCAGGTGGCAAGAGCGGCCGCTTCTGGTCGCAGTATTAAAACCGGGCGCCGTTGTTACGGAACAGGAAATGCTTGATCACCTCTCGCCTCTGATTCCGAAATGGTGGATGCCTGACAAACTGGTCTTCGTTGACTCGCTGCCCATGACGGCGAGCGGCAAGGTACGCAAAACCGAGCTGCGAAAGACCTTCGCCGGGGACGCTGATTCGTTTGTCGTGCAAAGCGATCCAGAACTCGGAAACCAACGGCGCGCTTAGCCGGACAGACAAGGGGAAATCGATGTTCGGAAGACCGGTTGGATGGATCTGCGCCGTATTATTGGCCGGTTTGAGCACCGCCGGGGCCGCTGAGAAGAAATATGGTCCAGGCGTAACCGATACCGAAATAAAACTCGGTCAGACCGTTCCCTACAGCGGTCCGGCGTCGGCGTTTTCGAGCTACGGCCGGTTGATGGCCGGCTATTTCGAGATGATCAACGCCTCGGGCGGGATCAACGGCCGCAGGATCACGCTGATCTCGCTCGACAACGCCTTCAGTCCTCCGAGGGCCCTGGAACAAACCCGTAAACTGGTCGAGGACACAGGTGTGCTCGCCGACGTCGGTACCGTGGGCACCACGCCGAACGTCGCGATCCAGAAATACCTCAACCAGGCCAAGGTGCCGCACATCTTCATCTCCGCCGGCGGACGCAGGTTCGCCGATCCGCAGAATTTCCCCTGGAGCGTTCCGATGTATCCGGGCTTCGAGATGGAGGGCAGGACATTCGGGCGATATATTCTCAGGAACAAGCCCGAGGCCAAAATCGGCGTGCTCTATCAGAACGACGATTACGGAAAGGACTTTCTGGTCGGGCTCAAGGCCGCGCTCGGAGATGGCAACGCCAAAATCGTGGCCGAGGCGGCCTACGAATTGACCGAGCCGACCATCGATTCCCAGATCGTGCGGCTGAAGGATTCCGGCGCCGACGTGCTTTTGGATTTCTCGACGCCGAAATTTACCGCACAGGCACTGCGCAAGGTGAAGGAATTGAACTGGAGCCCGCTACAGTTTCTCGCCAGCCCCACCAATTCGGTTCAAACGGTGCTGAAGCCGGCCGGTTTCGAAAATGCGCAAGGGATTATGACAACCCAGTTCACCAAGCAGGCCGGCGATCCAGCCTGGGCCAACGATCCCGAGGTCAGGGAATATGTCGAGTTCGTCAAGAAATGGGTGCCGAATGACGATCCCGGCGATTTCGTTGCGCTGTCCGGATACATCATCGCGCAGGGTATCGCCCAGGCCATCAAGCAGTGCGGGGACGATCTCACACGGGAAAATCTTCTGAAACAGGCGACCACCATGAAGGGACAGCACTTCAAGATGATGCTGCCGGGAATTCAGCTCAACACCTCGCCCGGCGATTATGCGCCCTATCAATCGCTTCGCATGGCGAGGTTTGAGGGATCTTCCTGGCAGTTGATCGACGATGCCAGTTCCGGCCAGCCCCCGGGACAGCAGAAGTAACCGAGAACGCGCGCGCGACCATGCCCGCCTCCAGCGGGCGAACCAACAGGTGGAGAAGATGCACCTAAGTCAGGACCAACACGATTTCCGCGATACGCTAAAACGCTTCATCGCCAGAGAAGTGGAGCCGATCGCCGATGCCGTCGATCGCGAAGACAGATTTCCCGCCGAGCTGGTCCCGAAGTTCGGCGACATGGGTTTGCTTCAGCTTCGCCTTCCGGAAGAATATGGCGGGCCAGGCGCCAACCTGACCACGATCTGCATCGCCGCCGAAGAGCTGGCCAAGGTATCGGAGACCATCGCGCTGATTTCCGGACAAAACGGAATCGGCCTGATCGTCCCCCTGCTGCATTTCGGCAATGAGGAGCAGCGCCGGCGCTTCTTCCCCGAAGTCGCCAAGGGCCGCACCCTGACTGCCGTGGCCATCACCGAACCGCAGTCCGGTTCCGACGTCGGCAGCATGAAGACGTCGGCCACGCGCGACGGCAACGGCGGCTACATTCTCAACGGCCAGAAATGCTACATCACCTTCGCGCCGGTCGCCGATTACATCACGGTGTTCGCCAAGACCGGCAGCGATGGCGATGGCACCCACAACATCAGCGCGTTCATTGTCGATACCAAGACGCCGGGCTTTACGGTCGGCAAGGCCGAGCGCAAGCTCGGATTGAACGGATTGCCGAACGCCCCGATTTATTTCGACAATCTCAGGGTGCCCTTGGAAAACCGCATCGGAGAGGAAGGCGAGGGCTTCAAGATCTGCATGCGGATCCTGGATCTCAACCGTCCGACCATCGGCGCGGTATCGGTCGGCCTCGCGCAGGGCGCGCTCGACGCCGCCGTGAAATATGCCAAGGAGCGGCGGCAATTCGGCAAATCGATTTCGGAATTCCAGGGGCTGCAATTTATGCTGGCGGACATGGCGATGCAGGTGGAGGCGGCGCGGTGCCTGGTCTACGAATGCGCCCGCGTCGCCGACGAGGGCTTTCCATCCGAGGCGAGCTTCCGGGAATTTTCCGCCAAGGCATCGATGGCAAAGTGCTTCGCCAGCGACATGGCCATGAAGGTCACCACCGACGCGGTGCAGATCTTCGGCGGCGCCGGCTACATGAAGGATTTTCCGGTCGAGCGCTTCATGCGCGACGCCAAGATCAACCAGATCTTCGAAGGTACCAACCAGATTCACCGCCTGATCGTGGCGCGGCAGTTGCTGTCGTGAGCCCATGGCTTACGCCGATCGGGCCGCGCCTTGCGCGGACCCGTTAAGCTCCAATCCGCCTAGGTACGGGCTGTCACGGCACTGAGCTTCGCTTTACCGGCGGCAAGCATTGCCGCCAGAAGCTGGCGCCTGTGCTCATGCCGCGGTAGCTCCGCGCGTGCCGGTCTTCTCCGCCCGGTGCGGCAGTGTCCAGTCCGGCCGGATGAAATGACAGGTATAGCCGTCGGGGTATTTCTCCAGATAATCCTGATGTTCGGGCTCGGCCTCCCAGAACGGGCCGGCCGGCGTCACCTCGGTGACAACCTTGCCCGGCCAAAGGCCGGACGCATCGACATCGGCGATGGTGTCTTCCGCGACCCGCTTCTGCTCGTCGTTGGTGGTGAAGATCGCCGAGCGGTAGCTCGCACCGCGGTCATTGCCCTGGCGGTTGCGCGTCGAGGGATCGTGGATCTGGAAAAAGAATTCCAGCAGCTTTCGATAGCTGATCACCTTGGGGTCGAAGATGATCTCGATGGCCTCGGCATGATTGCCGTGATTGCGATAGGTCGCGTTCGGCACCTCGCCGCCGGTGTAGCCCACCCGCGTTGAAATCACGCCGGGATAGCGGCGAATGAGATCCTGCACACCCCAGAAGCAGCCACCGGCAAGCACGGCTCGTTCCGTCAAAGCTGTCATATCCATCTCCCCTCAGCTTCCCTTGCGGGCGCTGTTTTTCGCACGTTTCGGTCAAAGCAAGCTGTAATGTGGCCCCGCGACGCGGAAATGCAAATACCTCGGCCGGTTCACGATGCGTAGAGCGGGCTTTCGGAAGTTCGTAAGGTGGATTGCGCCCTCATCGGGCCGCGCGTTGCGCGGATCCTGTGGGCTTCAATCCTACAGCCGCAGAGGGCCTCGCGTGAATTGCCGAGCCGCAGCTCGCGTGTACAGCCCGCCTTCGCCCGATGGGCTTCGGCGCGGCAGCCTTGCTCGCTTCGCGAGCGAAGGCTGGTGGGGGAAGAAGGACTCGAACCTTCGAAGTCATAAGACGGCTGATTTACAGTCAGCTCCCTTTGCCACTCGGGACACTCCCCCATCTAACAGCATCGCAAACCCGCCCACCTGGGATGGCGGCAACAGGCCATGGATGACATTAATACCGCGAGCCGATGGCGCTCCCGGTCGGGCGCGTTTATGGGGGAAAGGCCCCGGCAAAGTCAACCAAGGCCGGGCCGCCAAAAGGCTGCAAGGGGCCCAAATTGCCATAATCCGGAACCCGTGACACAAGCTCGCCATGGGCGATCGCGATCGAAAGCCAAAGTTCCGGCGCGGCGGCGGCAAGCCGCCCGAACGTCACGGCGAATCCGGCCGCAGGACGTCCTTTCGCGGAGGCGAGGCCGGCCCTGACGGTCCGGTCATCCTCTATGGCTGGCATACGGTGGCGGCGGCGCTGGCCAACCCGGAGCGGCAGATTCGCAAGCTGTGGCTGACGGAAAATGCCGCCCGGCGCCTCGCCGACGAAAACATCGCCACCCGCGTTACGCCCGACATCGTCCGCCCGAGCCTGATCGACCAGCGGCTCGGCCCGGACGCCGTGCATCAGGGCCTGTTGGCGGAGGCCGATGCCCTGCCCTCGCCCGACATCGGGGCGCTGGCGCAAGAGGGCATCGTGCTGGTGCTCGACCAGATCACCGATCCGCATAATGTCGGCGCGATCCTGCGCTCGGCCGCGGCCTTCGCGGTCAAGGCCATCGTCACCACGGCCCGCCATTCGCCGGAGGCGACCGGGGTTTTGGCGAAATCGGCTTCCGGCGCGCTGGAGCTGGTGCCGCTGGTCACGGTGCAGAACCTCGCCCGCGCGCTGACCGAATTGAACGATCAGGGTTTCATGACGGTCGGGCTCGACAGCCAGGGCAGCGAGAATCTCGGCGCGGTGGCCTTGCGGCAGCCCTTGGCGCTGGTGCTCGGCGCCGAGGGCAAGGGCTTGCGGCAATTGACCCGCGAAACCTGCAGCCTGGTGGCGCGGCTCGACCTGCCCGGCGAAATCAAGAGCCTCAACGTGTCCAACGCCGCCGTGCTGGCGCTCTATATCGGCGCCAGCAGGCTCGGCCTGATGGCTTGAGCGAAGTTGTTGAAGTGACGCATGAGGGGCGGCAAACCGGACGCCGCTTGCCGCAATCAAACCAAACGCCCGCCCGCGGGATGCGAACGGGCGCTCAAAAAAGCGGCGATCAGTAATAGCGGCGCAGCACGCGCTCGTGATAGCCGTAGTAGTGGCCCGCATGCCTGCGCCAGGGACGGAAATACCGGTGCGGGCGGTAGCCGTAGACCACGGGGCCATAGTGATGGCTGATGGCGTCGGCATAGCGGCCGCGCTCATAGCCATAATAATGGGGGCGGTGGCGATAGGGGTGCCAGCCGGATACCGCGCCTTCCCGATAGGTCGGGTACGGCGCGTAGTCGCCGGGGCCGGTATAGGTCGGGCCCTGGTTGACGTAATAGTACTGCTGCATCGGATCGGGCAGCCGCTCATGAGCCCAGCAGCCGCCGTCGCAAGCCGAATAGACCGGCGGCGCGCACGGGCTGACATAGGCCTCCTGTCCGCAAGGCGAGCACGCCCCCTGGTAGCCACCGCAGGCCAGCGCAGGCGCGGCGCCCGCGGTCAGCACAGCAATCGTCGCAAACACTCCCTTAATCGTTTGACGCATTACTCTCTCCTGTCCTCTCTCCTGTGAACTTTTTTCTTTTGGGCGCGGGTCTTAGTTGGGAACATTGCCCGATTTTCGCGGCCGGAACTCGTGCGGTGGCATGCTTGCGCCACCGTGTTGCGGCGCTGCTATCACGGGCGGCGGATAAAATGGCACCTCGGGCTGCGGCGGCTGCGGGGCGGCGGATTGAGACGTCCAGGATTGATGATAGCTCTCCGCCGGCTGCGGCAGCTTGCGGTCGGCGGGCGGCTCGATCTCCAGGCGCCCGTAGCCCGGCTGCAGACCCGCGCTCGGGTAGTAGTGGCCGACATGCGGCACTGGATCGATGAGGCGGCCGCCATAGACCGTGGGTTGGACACGCTGGCCCTTGGCGAGGCCCCAGTCGCCTTCGACGACCGTATAGGAGGCATCGACGCCGTTGATGATGATGGGCACGCCGGGACGGCCGGGAATGACGATCACAGGTCCGATGTCGGAGGCCAGCACCGGCCAGGTCGTTCCCAACAGAAAGGCCAGTGCTATCGCAACGCGCATGATTTCGGATCCCGTTTCTCCGCACACTCTAGCCGAATGCCCGCTCCGATGGGTTAAAGCCAGAGATTAAACTCTGGGTATGCCTAACAGCGCCGTAGGCATCCTCTGTTAATGCAGGCGATTTACAGAGCTGTTCGCGATGGAACGCATAGCCTTGTGGCGCCAGAACCAGATCCGATCCCCGTATTATTGCGGTCCCGGTTGCGCCTGGTCCGTTAACCCTATGGGTTGCATACCCTCAGGCATGTGGTCAGCGGAGCTGCGATGATGCGGATTTCAATCAAGCGGGCCATTATTCTGTTCCTCTCGACGATGTGTCTGTTCCTGATCGGGGTTGTCGGGAAGCAATATTTTGCCTTGAAGGATCTTTCGCAGATCCAGGATTCGGGCGCCGCAGCTGCTGCAGAGGCGATTTCATACACCAGGGCCTCCTCGCTCGGCGCCGAGATCTATCAAGTCATTGCCGATGCCATCATCAACAGACAACTTGACGAGACCGCCAAGGAATGGTCGGAAGCGAAGGCGGCGGCGTTGACGTCCATCAACGACGTGGCGTCTCATGTCAAAGACCCGAAGGAGGCCGACCTCGTCAAGGAGGCCACCGAGAGCTTCTCGCGCATCGTCGCAATATTCGAGCAGGAAATGCTGCCCGAACTGAAGAAATCGGCCGGGCTGACGCCCGCGATCGAGGCGATGGACGGCAAGCTCGACGAGCACTTGCGTGTGGTCGCCAGAGATTTTCTCGCATTGAAAGCCGCGCGAATCGCAACTGCCACACAGGGCGACCAGGAGTTCGATGCCGCGATCCAGGCCACGATGAAGACAGTTGTTGGCATACTCCTGATCAGCCTGGTCTTCGCGGGCGCAAGTGCGGTCTACCTCGTGCGGAAAATCACGATCCCGTTGACCCGGTTGAACGGCGCCATGACCGAGATGGTCGCGGGCGATTTTGCAGTTGCCGTTCCTGGCGTCGGACGCGGCGACGAATTGGGCGAAATGGCCCGCACCGTCGAAATATTCAAGAAAAACGGTCTCGAAGTCGAACGTCTGAAGACCGAACAGCAGGCCGGCGAACTGCGCGCCACGCAGCAGCGCAAGGCGGCGATGACGAAGCTCGCCGACGATTTCGAAGGTGCGGTCGGCAAGATCGTCAACGCGGTATCGGCGGCCTCCTCGGAGCTCGAATCTTCCGCCACCACCCTGACGGCGACCGCGGCCCGCGCGCAACAACTGACCACCAAGGTCGCGGCGGCTTCTGAGGCAGCTTCCGCCAACGTGCAGTCGGTGGCGTCGGCGTCCGAGCAGATGAGCTCTTCCGTCAACGAGATCAGCCGGCAGGTGCAGGACTCTGCCCGCATCGCAGCGGCTGCCGTCCAGCAGGCACGCAACACCAATGACCGGGTCGGCGAGTTGGCCAAGGCCGCAGACCGCATCGGCGATGTCGTCGAACTGATCAACACCATCGCCGGCCAGACCAATCTGCTGGCGCTCAATGCCACCATCGAAGCCGCGCGCGCCGGGGACGCCGGTCGTGGTTTTGCTGTCGTGGCCTCGGAGGTCAAGGCGCTGGCCGAGCAGACCGCGAAGGCGACCGGCGAAATCAGTGCGCAGATCAGCGGCATCCAGTCGGCCACCGGCCTTTCGGTGGCCGCGATCAAGGAGATTGGCGATACCATAGCCAAGATATCCGAAATTGCCGCAACCATCGCCACCACCGTCGAACAACAAGGCGCCGCCACGCAGGAAATATCGCGCAACGTGCAGCAAGCCTCGCTTGGTACCACCGAGGTCTCCGCCAACCTCACCGACGTGCAGCGCGGCGCCAATGAAACCGGCAGCGCCTCGTCGCAGGTGCTGTCCGCGGCGCGGTCGCTGTCGGGCGAAAGCGACCGGCTGAAGCAGGAGGTCGGCAGGTTTCTGAACTCGGTGCGCGCGGCGTAGATCCAACGACGCGGCTTGGACATCCAACGAACGATTTTCGTAGCGCATGGACGGGCGCCTCGGGCGGCGGCACCTACGATTGCTTCGATGGAGGGGTGTTCGTACGACGGCGACAGGCCCATTGCTACCGGAGAGATCGGCATTAGGCTTGACCCATACCCGCATGCCCTGCCCGGCATGGAAGCTGATGCCGGAGAGCGCGTTGACGCGGCCCGGCAGGTTGCAATAGACAAGCGCACCCACACGATTGGGTAGTGAAAGCGGCAGCAAACGGCGATATCAGAGAACGCCTATCATAAATAAGCAAGGTTAATCAATATCTTAGCCGGTT
>NZ_JBEKXH010000096.1:0-24947 GCF_049512235.1 Bradyrhizobium sp.
GTCGCGACAGCTGATGTTGTTTTGAAAGTTCCATGACGTTCTCGCTTTCCGTATGCGAGTTGACTTTCGTCAGGACGCGTTTCCCGATCGCTCATCCGACAGCCCGCAGCGATCCGAGGATTATCGGATTGCAGCGTCGCCGAGCAGCCTTTATAATTGAGAAGGAACTTCTCGAAATTCGGAAAAGCGGGGCAGATGGGCCGCTTGGAGGCGATGTCGGTTATCGTCGGCGTGAATGAGACAGGCAGTTTGTCGGCAAAAACCTGTGCCGCTCAAGCTCCGCGCATTTCTCAATTTGGGTGACCCCGCGCCTTCTCAAGGCGCGGCTGGACCAGGAATTGGCGTACGCCTTCGCGGCTCTGGCTTTTTTCACGGCGCTATCAGCCGGTGGGTTAGACCGCACCTAACTGTTCGGGCCGCGCTCCATGCTGACGGGTTGCCAGCGCCGCAGCGAGGTCGTTTGCAGCACCGAAGGATTGACACAGCTCACCGGCCACAGGCCGGAGAGCACCAGTGACAATTCATGGCCGACGCGACGTTTGCGCGCCTCGTCGAACCGCGCCGAGGCCGAGGCGACGTGGGCTGTCAGGGTGACGTTTTCCATGCCCAGCATCGGATTATTGTGTGACGGCGGCTCGTTCTCCAGCACGTCAAGCGCCGCATGCGCGATCCAGCCTTCCTGCAGCGCCTTGATCAGCGCCTCTTCGTTTACGGTCGCGCCGCGCCCGGTATTGATGAAGATCGCGTTTGGCTTCATCTGCTTGAAATGGGTTTCGCCGAGCATGTGGTGAACTTCGGGCCGCGCCGGCGCGTGCATCGAGACGAAATCGGACTGCGACAGCACCTCAGACAGCGTCGCCGGAAGCACGCCTTGATCCGATATCAGGGTTTCGGATATGAAGGGATCATACGCCACCATCCGCAGGCCGAACGGGCCTGCGCGCTTGGCCACCGCGCGCGCCACCCGGCCGAACGAGATGAAGCCGAGCGTTTGCCCCATCAGCCGCGGAATCCTGAGCAGTGCCGGGCGGCCTTCGGCCCAGCGGCCCTCGCGGACCATCCGGTCCTGCGCGACCAGGCGGCGAAAGCCTGCCAGCAACAGCATCATGGCGTGGTCGGCGACTTCCTCGATGAAGGTGTCGGGAATGTTGGTGACGGGGATGCCGCGCGCGGTGGCCGCCTTGACGTCGACGCTGTCGACGCCGACGCTGCCGAGCGTGATGACCTTGCAGTTTTCAAGGGCGTCGATGATGGCCTTCGAGATCGGCATGCCCTTGGCGTAGATGGCGTCGGCGGTCCTGGCGGCGGCGATGAATTCCGCCTCATTGGCGGGGGCCTCGACGATCTCGGCGCCGATCGGATCGAGCGCCTCCTTTTCAAAGGCATAGCCACCGCCGGCGACCGTGAAACTCGCGCCTTTCGGCGTCACGACTTTGAACTGCGACATTTCTCTTTCCTCCCGATTTCGGTGTGGCACAATCTTTGCGATCAGAACCAGCGCGCGTCGCTCGATTATACCCCAAGGAGCCGGCCATGGCCGTGGATTTATTGAATATCGAAGGCCTGACGGAATTGGAGCATCAGGGGCCGGTCGTGATGGTCAACCTGATGCGGTTCCGCGAGCGCTCGCTCGACGGCAACGGCAGCGGCTGGGACGCCTACCTGCGCTACAGTGCGCTGACCGTGCCGATGATCAAGGCGCGCGGCGGCACCCTATTGTGGACCGGCAACACCAAGGCGGTGGCGCTTGGCCCGCAACAGGCCCAGCAATGGGACTACATGGCGCTGGTATATTATCCCGGTGTGGCGGCCTTCATCGACATGATGACATCGGCGGATTACGAAAGCCGCTGCGATCCGCATCGCCGCAACGGCTGCGCCGAGCATGTGATCATTGCGACCGCCGAAGCCTACAGCAAATTCACGGGGGGTTAGTGGATGGCACAACGCGCTTGCAGCGCTGTGGCCGATGATCGGGGCAAGGCATCAGGATTTGGCGCGGAGCGTTGTTCAGACCCGCTAAGGTTGTCTGATGCCGGAAGTGAATGACTGCATAGAACTGCGGCCGTTTTTGGTTGACCGCGAAAGATATTCTGGTTGACGCCAGGAATGTTAATCTGGTTCGGTTTTTTCCGGAGCATGTGACTCCAAAGGGAGTACGGGATGCGCAAGCAATACGAAACGGCACAGTTCCACAGAGCGTCACCGTCTGCTTATTCAGGTTGATCAGAATGATCCGGCCGTCATGAACCTCGCGCTGAACAACGCCACCAACGTGATCGAGTATTATCGCGCCAAGGGTCAGGACGTGCATGTAGACGTCGTCGCCTATGGCCCTGGGCTGAACATGCTGCGTGCTGATACGTCGCCGGTACAGGAACGCATCAAGAGTTTCAAGGATTTGGCATTTCCCAGCAAGATTCAGTTTTCAGCATGCAACAATACCAAGGAAAACATGGAGAAAAAGGAGGGGCACCCGATTGCCGTGCTGTCTGAGGCCGTCCTCGTTCCATCGGGCGTCGTTCGTTTGATGGAATTGCAGGAAAAGGGCTGGAGCTACGTCCGGCCGTGACGAACTGACGTAGCTGCGGCAGATTTATTCCGACCGCTCAAGGTTTCCCCGAAGAAATCCTGTTTGCCGGCGTCCACTTGCATACCGTTCCGAGTTTTTTCCGGACCGCATCCAATCCATTGAGCTGGAAAGAGGCATCGCGGCCGGAGTCCGCGCCATCGAATATGCTTATCTTCAGCCGTGCAGCTTCCGGCAAGGACTGCAAAAGATTGCTTGCATCTTCCTTGTAACTGACGATCTTTCCATCCGGGGACTGAGCCCAGGCAAGTCTGACCGAGGGTTGGTCGTTGATTTGATAGGCAACCTGGACTTCACCGCTGCGCGACGAGCGCAATGCCTCCTCGATCCGCACCAACAGTTCGGTGCGCGCTCCAAGACAGCGAAGAGCCAGAGAGTTCGCGCCTGATGTCGAGCGGAGGACCGCGGTGATGAGAGGCTTGTAATCCACGGGCGATGTTGTTTCACTTACGATCCAACCTGGGTCGGCCTGCTTTACAGGGGTTTCAACGACTCTAACAGGCACTTCTGGAGCAGCAGGAGGAGGAGGAGGAGGAGGAGGAGGAGCAGCAGGAGCAGGAGCAGGAGCAGCACGAGCAGCAGCGGCGGGCTTGTCGGAGGCCGCACGAGCATTGGGCGCTTCTGGCACACTCGTTGCAGCAGCTGTTGCTGGCGGGACGGTGCCGGTGGGGATGTCTGGAGCTGCTGATTCGGCAGACGCGCCGTGCCCGACCTGTTCCATGCATTGCAGCAGCGCCGTGCGCGCCTGCTGGATACATTCCAGGCGCCGAGCCGGGTCGTTCGCCGGGTTAGAACAAACCGCATCGGTTTCGCGAGCTGACTGGAAGCATGCCTCCAGGCTTTGAACGTCCTGGCTCGCAGGTTGAGCGCAAGCGGCGCCGCCCAAATTTGCAACAACGATGGCGACCAGCAGAGCCCGCATCAGGGCTTCTCAATTTGCTTGGCGTTACTGGCGCGATCAAGCCACTCCTGAGCGGCTCGAAAGCGCTCCAACCCGGGGGATCGAGTGGTCAGATTGACGTCCTTCCATTTTGCGTCGAAACCCGGTGACTGCAATTTATCCACCCGACTAAAAAGCTCGTCGACAAAGCGCGCGACTCGATGATAGCGCGGCGAGTCAGGCCGCCAGTTAAACGAAGCCAGAATCGTGGGAACCGCGATCGTGGCGATCCGGTCGCCTTTCGCCACAAGGTTGGGATAATCTGTTGAGTCAAGAAACGAGGGGAGATAGTAGTCGCTGAATTTCGGACCATATTCGACCGGCAGGAATTTATAACCCTCTTCCCATTTTCCCTTCGCGAACGCATCGACCGGCTTCGAAGTGACAAATACGACGCCGGCAATCTCTCCGCGCTTCATTTGCTCGAGTGCCACCGGGTGCGGAACAAAGGTCTTCTCGACATCGAGGCCAAGGCGGCTGAAAATCAGGGGACCGGAATAGGCGGCGGCCGTACCCTGGGTATTGAAATTGACCTTCTTGCCTGCCAAATCCGCGAGCGATCGAATCTCCGGCCGAACGAAGATATGCAATTCCGAAGGAAACAGATTGAGTACATAGGTGATGCGCTGCTGAATCTGCGGTACCTGCGACTTGTACTCTTCGAGCGCGTCACTGTTGATGATGGCCGCATCAACTCCCTTGAGATACAGCAGATCATTGACGTTTTCCGTGGGACCACGGGTTACGATCGGGAGGACGTGCACTACACCGCCGTCGTTCACGACGCGGGCGATTTCCGTGGCGAAACGGATCGGGGCCCCCTCCAGCAGACCACCGGCCAGACCCACTGTCCAGGCATTGATCCGATCTCGAATTTCTGCCTCGTTCGAGATGGCAGAGGGCGGCTTGCCATTCTGGGTTCGAGGCGGTCCTGCAAAGCTCGAGCCGCAAAGCGCAATCGTTACCATTAACACGGCCGCTAACCTGGTCCAAAATGTCATTTACAGTTCCCTTCGAAAAATATTTGTATGTTGCAAAAGACATCTCTTGCTCTCTCGGGTAGTCGTGAGCGCTGAATGTACTTGCGTGCGCCTTGCGCGATATCGTTAGCCCCCTTGATCTCGTCGGCCGCCTGCCGAAAATTCGGTGCCGATAGATGTTGGCCGCTGAACTTGTCTTATTAATGGATGAAGTCGCGGCGGGTCGGTCGCCGGATCAATATTGTCAGTATGAAGTGCCGACCGCCCGATACTGTCTACCAAAGCGCCAGAACAGTGGTCCTCGGCGCAAAGTCAAAGTGATGCGATGGGCGGATGCCGTCAGCTAATGCGGCCGGGATTTGTCCGGAGTTAGGCGCAAGCTGGGCGGTCTCGGCGAAGCAGCCTGGGCTCAGGCCGACATTGATGTCTTCATGGGAGCATCGCGTCGGCGCGGGCATGAAGCGTCAGAGACAACCACCAGGACACTTACGCAACAAGCCCAGTTTGGCGCTTCGCGCCAGTTTGGACGGAATCTCCCGTAAGCTTCGGATGCCCGCGCCATGTCGCGGTCAACCTCATCCCATGGCAGCCCGGGCGCGCCTAGCGCACCGGCTTCCGTGGCGAATGACCCAATTCGTTCGGGCATTGGCTAGTTATTTCATTGGATCGGCGCCCGACGTCTTCCAGGCGCCGAATGACAGGATTATAAAAGTTCATTCCGACAATGTCGCGGGACGTCGAAGCCTCGACTGCACCAGGGAGCGAACACCGTGATCTTTCATTGCTGTCAGCGCGCAGGCCTCTATGCTTTCGCCTTTTTGTCCGTTGTCATGGTGTGTTGCGGTCCGCTCAACGCTCAGTCGAACACGAAACTGGTCGTCGGCGCCGACGCCATCGGTGGCGAGGTCAAGGGAGCCAATGGACCCGAAGCCGGCGTCTGGGTGATCGCGGAAACATCCGACCTTCCGACCAAATTCGCCAAGATGGTCGTGTCGGATGATCTCGGCCGCTTCGTCATTCCCGAGCTGCCTGCGGCGAAATACCAGATCTGGGTGCGCGGCTATGGGCTGGTCGATTCCGACAAGCAGGACGCTGTTCCCGGAAGCACCATCGAGCTGACCGCGAAGCCGGCGCCGAGTGCTGCGGCCGCGGCGGAGTATTACCCGGGGATGTATTGGTACTCGATGCTGAAAATTCCCGGCGAGCAAGAGTTTCCGGGATCGGACAGCAGTCCGGGCGGCATCCCCGCGGGCATGAAGACGCAGTCCGACTGGATCGATACGGTGAAGAATTCCTGCCAATCCTGCCACGCGCTTGGCAGCAAGAACATTCGTTCGCCGAGCCCGGAACTCGGACATTTTTCCAACTCGGCTGATATGTGGGCGCGTCGCCTGCAGTCCGGGCAGGCGATGGCGGGCATGGCGGTCGCGATCACGCGTCTCGGGCCGGACCGCGGTTATCGCATGTATGCGGACTGGACCGATCGGATCGCGGCGGGCGAACTTCCGTTCGCCAGGCCGGAGCGTCCGCAAGGGCTCGAGCGCAATGTGGTGATCAGTGCCTGGGACTGGGGCACGCCGAAGATGTATCTGCACGACGCGATATCGACCGACAAGCGCAATCCCACCGTCAATGCCAATGGCCCGATCTACGGCTCGCCGGAAGAGAGTTCGGATTTCGTGCCGGTGCTGGACCCCGTTCACAACACCACCAGGCTGATCAAGCATCCCTACCGGGACCCCGCCACTGCGAGCACCCAGGATGACCCCAAGGGGACCTCGGTGTTTTGGGGCGAGGAGCCGATCTGGGATAGTCACACCAGCATTCACAATCCGATGATGGACGGCAAGGGCCGGGTCTGGTTCACCGCGCGCATTCGACCGGCCGCCAATCCGGCCTATTGCAAGGCCGGCTCGGAGCTGGCCTCCGCGATCGTGGCACCGCTCGCCGAATCGGCGCGGCAGCTGTCGGTTTACGATCCCAAGACCGACAAATGGACGCTGATCAATACCTGTTTCACCACGCAGCATCTGTCCTTCGATGCCAACGACACGCTTTGGCTGAGCGCGGGACAACCTTACAGCGGCGTCGCCGGCTGGCTGAACACCAGGCAATTCGATGCGACCGGGGACGAGGTCGCCTCGCAGGGCTGGACCCCGATCATTGCCAATGTCACCGGCTCCGGCACGCGCGCGGCCTATGTCGCGGCCGATCAGCCCACCGATCCGGCCAAGGATAAATGGGTCAAGGCGGCGTTCTACGGCGTGATGCCGAGCCCGAAAGGCGATGTGATCTGGGGCCAGTCGATGGGCACGGGCTTCTCGCGTATTCCGCAATCGAGCTATCTGATCCGGCTGATTCCGGGCAGCGATCCCGCCCACACCGCGGTCTCCGAGATTTTCCAGCCGCCCGAGGGCGCCTTCGGCGCGCGGGGCCTGGATGTCGATCTGAACGGCGTTGCCTGGACGGTTCTCTCCAGCGGACATCTCGCCAGTTTCGATCGATCCAAATGCAAGTCGCCGCTCTCCGGGCCTGAGGCTGCGACCGGCAAGCAATGTTTCGAAGGCTGGACGCTGTACCGCTTCCCCGGACCGCAATTCAAGGGCGTGAGCGAAAAAGGGAGCGCCGACCACGCTTATTATGTCTGGGTCGATCGCTACAATACGCTCGGCCTCGGGGCCAACGTGCCGATCGCATCGGCAAATGGCAGCGAGTCCCTGCTGGCGCTGGTCGACGGCAAGTTCGTCAACATCCATGTTCCCTATCCGATGGGCTTTTTCAGCAAGAACGTCGATGGGCGAATTGACGACGCCAACGCCGGCTGGAAAGGCCGTGGCCTCTGGACCACCTCGGGCACGCGCGCCAATTTCCACAGCGAAGGCGGCAAGGGCGTGCTTCCGAAAGTGTTCAAAGTGCAGATGCGGCCGAATCCGTTGGCGAGCTGACAGGACCAGTGCCCGGAGCCGCGAGGCCCTGCGCGTGTTCTAGTTTCGACAGTTTTGCCGCGGCACGGCCTGACGATCCCGGCCGCTATCCTCCGTCGTACGCGTCTGGCTGCATCGACCAATGCCATTGGTCATAGCCCGACGCGTAGGTGCGGTTGGTCTGCGCCGGATTGCGATTGATCAGCGGCCTCAGATACATCGGGTGGGTGGCGCTGCGCACTTCGTGCTCACAGGTGAACAAATGGCGGCCGCTGGCGAGATCGATGATGTCGCGAAAGCGATATTGGTACTGGTTGTCCTCCCTGGAGATCAGATTGCGCTCCGACAGCTCGCGGTAGGGACCGGAGAAGTTGGTGATGTAGATCTGCACGTGATGTCCGTCATATTCCGGCTGCGGTCGGTCGGTCTCGCGAAATTGCAGAACCTGGTCCTTGCCTGCCTTGACGCGCGCCACGATGCCATCGCCGTTATTGAGCTCCGCGGGCATCCCGAGGATTCGCCGATAGAAGCCGCAAATGCCTGGTGCCGTGCCTGCCGGTACGTCGAACTCGACATAGGGGATGCCGAGCGTGATGCGCCCAAAGCGGGTGGCGTTCGGCTCATAGCAGCGAACCCGATTGCCCCACGGACAGACCGCCTCGACATACTCGTTATTCTCGGCGAATGCGAACGCGGTGCCGTTCAGCCTGTCGGCGACAGAGGCGAGCCGGTCGAGCAGCGCCTCCCGGCCTGACATGACGATCCCGGTATGGCCCCGCACTACCTGCGCCTCGCCGCTTGGCAGGTGAAACTGGCTGCGGCCGACATTGATCCACATATTGCCGTCGGACACCATCAGATAGGGGTCGCGCGTGAGCCCGAGGCCTGCGACGTAAAACAACGTGGCCAGCCGCTGGTCGGGCACCTGGACATTGACGTGTTCGAGATGGATCGAGTTGCCGAGATCCTCGGCGGCGCGGTCGAATGGCTGCTGCATGGAGGGAGGTCCCGGATGCGATGATGGCGTATCATAGGGCAGCCTGATGCGCGAAGCCAATCATTCAGGATGCTGCAATGCGCTCAAAGCCTAGCCCGCCTTGGCCGGCTTTCGTGAGGCCACGAAAACGCCGGTCAGCACCAGCGCAAAGCCTATCACGTGAAAGGCTTGCGGGCGCTCGCCGAGAAAGACGAACGCCATCGCGGCGCCGAACACCGGCACCACGTGGAAGAACGGCGCGGCGCGGTTGGCGCCGATCAGCTGCACGCCGCGATTGTAGCACAGATAGGCCAGCGTTGAGGGAAACACCGCGACGTAAAACAGAAATAGCAGGTTGGTGCTATCCAGCTGGATCCGCGGGCGCGCCAACAGTTCCCAGATCCACAGCGGTATCAGGCAGGCGGCGCCGCAGCCGAAGGTGAAGCCGACGAAGGACAGGCCGTGAATTGGCGGGCGCTTCAGGGACAGCACCGAATACAGCCCGAAGATCAGGAGCGCCACGGTGAAGATGAGGTCGCCCTTGTTGAAGGCGATGCCAGTGAGCGCGGTGAGGTCACCGTGCAGCAGGATCACCAGCACGCCGATCAGCGACAGCGCGATCCCGGCGGCCTGCGCCAGCGTCAGCCGGACGCCGAGCAGGATCAGCGACCATGCTGCGACGAACAGCGGTCCGGCCGACTGCAGCAACAGCGTGTTGAGCGCCTGGGTATGTTCAAGCGCCCAGTATTGCATGGTGTTGAAGGTGCCGATTCCGGTGACCGACAGCACGATCATGGTGCCGAGGTGGCGGCGGATTGCGCCCCAGTCGCGCCTGAGATGCTTCCAGGCAAAGGGAAGAATAATCAGAAATGCCAACGCCCAGCGCAGGAAAGACAGCGTCACCGGTGGAATATGTCCGGCGGCCATGCGGCCGACGATGGCGTTGCCGGCCCAGCACAGCGCGGTGAACGAGAGCAAGAGATAGGGCTGGTTGGCGAGCCAGATGCCGGGAGCGGCGCCGTCAGAGGTTTGATCGGAAGCAGACATTGGTGGCGGCTCTCGGCCCCTCGTTCCATGACGCCGCGGCCGGCCCGGCGTCAGCTCCCGGGCCGGTAATCTTGCCCGGCCTGATGCACAGACACGGAATTCGGTCAGGTATCAATGGCGCAGGACGCATCGCGACCATGCGCGCGGGCGCCATCGCAGGGCGTGCGTTGCAACCTCCTCAGCCATTGGAAACCATCAGAGGCTTGGTCTATCCTGCCCCGATGTTGCGAAAAGTCATTCTCGCTTTGGCGTTCGCCGCGGCCTTTCCTGCAGCGGTGTTGGCGGCGTCTCGTTCCGGCATTGACCTGTCGGCAATCGATCTGACGGTGCGGCCTCAGGACGATTTTTGGGCGTACGCCAATGGCAAATGGCAGGCGACGGCGCCGATACCGGCCGATCGTGCCGCCTGGGATACTTTCTCCGCGCTGCGCGAGACCACCCAGCAGCAGTTGCGCGACGTGATCGAGGGCATCGATCCGCACAGCCCGGAAGGCGGCGAGCCGCGCAAGCTCGCCGATTTCTATGGCTCGTTCATGGACGAGGCGCGCGTCGAGGCCGCGGGCCTCGACGGCCTGGGCGACGAACTGGGGCGGATCCGCGGCCTGCGCGACAAGGCGGATCTGCCTGTCTTGTTCGCGCATTTGTCCCGGCTTTGGGTGCGCATACCCTGGGGGTTGGATATCGGGCCGGACGAGCGCGACGCGACGCATTATGTCGCGCATCTGGGGCAAAGCCAGCTCGGGCTCCCGGACCGCGATTACTATCTGAAGGACGATGCGCATTTTCAGGCGATCCGCACCGCCTACCGCCAGCACATCGTCACATTGCTCTCGCTCGCCGGCGAGCCCGCAGCGGAGACGGATGCCGAGGCGATCGTTGCGCTTGAGACCGCGCTGGCGCGGTTGCAGTGGACGCGGGTTGAGAACCGCGATCCGCTCAAGACCTACAACAAGCGTGATATCGCCGATCTGCCGGCGCTGACGGAGAGAGACGACTGGCGATCCTACCTGGCCGCCGCCGGCGTCGGCGCGGACATTCGCAGCGTGATCGTGGCGCAGCCGAGCTATTTCGAGCGCGTCGGCACCATTCTCCGCGAGGTCCCGCTGGCGACGTGGCGGACCTATCTGGTGTACAACCTGCTCAGCGCCTATGCGCCCTATCTTTCGGCGCCCTTTGCCGCCGAGGATTTTGCCTTCGAACAGCACACCCTGCGCGGCGTGCCGGAAATCCAGCCGCGCTGGAAGCGCGCCGTTGCCGCCGCCGACCGCCTGATCGGCTTTGCCCTCGGCCGGCTGTATGTCGAACGCTACTTTCCGCCGGCCAGCAAGGCTCGCGCCGACGCACTGATCGCCAATCTGATGGCCGCCTATCGCGAGAGCATTGCGACGCTGGACTGGATGGGCCCCGAGACCCGCCGCCAGGCCGACGGCAAGCTGACGGCAATTCGTCCGATGGTCGGTTATCCCGCGAGATGGCGCGACTATGGCGGGCTTGCCATCCGCCGCGACGATCTGGTCGGCAATGTCGTGCGGGCGCGACGGTTCAACTACGATTTCTGGCTGGCCAAGCTCGGCCATGAAGTCGACCGCGCGGAATGGTTCACCTCGCCGCAGATCGTCAATGCATTCTATAGCGCGAGCCGCAACCAGATCGTGTTTCCCGCGGCCATCCTGCAGCCGCCGTTCTTTGATGCCGGGGCGGACGATGCCGCCAATTACGGCGCCGTCGGCACGGTAATCGGTCATGAGATCAGCCACGCTTTCGACGATCAGGGCAGCCGCTTCGACGCCGACGGCAATCTGCGCAACTGGTGGACGGAGGAAGATCGCAGCCGCTTCGACGCCAAGACCCGCAGTCTTGTCGCGCAATACTCAGCCTTCAGCCCGCTGCCCGGTTATCACGTCAATGGCGCGCTGACGCTCGGGGAGAACGTCGCCGACAATGCCGGCCTTGCAATCGCGGAGCGGGCCTATCGGCTTTCCCTCGACGGCTGCCCCGCGCCGGTCATCGATGGCTATACCGGCACGCAGCGGCTGTTCATCAGCTTCGCGCAAATCTGGCGCGACAAGGTTCGCGATGCAGCCCGCATCGAACGTCTCAAGGTGGATCCGCACGCGCCGGGACAATTTCGCGCCAACGGCAGCTTGCGTAACCAGACTGCTTTCGACAGCGCCTTCGACGTCAAGCCCGGCGATGGGATGTATCTGCCGCCCGAGCAGCGCATATCGCTGTGGCAGGTTGACCGCGAAATGGTGTGCGGGCAGAACGGTCGCTAGATGACCCCGCGGCGGCGGTCCGCCGCGAGGCTTGGCGTTCAATCGGCTCTGTCGGTCACGCCGCCCGGGTCTCGATCTGCTGGACCTTGGATGCCGGCGCGCCGTTGATCGCGATGCGGCGCGGCTTCATCGCTTCAGGGATTTCGCGGATCAGTTCGATCTGCAACAGCCCGTTGTCAAACGCTGCGCCCCTGACCTGGACATAATCGGCGAGATTGAACTGACGCTTGAACGGCCGCGACGAGATGCCCTGATACAGGAACTCGCGCTGGGCCTTGTCGGCCTTGCGGCCTTCGACCGTCAGCACGTTCTGCTCGGCGGTGATGGCGATCTCGTCGGGCGCAAAGCCCGCCAGCGCCAGCGATATCTGATACCGGTCCTCGCCAAGCCGCTCGACATTGCAGGGCGGGTAGTTGTCGTCGCTGCCGGCATGCTGGGCGGCATCGACCAGATCAAAGAAGCGGTCGAAACCGATCGTCGACCGCCACAGCGGGGCAAAATCGTAAGTTCTCATAGCCAAATCCTCCATTGAGCAAGATGGGTACGAGCAGGCGTCGGACACCGCCGGCGACCGTCTCTGCCGGGCCCCGAGGGCGCCCGGACCGCTTGTCGCGGCAGACCAAAAATTAGCGCAAGCCAATTCGGTTTCAAGAGGGGGCCGGGTTTTTTTTGACAGGCTCGGGTTTGCGCATCGGAGCGATCGGATCGTAAAAATTTTTGCAGGGCGGTCTTGAAGTCGTTGTGCACTTTTCTAATTTGATGGCCGTCCCGAAACGAAAGGAGTCGAGGAGGACGTCATGACCGATACAGACCGTTTCCATGATGAAAATGTGGTTGATCTGAACGCCATTTTACATCCCGGCTCGGTATTCGATCATCCCCGGGAAGTGCTGGCCGATATCACCTTGTCGCGGGCCGAGAAGAAGGCGATTTTGGCATCCTGGGCATCCGACGCCGCAGCGGTGACATCGTGCCCGTCCTTGCGCGCCATACCGGGTGCAAAAAGTGCGGTTTCCATCGACGAGATCCTCGAGGCGCTGTCCAGCCTGGACCATTCGCCGCGGCATCCGCCCGGCGGCAAGCCGGTCCGGCTGAAGTCCATCGAACGAACCTCGCTCGCAGCCTGACCGGCCACGCTGCCGCGCCGGTCCCGGTGCGGTCTTGTCACTCCGCGGTTGCTCGACGCCAAGGCATCGAGCCCCGAGGTGGCTCGCGTCCAGCCGAGGCCTATCCGGCGTCGCCCGGCTCCGGATCGGGTTCGGCCTGGCGCCTGACGATTTGTTCCGCGAGATGCATCAGCATCAGTTTGGTCTGATCGTCCCTCAGCTGGTGGAAAGCCCGCAACAGGCGCAGTTCGAGCAGGGCTTGCCGCGAGCTAAAATCCCTGGCCGATGCAACTGCGGGTTGTTGCTGCGCCACTCCGGCGATGTGGCTTGGAAAGAAATCGCAGGGGATGTCGAACGCCTCCGCGATTTGCAACATCCGGTCGGCATCAATTCCTTTCGGCCGGTTGCCGTCCTTCTGCGGTTTGCCGTGCCCAGCATTGAGAACCTCGAAAATGTCAGTTTGCGAAAGCCCCAACGCAAGCCATTTTGCCTTCACAAGCTGGTCGATGTCTCCGTCTGCCGCGTTGCTCATTGCTTCGCTTTGCCCGTGGAATTTGAAACCTTCAGCCAATTTTCGATCGTGACTCTTTGATAAAGCCGGCGAATAGATTTACCAGCGGTTCGCCCTTGTATGTCTTCTGCAGATCGTCGGGATGGACGAACTCGTCGCGAAACCAGGGAAACTTGCGGCCGTCAAAGGCCTGGATCGTCCACTCGATCAGTTGCCTGACCCGCGGGATCCGCTTCGCATCGGGATGATAAGTCAGCCAGATATCGAGCTGAAATCTGATGTCGATGTCGAGCGGGATGAGCGGACCGGCGACCGCGGGAATATAAGTCGGCAGCCAGCCGATGCCCGCACCTTTGGAGATCGCCCAGACATTGGCGCTGCTGACGTTGTTGCGCATGGCGACAAAGCCAAGTTGCTCGCGGCCGGCGTACTGATCGTACAACTGTTGCGCCCGTGTCTGGTCGGCATCGTGAATGACGATTCGATGATTTTGACGGATGTCGTCGGCGTCCTTTGGCATTCCATAGATTTCGACGTAGCATGGGCTGACGAAGGGCATGATGTGGAGCCGACCGATCTTGACTCTTTTCAGGTCCGGTTTGTCAGGCTCCTCCAGCTGCACGGCGACGTCGGCTTCCAGACGCAACACATCAGCTGAGCGCATTTCACATTTCAGGTCTACCAGCAGGCCCGGATAGACCCGTTGAAATTCGATCAAACGCGGCGCGACCCAAAAGGTGCCGAGCCCTTCGGTGATGGCAAACCGGACCTCACCGCTCAATGCCGGCGTCGTTCGACTGAGCGCGCGGTCCAGATCGAAGGACGCTTCTTCCATCCGTTGAGCGGCCTCGAGAACCTTGGTCCCTTCGAGCGTCAGCCGAACTCCGTCGACGTGGCGTGTCATCAACGTGGTGTTGTAGGCACTTTCCAACGCCAAGATCCGATTACGCAGGAAATTCGCAGACGTATTGAGTTCGTCAGCCGCGGCCCGAAAGCTGCCTATTCTCGCAACTTCCAAGAATATCCGGACACTGTCCCAGTTTGTTATACGTCCACTAGGGTGTGCACGATGGTGCGCACCCCTGCGCTCAGGTGAGTGCATACAAACAGCCCCCGTTCCAGTCATTCTATTGTTGGCAGAAATCAGATGGATGCACAACCTAGAGATCGATCAATGACCGCTCTCGACCTGGATTTAGTAAACAAGGCGGGGAAGAAAGCCGGTTCCCCGGGACCTCGCTCGCTCAGTCAAATGACGATGTTGCAGTTGGCCAAACGCACGGTGATCTTCAACGTCGATGCGGCCGGCATCGCCTCGTTGGTGGATGCTGCGCGCCGAGACATCCCTGTCCTGACCTCCAACGAGATCGTTCAAGCGGCGGCAAACCGCAACCCGGACGTATTCTGGGCGATCGCGAGGAGAGATCAGTTCGATATCACCGCGCCCAGGGGTGAAGGGTTTCTTGCAGTTCTGCCGTTGACCCATGAAGGCACGCGCCGGCTCGTCGACGGCAGCCTCGATACGCGACGTCCCGACCTTTCCTGCATCACCCGGCAATCGGAGCGGCCGGCGGGAATATATGTCTGGGCCATCCATGCCAAAGGCGCGATCGCCGCCGCGATTCCGCTGGTGTTCCAGAAATTCTCGACGCCGCTTTATCAGGGCGTCAACCTCTATGCGCGGTCGGTCACTAAGGACGGCCGCCGCGTTCTGCAGACGCTCGGATTTACTCCGGAAGCCTGCTACGACGGAGCATTCGCGCCCCATCTGCTGATGCTGGACCGCTCGGAAGACATGCCGGCGGTGAAAGTTTTTCCACGGGATTCCGTTTCCGTGCGCGTTGTTCGATCGATGGACGAAATGGCGCGGGTGATTGCCATCCGCGGCGCGGTCTATATGGGCGAGCAACAATGCCCGTTCGAAGAGGAGTTCGATGGCAACGATTTTTCCGCGACCCACTTGATTTGCCATAAAGGCGAGGAGCCTGCTGGTTGCTTGCGTATTCGGTATTTCGCGGAGTTTGCCAAGCTTGAGCGGCTTGCCGTCCGCCACGAAAAGCGAAACGCCGGCCTGGCGGGCCAGATTGTGGAGGCAGCGATCGAGCTCTGCCGGAAGAAGGGCTATCGCGTTCTGTACGCGCATTCCCAGAAGCGATTTGTCAAGTTTTGGGAAGCGCACGGCTTTGCGCGTATGACGGGCGCTCGAGACTTCGCGTTTTCCGACTTCGACTACACGGAGGTCAAGCTGGAAACCGAGAGGCACCCGCAAACCATCACCCTCGACGCCGACCCATACGTCATTATTCGCCCGGAGGGTCATTGGGACACCCCGGGCGTTCTCGAATTGTCCGCAAGCCGAGGCGCGTCTCTGTCGGCAGGTTGCGGGTGGTCCCGATGAGTTCCGTCATCGATCTGCGCGCCTATGTCAGCGCATCTCACAGCCGATTGCTTGTCATGGTCGACATGCAAGAGAAAAACCGCAACGAATTGGCAGAGGAGCACGCGTTTGACCTCGCACGCTCAATGGAGAATTGCAACTTGGCCTTGCGGCACGCCCGAAACCTGGGTCTGCCGATTGCATTTACGAGGCCGTCGGGTAATCCGGGTCCGATTGAAAGAGCCGCGCATTCTTCGTGGATCAAGGGGTTCGAGCCGAAGCGGTCCGATATGGTGTTCGAGCGAACGCAACCTTCCTGCTATGCCAATCCGCTGTTCGATGATGTCGTTTCGCGAATTGGAAATTTCGCAATCGCCGGACTGGCCGCGGAAGAGGCCTGTCTGGCAACCGCGATCGATGCGTCGCATCGAGGCCATAATGTTACGTTCCTGAGCGATGCCTCGGTGAGCCGTGGCCGGCACAACACCGATGCGCATGCGGTGCACATGTTGACGACCAAAGCCATCGAATTGTTCGCGGAAACCGTAACCACGCGGCGCTGGCTGGTCGCGACTTCGCCGCGAACATCCAAGGGGCATCGGTATGGATGAGCTTGCGATCCGTTACCTGCGTGATGTCATTCCGGTATTGACCGAACAACGCGACATCGTTGTCGCCAGGGGAGCCCGCTTTGCCGGCCACCTGATCGATCTGGCCATCATGGAGCTGCGGCTGACGATAAACGAGATCTCCGAAGAAGAGCTGTCGGAATTGTCCAATGTCCTCAGCGATAATTGGGTTGCCGGCAAACGTTCGAATTGACGGGAGGCAGACAGCCGGGCCGAAGATGAAACAAGTCAGCGCGCGATTGGATTTGGCGTGTTTTATTCCTGCTGTTACATCATCGTGGCTGTCGGGCCTTCGATAGCGGGCTATCTGCAGCATGGCTGGCGATCGCCGTCGGCCGGACTGATCGCAGGCGCCGCCGTGCTCATGCCGCTGGCTCTGTCTTTTGCGGCTTTGTCGATCAGTATCGTATCGCCGAAGCGCACTGTGATCTAAGTGGCCGGCAGCCGCATTTAAGGACGATGCCCGGGCCGCCGCCGCCGAGGGATGAAAATTTTCAGGGGATATCAATGAGTTGAACCCCGCTTCGAGCCCTTTTGGGCGGCCGTTCCTGCTTGCGTCGTTAGCCCGCTTCCTTTATCCGATGGGATGCCTCGCATGCGAGCGGCCACGGCCGTCATTTGGGTTGGGCGGATGATCCGGGAAAGCATGCCCCCGGAGGTGAGCCGGGGTGGGGCCCCGGTTTTCCGAACCGATCGTGCTCGTACCGGGATTTTGGCAGAGGGAATACCCGCGAATGGCCAATGTTGTGGTCGTCGGCGCCCAGTGGGGCGACGAGGGGAAGGGCAAGATTGTCGACTGGTTGTCGGAGCAGGCCGACATCGTCGTGCGCTTCCAGGGCGGCCACAATGCCGGGCACACCCTTGTCATCAACGGCGAGACCTACAAGCTGGCGCTGCTGCCATCGGGGGTATTGCGGCCCTCGAAGCTTGCGGTGATCGGCAACGGCGTGGTGTTCGATCCGCAGGCCTTCCTCGATGAGGTGACCAAGCTGAAAGCGCAGGGCGTTGCCATCAGCCCGGAAAATCTGCGCGTCGCCGAAAACGTCACGCTGATCCTGCCCCTGCATCGCGATCTCGACGCGATCCGCGAATCCTCCAACGCGCTCACCGCGATCGGCACCACGCGGCGCGGCATCGGGCCGGCCTATGAAGACAAGGTCGGCCGCCGCGCGATCCGGCTGATGGACCTCGCCGATCTCGATACGCTGCCGTACAAGATCGACCGCCTGCTGGCGCATCACAACGCGCTGCGCCGCGGGCTCAGTCTGGCCGAAATCGACGGCGCTGGAATTTTGCGGGAGCTGACCCGGCTGGCGCCGCAGCTTCTGCCTTACGCCGAAACCGTATGGCGGCTGCTCGACGTCAAACGCCGCGAGGGCAAGCGCATTCTGTTCGAGGGGGCGCAGGGCGCGCTGCTCGACGTCGACCACGGCACCTATCCCTATGTCACCTCGTCCAACACCGTGGCGGCGCAAGCCGCGACCGGCTCCGGCATGGGACCCAGCACGGTCGGCTATGTCCTGGGCATCTGCAAGGCCTATACGACCCGGGTCGGACAGGGCCCGTTTCCGACCGAGCAGGACAACGAGATCGGCCGCAAGATCGGTGAGCGCGGCCGCGAATTCGGCACCAACACCGGCCGGCCACGGCGCTGTGGCTGGTTCGACGCCGTGCTGGTGCGGCAGACGGTGCGGACCTGCGGCATCCACGGCCTCGCTTTGACAAAACTCGATATTCTTGACGGTTTTGACGTCATCAAAGTCTGCGTCGGCTACCAGCTGGATGGCAGGGAAATCGACCATCTTCCGGCCGGCGAGGGCGCCCAGGCCCGGGTGACGCCGATCTACGAGACCATCGAAGGCTGGAAGGAACCGACCGCCAACGCCCGTTCCTGGGCGGATCTGCCGGCGCAGGCCATCAAATATGTCCGCCGGGTCGAAGAACTGGTGGGTTGCCCAATCGCCTTGCTTTCCACCAGCCCGGAACGCGAGGATACTATCCTGGTCCTGAACCCGTTCGAGGCTTAACGAGATGTTACCGGAAAGCCTGTATTGTTGAGTAGAGATGGCTGACTACTATCCGCTGATCGCGCGCGCCATTGCTGGACTGGATCCCAGTGCTCCCGGCGAGAGCAGGCGCGCGCTTTATGAACGGGCCCGCTCCGCGCTGATCGCGCAGCTGCGCAGCGTGCAGCCGGCCTTGAGCGAGTCGGAAATCACCCGCGAGCGGCTGTCTTTGGAGGAGGCCGTGCGCAAGGTCGAGTCCGAAGCCGCCCAGCGCGCCCGCGATGCCTCGCGCGCCGGCGGCGCTCGCGCCGGCGATGCGTTCCGCGCCACCACGCGTGGCAGTGTCAGGCCCGAGGCGTCGACACCGTCTTCCGCAACGCCGTCTTCCGCGTCTCAGCCTGCCGCGCCGCCGCCGTCCACATCGCAGGCGTCCCCATCGCAGTCTGCGCCGCCACAACCGCGCCCGCGCCCTCCCGCGCCGCCGCCTCACAACGAGCGTCCGCCGGTCGGGCAGGAAGACCGCCCGCAGCGCAATCTTCGTGCCGAGGCGCCGCGGCCGCAACCGCCGCAAGTCCCGATGCAGGACCCGCAGCTGCCGCCGACCCGCGAACGAACCGGCGCGCCGCGCCGCGGCCCCGACAACAGCGTACCGCAGGCGCCGGGCATGCGCGGCTTCCGCGACATCGCCGCCGACGCCGACGATCTCGGCCGCGCCGCGGCGCAAGCCAACCGCGCCGCGCGAAAGACTTCGACCGGCTCGAACCAGGCCCGGAGAACCCGGCCGCTGATCCCGACGCGCCTTATTCCTATGACGAATCCATCGCGGAAGCCGAGCGCTATGCGCCGCCGCCGCAAGCGCCACGTCCCCGCCCTGCCGCGGGCCGCGAGCCAAAGAAACGCGCCCGGTCAGCCACGGCCTTTCCTTTCAAGAGCGCGATCGCCATCGGCATCGTACTGATCCTGGTCGGCGTGGCGTTCGTATGGGGCAAGGCGTTGGTGTCGGCCGTCGGCGGCCTGCTCAAGCCCCAGGCTCCGGCGGTGGAAGCGCCAAGGGATGCTTCGCCGCTCTCGAAGCCGAAGATTCCCGATCGCGTCGGCCAGCAAGGGTCGTCCGAGCAGGTTGCCCCGGTGGCGCAACGCGTCGTGCTGTATGACGAGGATCCCGCCGATCCCGCAGGCAAGCAATATGTCGGTTCGGTGATCTGGCGTACCGAGCAGATCAAAGCCTCAGCCGGCCAGAGCGCCGACGTCGCGGTTCGTGCCGACATCGACATTCCCGACCGCAAGTTCAAGATGTCGATTTTGTTCCGCCGCAACACCGACACTTCGCTGCCGGCCAGCCACACCGCGGAACTTACCTTTGTGCTGCCGCCGGATTTCGCCGGCGGCGGCATCGCGAACGTGCCGGGCATTCTGATGAAGTCCAACGAGCAGGCGCGCGGCACGCCACTGGCTGGGCTCGCCGTCAAGGTCACCGACGGCTTCTTCCTGATCGGGCTGTCGAACGTCGATGCCGACCGCGCGCGCAACATTCAGCTTCTCAAGGAGCGCTCCTGGTTCGACCTGCCGCTGGTCTATGCCAACCAGCGCCGCGCCATCATCGCCATCGAAAAGGGCGCCCCCGGCGAGCGTGCCTTCAACGACGCGTTCGCGGTGTGGGGCGAGTAGCAAGCGGCGTTGACGCGAAACGCCTTCGCGGCAAGCTTCCTCTAGTCGAACTCCTTCTGCAGGGATCGTGGCACACCCGGCACGATCGCCACGGCACCGGCATGCCGCGCCATCGATTCCGAGGTCATGCCAGGCGGCGGCCACGCATCATCGGCCCAGGCCGTTGCGCTGCGATCGACGCCAAGGATCAGGGTTGCCAGGTAGTGGTCGGCTTGTTCCCTGATGTCGCAGAAACCGCCATGGCTGTTGTCCATCAGCGCCAGGCTGTCGTTGACGTTGAAGGTGTCGCGCGGCCGCTTGCGCCGGTAGGCGTCGACGTTGCCGAAGAGGTACTGGCTCAGCGCATCGGGAAAATACATCTGCGCGGTCAGCACGTTCCGCTGGTCGGTGAAGACCTTGAAGTGAATGTGCGGGGTCCGTCCGATGTACCAGCCGGGATAGACGGTATGAAAGCGCGCCTCGCCCTGGGCGTCGGTTTCCTGGGTGCCGCGCATAAAGGTGCCGCCGGTGGTGTCGATCTTGTGGTTGTCGCCCTGGCCGCGGTAGCCGGAATAGAATCCGTCGGCGCGGGCATGCCAGATATCGATGCGTGCGCCCCTAAGTGGCTGGCACGAAGCGGTGTCGATCACGACCAGGCGGATCCGCAAGGGGACGCCGGGATGGCCTTCGGTAACGTCGAGGCGACTTAATTTCGGATCGAAATAATACGGACCCGCGACGGCTTGCGGGGTCGCAATGCAGGAGAAGGCCAGGCGAGGCGCGGCGACGCTCCCAGGGGTGGCGGCACGGCCGTCAGGTATGGCGACACTGTCGCCGGCGCGGACCGCAGCATCCGGCAACGCCAGCGACGGCGCCGCCAACAGTCCCGCGACCGCGGCGCGACGCGTCAGGGCGGAGCGAGTGGTCTGTTCGGTCATGTCGGATCCTTCCCCTGCTACGCGGCGTGGTCTTTTCTTGAAATCGAATTCAGGCCAAAATCCGCCGCCCATGATCAATTCGCGGGTGCTTCGGCGGGCTATCTCCGAAGCGCCAGCCGTCTGGAAGATCCTCGCAGCAGATCTCGGCCTTTTCTGCCACGCGCCAAACATCGGCATCAAACGGTAGCGGGTCCAGTATCTCCGGGGTGCCTGAACCTGCTATGCTTGGCAAAAAGGCGAGGGGTTAGACATGAAGCGGTATCTGATTTTTGCGGTTCTCGGGCCGCTGCTCGGCGGGTTTCTGCTGCTGCTGGCGACCACCTATATGTCCGGCTACTGGAATCAGCCCAACGCTTCCGATGTCGAGAAGCTGCTCGGGGTGTTCTTCAGGACGCTGCAGTACAGCTATCTGTTTGGCATCCTGCCGGCCCTGATGATCGCGGCGGTGGACGACATTCTGTTCCACGTCAAGCGCATCGGCTGGGGTTTGCGGGTTTTGATGGTCGGCGCGATCGCCTTCATCGCCACGGCATTGGTCTATGGCTCGCGCGGACCGGACAGCGGCGCGATCCAGTTCGTGCTTTATGGCCTGGTGGGGTTTGTTCCCACGACGGTCTCGTCCTTTCTGTCACATGAGGCGATCGGAGAGCCGGCGCAGGCGTGAGAATTTCGGGTACGAGGCCGAAAGCGGTTCACGCCGCCGCGACGGCGTGACGCAACTTGCGGCCGCCTTGCGCGTTACCATGTGATGACGATGTCGAACGAGAAAATTCTTTCCCTCGATGCCGCCCGTTCCGGGAGAGCCAGCCCCGGGACAACCTCGCGCGCCGCGTTTGGCGGTGCGGAGGCGCGCGGCCCGATCATCGATCAGGAAGGCCGCGAAATCCCCAGGGAGTCCTTGGGGGCATCGTTGGACCCGCGATTTCAGGGTGTCCGGTTCGATTTCGGCCATTCCAGCGCCAATCCGTTCGGCAATCTCACAAGGGAGCAGCGGCTGGCGCGGCTCGATGCGCTGGCGAAACTTCTGGACATCGCCTTCATCCTGCCCGGCACCAACATCCGCTACGGCATCGACGGCCTCATCAACCTGATCCCGGTGGTCGGCGATATCATCACCACCGCGCTGTCGCTTTGGCTGGTGCGCGAGGCGCGCTCGCTCGGCGCGCCCTGGCATGTCACGGCGCGCATGCTGGGCAATGTCGCGATCCAGGGCGTGGTCGGTACCGTGCCGATCGCCGGCGACGCATTCGACGTATTGTTCCGCGCCAACATGCGCAACGTGCGGCTGCTGCGGCGCTGGATCGAGAGGCAGTCGCTTTAGCCCGGTACAAGTGCCGGACAGTCTGCCCCGAGCTCGCAGGACATTAAGCAGACGGCAGATCAACAAAACGCCGGGATCGGGTGCGGTTACGCCGCGTCGGCGGCGTCAGCCTTGTCGCTGGCAGGGGCGGCCGCGGGCGCGGGCGGCCGGCGCGGCAACGGAAAATCCTGGCTCTCATAAAGCGTGCGGATGCCGCTTTGATCGAAGCGGGCTTCATCGACCTGCAGATAGGCGCCGTTCAGCGAATCCGCTGGCAATTCCTCGATCGCGAAGCGAACAGCTTCGGCCGCGGTGCCAAACCGCCGATAGGCAAAACCCGCCCGCTTCTTCTTGCGGATCGCGGCAGGGAATAATTCAGCGGCAGTGTTAAAGCTAAAGGAAGCCATGGTCAGGGACCTCTGATCTTTTTAGTGAGAACGCGAACTTGAAATCGCGGACGGATCGCACGGGCGCAACCAAAGCGGGGCGCGCCGGTACACGTCATTTCAGGACAGCCCCTAATATAAGCTTGTTTGACAGAAATGCGACTCCTGCCGGGGCTGATGATGAATCCCGGCGCCCGGATCCGCGGCCCGCAATAAACCGTTATTTTTCAAGGGCTTGTTTGGATCACAGTTTGCCCAGCAGTAGCAGGATGATGAGCACGACCAGGATGACGCCGCCGATGCCCATTCCGGAGTGGCCCATGCCGTAGCCATAGCCTCCGAAGCGGCCACTGAAGCCGCCCAAGAGATAGATGATCACGAGGATGATGAGTATGGTTCCAAGCGACATGGCGCTTCCCCCCTTCAAGCCGCCCGGCCAATCGATGCGCCGGCACGCCCTTCAAGCAAAGCATAATCATGCCTTTGGTTCCAGAGAAGGAACCTGAAATAGCTATTTCGGCTGCAGTTTGAGCGCGGCCGAGTTGATGCAGTAGCGAAGTCCGGTTGGACCGGGGCCGTCCTCGAAGACGTGGCCGAGGTGGCCGCTGCACTTCGAACAAAGCACTTCGGTGCGGACCATGCCGTGGCTCAGGTCGCGCTCCTCTTCGACATGGCCTTCCGCCGCGGGCCTGGTAAAGCTCGGCCAGCCGCAGCCGGAATCGAACTTGGCGTCGGACTCAAACAGTGTCGCGCCGCAACCGGCGCAGGCATAAGTGCCCGGCCGCTTCTCGTGCTCGTATTCGCCGGAGAACGGCCGCTCGGTCGCCTTCTCGCGCAGCACCGCATATTGCATCGGTGTCAATTCCCTGCGCCATTCGGCCTCGCTCTTTTCGATCTTGCCGGGAAAAGTCTTGGTGTCGGACATGAGGTCTCCTTGGCGTCTCCTTGGGGTCTCCTTGACCGCTGCGCTTTCAGTTCGTGACCTTTGCGCTGCTCACCAGCGTCGGCTTCTCGATATAATCGTCGGCAAACAACTTTTTCAGGTTCTCGACCTTCGGAATATCGTTGTAGGCGATATAGGGCTGGGTCGGGTGCAGCGTCAGGTAGTCCTGATGATAGGCCTCGGCCGGATAAAACCCCTCCAGCGCCCCGACCTTGGTGACGACAGGCCTTTTGTAGACCTTGGCGGCATTGAGCTGGCCAATATAGGCATCCGCGACCTTTTTCTGTTCGTCATTGGTCGCAAAGATCGCCGAGCGATATTGCGTGCCCGTGTCCGGACCCTGGCGGTTCAACTCGGTCGGATCGTGCGCCACCGAGAAGAAGATCTGCAAAAGCTTGCCGTAGCTGATTTTCTTCGGGTCGTATTTGATTTCGACCGATTCGGCGTGACCGGTCGTCCCGGTCGAGACGATGGGATACGACGCGGTGGCCTTGCTGCCGCCGGCATAGCCGGACACCGCGCTGACGACACCCGCGGTATGCTGGAACACGCCCTGCACGCCCCAGAAGCAGCCGCCCGCCACGACCACGGTCTGAATGCCCTCGGAGGGGGCGGCGTCCAGGGCCGGCGCGGGGATCGCCACGGCGTCTTCCGCCCGCGAGGGCGCAGCAAAAAATGCGGCGACCGCGAGCGCGCCGAGTGCGGCAGCGCAGATCGAAACGCGTCTGAGATGGCTGGGGGACATGGGGCTTCCTTTTCGGGTCCTTGGATTTATCGGCCAGACGGCAGCAATGGCTGGTCGGCGCCGTCCCGTCCGCTGTTCCAAGATACGCAGCGGGACTGACATTGTTACCACCTTACGGACACGAGTTCGTGAATAAAATACCGCATATCCAAGGCGTTAGCCCATTTGCGCCGATCCTGCAGCGGTACGATTGCGCTGAAGCTGGTCGACCAGGGGTTTTCCGATATCGAGCCGGGGGCGGGAGCGACCAAGCAATCGGCTCGTTCGCGCCGTTCGCCTCACACCACCACGCTGAGCCGTTTCGCCGCGCGCGTGATGCCGGTGTAGAGCCATCGCGCGCGGCTGTCCTGGAAGGCAAAACTCTCATCGAACAAAACCACGTCGTCCCATTGCGAGCCCTGCGATTTGTGCACCGTGAGCACATAGCCGTAGTCGAACTCGTCATAGGGCTTGCGCTGCTCCCACGGGATGGTCTCGATGGCGCCGCCAAAACAGTCGCCGCGGACCGAGACCTTTGTCACCCTGTGGCCGAAGTCTTCATCAGGCGACAGCCGCATGGTGATGATCTTGGATTTCGACTGCGCCCGCGACTTCACCCGCCACAGCCCGCCGTTGAACAGGCCCTT
>NZ_JBEKXH010000097.1:0-16975 GCF_049512235.1 Bradyrhizobium sp.
GCAATGATGATGCCCTATGCGGCCTTCCATGCCGCCGCGGAATCGCTCAGCTACGATGTCCATGTGCTGGCGCAGCGCTTCAATGCCGGTTTCGAGCAGGTCTGTCATCGGCTCACCACGCTGCAACGGCCGAACGCCCGCGGCGTGCCGTTTTTTCTGCTGCGCGTCGACAACGCCGGCAATGTTTCAAAACGGTTTTCCTCCGGCACTTTTCCATTTTCAAAATTCGGCGGCACCTGCCCGTTGTGGAACGTGCACTCGACCTTCGACACGCCGGACCAGTTGCTCAAGCAGGTGATCGAATTTTCCGACGGCACCAGGTACTTTTCGATCGCGCAGATGGTGCGCCGTCCGGTGACGCCGCATCCGCAGGCCCAGCCGCGTTTTGCGATCGGGTTGGGATGCGAGATCCGCCACGCCGCGCGGCTGGTCTATGCCGCCGGCATCGATCTGGAGAAAGCCGAGGGCACGCCGATCGGCGTCAATTGCCGGCTGTGCGAACGCGAAAACTGCAGCCAGCGCGCCGAGCCGCCGGTCACCCGCACCTTGATCCTCGACGAAAACACCCGCCGCGTGTCGTCGTTTGCGTTCAGCAATGCCAGGGAGTTGTGAGGGCTCCGCTCCGCGAACCCTCCACCCGTCGTCCCGGTCTTGAGCCGGGACGACGTGCGATAGACGTTTGCTCGCCTGTCCGACATGCGCGATGAAACCCACCGATTCAATTTGAGTGCGCCACCTACAAATTCGAACAGATGCTCATTGCGCCGGTTCGGGTGCAATTGAGGCCGTGCCTGTTGGTGTATTTGACCGTGCCCTGCGGGGGTTCGCAGATGGATGCGCCGCCTTGATCGTAGCAGCTCAATCCGGTGTCGGGATCGATGAATCTCGCCGATCGATCCTGGATGACGTGGTCGAGCACCCAGCCGTGAGATCGCATGCACGCCTGGAAGGACGGGCTGTCGGCAAAAGTGTTCTGGCGTGTAGCGCCACATTTGCGGCCGTCGGCGAGCTTCGCAGCCATGCTGCGGTCATGGCCGCCCGGCCGCAAGGTGGCCCTGAAAACATCGGTATCGGCGGACGCCGCGCTGAGCATTCCAACAAGAATGAGTGTGCCGAGGATATGCGCATCAGCGTGTCCATCGAAACGCCAAACGCCTTCTCGATGCGCAGCGCCATCTCGGGCGACAATGCCGCGCGCTCATTCAGCAGGGCCGACAGCGCGGGGCGGGTCACGCCCAACGCCTTGGCGGCGTCCGTTACCGACAGCTCCGGCGCCTCGACGATTTCGCTCTTCACCAACCCGCCGGGATGCGCGGGGTTCTTCACCCGGAAGCCGGTTTTGCCTTCACGCCAATTCCTGAGCGCCGAACCTGCGAATATCATTTTTTCATCTTTGTAATGCACTTCACACAACAGCTCGTGGTCTCGGCCGATAGTACGATCGAGAGTGGCTTCCCTTCCTCTGAACGATGGGTATCACCACATAGTCTGCGCAACGCCCGCTTATCGCAGGGAGACAGATCGAACGACCGGAGCCAGATCTCTATCAGAAACATAGGAGGTCATCATGGCCGCCGGGTCTGTATCGATAGCGACAATCTATGCGTTCGGCCCGTTCCGGCTTGACCTGCAGGCCGAGATGCTCAGCCGGGGCAAGGAGCCGGTCGCGATTGGGCGGCGGGCGGTCGCATTGTTGCGCATGCTGGTGGAGCGACCGGGCGCACCGGTCTCGAAGGATGCGCTCATCGAAGGAGCGTGGTCCGGCCGCGCCGTCGAGGAAAACAATCTGACCGTCCAGATCGCGGCGCTGCGGCGCGTTCTAGGCGAGGCGGGCGGGACAGACTGGATCGAGACGATGCCGCGCCGAGGCTATCGGTTTGTGGGTCCCTTGGTCGCCAAGGAGCAGAATGCCGACGCGACGGGTCCAACGATGGCCGTCACGCTTCCGGATCGCCCCTCGATCGCCGCCCTGCCGTTCATTGATGGGAGCTGCGATGCTGTTGGGCCATCTTCCGGGTTGCTCGATCCGGATCAGCACCCCTTTGCCGCGGCCCCGATTGCAAGCCTCCGCGGCATCGCCTCTGCTCGCGAGGCATCGGCGATTTCCAACATCCCGATCCGGGTGCCGATGCATTTCATGGGGCGCGACGATGCGCTGGCATCGATTCTGGCAAGGCTCGCCTGCCATGAGGGCCGCGTCGCCATCACGGCCCTGCACGGCCTGCGCGGCGTCGGCAAGACGACGCTTGCTGCTGCTTATGCCGAGCACCATCGCGGCGACTACCGAGCGACCTGGTGGATCAGGGCGCAGACCGAGCCAACGATGCGCGCGGATTTCGCGGCACTCGGCGTGCGGCTCGGCTGGGTTGGCGCCGAAGACAAGGAGGAACCGGCTGTTGCCGCCGTGATGGAGCGCCTGCGCTACGAGGGCAACGGGATTCTGCTGATCTACGACAACGCCGTCGACGCGCGTGCGCTCGAGCCCTATCTGCCGCGCGGCGGGACCGCCAATGTGCTGGTCACCTCGAATGCACACGCTTGGCGCGGCATCGCGGCGCCGGTCGAAATCCACCTGTGGCCGAATGAAATCGGCGCCGATTATCTGATCGCGCGCACCGGCCGCGATGACGAGCGAGCCGCCGCCGAGGCCCTGTCGGAAGCGCTCGGCGGCTTGCCGCTAGCCCATGAGCAGGCGGCTGCCTATTGCGAGCGACTCGATATTCCACTGGCAGAATATCGCACGCGCTTCGAGGCCGCGCCGGCGCGTTTCCTCGACGATACGCGCCATGCGCCGGCCGAGTATCACGACGGATTGACGGTGGCGAAGACCTTCGCCCTCGCCATCGCGGAGGCCGCGAAGCTTCACCCCGCCGCCGAGCCGCTGATCGTCCATGCCGCCCTGCTGGCACCGGAGCCGATACCGCTGTTCCTGTTCGCCGAGGCGCGCGAGAAGTTCGGCGAGCCGCTGGCGAGGTCGCTTGCCGGTGATGGCCTCGACGAGGCCGTGGCAGCGCTGCGCTGCTTTTCGCTGGTCGATCGCGAAATGATCAGGGACGAGCGGGATCCCACCGCCGTGACCGCTACGATCCGCCTGCACCGACTGGTGCGCCAGGTCGCGGCGCACAGGCGGGAAGGCGCGGCGCTGACGCAGGCCCGGCGGGCGCTGGGGGAGGCTGTGGCGGCGATCTATCCCGACGGAGTCCTGGACGACCCAAAGACCTGGCCGCGCGCACGGAGGCTGGATGCGCTGGCGTTGGACCTGGTCGATGTCGACGCCGCGCCGCCGCAGCAGGCCGACGATTGGACCGCGAATTTGTTGAATGGGCTTGCTTTGTACCGGCAGGGACCGCTCGCAACGTTTGCCCTTGCCCAACCGCTCTATGAGCGCGCGCTTGCGATCCGCGAAAACTTGCTCGGCCCCGACCATCCCGATACAGCGCAGAGCCTCCACAATCTCGCCAACCTGCTTCAGGACCAAGGAGACTTCGTGAGCGTACAACCGCTCCACGAGCGCGCACTTGCGATCCGCGAGAGGGTACTCGGGACCAGGCATCCCGATACGGCCCAGAGCCTCAACAGCCTCGCGATGCAGCTCGTGATCCAGGGCGACTTCGCGAATGCCGGGATGCTTCTCGAGCGCGCGCTCGCGATCCGCCAGGAAACGCTCGGCCCCGAGCATCCCGCCACCGCGCAAAGTCTCAACAACCTTGCCCGCGTGCTGCAAATGTCCGGCAATATTGTGGGGGCGGCGTCACTCCTCGAGCGCGCGCTGGTCATCCGTGAGAAGGCGCTTGGCCCCGAGCATCCCGCTACCGGGAAAAGCCTCAGCAACCTCGCCCGCATGCTTCAAGCCAAGGGCGACCTTGCGGGGGCACGGCCGCTGTTCGAGCGCGCGCTGGCCATCAGCGAGAAGGTCGTAGGCGCCGAGCATCCCGCTACCGCGCAAGGCCTCAGCAACCTCGCCCGCATGCTTCAAGCCCAGGGCGATCTTGCGGGGGCGCGGCCGCTCTCCGAGCGCGCGCTGGCCATCCGCGAAAAGGTGCTCGGCGCCGCACATCCCATTACGGCTTTGAGCCTCAGCCACCTTGCCGGCCTGCTCCTGGACCTGGGCGATCTCGCCGCCGCGAGGCCGCTGCAAGAGCGCTCTCTGGCCATCTTGGAGGTGATCCAGCCCGACCATCCGTTTACGAATCGCGCGCGTTACCATCTCGCGCGCCTGCACCTCGCAGAGGGAAATGCAGCCGATGCGCTCAAGTTCAGCGAGGTTGCTGTTGCCGCTCACGAAAAAGCATTGGGCGTAAGGCATCGCTTCACCAGGGACTCCGCCCGCATCGCCGCCGACGCACTCGCCGCTCTGGGCCGCGCCGCCGAGGCGGCGGTGCTGCGCGGCCGCTATGGCATGCGGTAATTCTGTTTTACGAGATTGAAAGCAATGCCGGACACATGTCCGGCATTGCACTGACGCTCGCGCTATTGAAGCTCAGCCCTTTCTGGTGAGGCAGACATTGACCAAGGTCGCCCCCGACGAGTAGCTGGCAGGGAAATCCTCGTACTGGATTGCGGTTTCGCCCGCGGTAGGATCGCAGATCAACAGCATATCGTTGAGGACGCCGGCGATGGCGACGCAGTGTTGTCCGGTATTTAGTGCCTTCCAGGCGATGTCCACCGCGATGGGCCGGCCCGCGGCGATCTCTGACTGTATCTGCGCCAGCGTGATCGACCCCTGTGAGTCGTTTCGGCTTCCCCCTGGATTGTTCCGGTTGCCGTTGACGTCAAGAGCATCGCCGACACCCCCGGTTTTTAGACAAACGCCCCCAAATCCACCGGTGATGCCGGCGGCAGGGCTGTCCAGGACGTTGAGCGCGGCATTGGAGTACGGATCGGCCAGGACATTTGCCAAGCTGGTATTCGCCGCCAGGACCGCCGCGCTCGGGCTGCACGAGGTGCTCCCGCCGGTGAGCTCCTTGATCACGCCCGTCATTACGGAACCTTGCGTGGCTTTGCTGGCTGGGTCGTAAAAATGGTTGATGCGCGTCGCCACGGCGATCCAGCACCAGTTGGCCGATTCCTGGAACTGCATGCGCAGACCTATATTTTGCGGAACGTCCTGCCCGGTGTTGCCCGGAAGCGTTTGCTGCGCTGACCAGGTATTGCCGTTGAAGAACGCGTAGAACAGCCGTTGGTCGTTGTTCTCTCCTTTCCACATGGCGTACAGCTTGCCGTCGAACTCCGCCAGCACCGGTCCGATGCTGCTGGCGCCGCCCGCGATCCGGGTCTGGGACGACCATTCGGAGCCGTTGAACGACGCGTAATAGAGGCCCTGGTCGTTGCTCACGCCTTTGCATGCGGCATAGAGTTTGCCGTTGAAAGCGCACAGCGTCGGCCCTATGCTGCTGCCCACGCTGGACATGCTGGTCTGGGACGACCAAGCGGCCCCGTCAAATGACGCGTAGTAGAGGTCCTGGTCGTTGTTCTCGCCCTTCCACAGGGCGTAGAGTTTGCCGTCGAACTCCGCCAGCTCTGGCCCTATGCTGCTTCCTACGCCCGGGATCTGAGCCTGGGCAGACCAGTTGACGCCATCGAATGACGCGAAGAACAGGCGCTGGTCGGCTTCCTCGCCCTTCCAGGCCGCATAGATCCGGCCTTTGAATACGGCGAGCCCGGGTCCAACGCTGCTGTTGCCGGGGATCGTCTTCGGTTCACCCCATGTCGTTCCATCAAATGCAGCGAAGAACAGGCGGTCATCGCCGACTTCACCCTTCCATGCGGCGTAGGGCTTGGAATTAAAGCCCTGGAGACCCTGACTAATGCTCATGGTATGGTCCTCCTCAAATGTGTGAGTGCCTCCGTGTCGGAAGCGAATGGTTACAGTCTGGGTCTGCCGATGTCGGAGGTCGTGAAGCAATCGCTAAAAAGTCAGGAAAAGTTCCTGAATCGTGCTTACTCGGAGGTCGCGGCAATCCACAGGCAATTTCCTCGTTGTCCCGGCCTTGAGCCGGGGCGGTTGGATAGACATAAAATTCGATTCTGGAAGACCGCCTCTCACTGCGCTTCGCGATAGGCCTGCATGATCGATTGCGCCCTCCGACGCAACGGCGCTGACATCAGGCGAGGAACGATGTTACGACAACGCAACCTTCGCCAATTGGCACCTCTCGGCAGATCACATGAAGCGTTTCTCGACGGCATTATTTTTTTTCGGCGCGGTCCTGTTGCCTGTGCTGCTCACTGCGAAGCCGGCATCGACGCAACCGGCTGCGGCTCCAGCTAAACCATTGGCCGCACCAAGCCCACGCGGCGCCGCCTGCCACAACGGTCTGTCCTTCGACCGCTTCCTCGCTGACCTGAAACAGCAGGCGGTCGCTGCCGGAGTATCGCAGCGCGCGATCGCGGAAGCCGCGCCGGACATGGTCTACGACCAGGGCATCGTCAACCGCGACCGCGGCCAGCGCGTGTTCGGGCAGGTCTTTGCCGAATTCGCCGGCCGCATGGCCGCGAGCTACCGGATGCAGCAGGGCCAGGCCAGGATCAAGACCTATGCCGCGGCCTTTGCGCGCGCGGAAAAGGAATACGGCGTGCCGCCGCCGGTGGTCGCCGCGTTCTGGGGTCTGGAAAGCGATTTCGGCGCCAACATGGGCAATTTGCCGACGCTGCGCTCGTTGGTCTCATTGGCCTATGACTGCCGCCGCGCGCAGATGTTTGCCAACGAAACCATCGCCGCGCTGAAAATCATCGACCGCGGCGACCTTACGCCGGCGGAGATGGTCGGCTCCTGGGCCGGCGAACTCGGCCAGACGCAATTTCTGCCGACGCGTTATTTTGACTATGCCGTCGACTATGACGGCGACGGCCATCGCGATCTCCTGCGCAGCCCCGAAGACGTGATCGGCTCGACCGCGAACTACATCGCCAACGGATTGAAATGGCGCCGCAGCGAACCATGGCTGGAGGAGGTGCGGGTAGCGCTCAACCTCGCGGCGGGTTTTCCCTGGGATCAGGCCGATCTGGCGATCCAGCTGCCGCGCTCGAAATGGGCGCAGTTGGGCGTGACCTACGCCGACGGCCGCACGCTGCCGAACGATGATCTGCCGGCGTCGCTGCTGTTGCCGATGGGCCGCATGGGACCGGCCTTCCTGGCCTATGCCAATTTCGCCGCCTATACCGAGTGGAACAACTCGCTGATCTATTCGATCACCGCCGGCTATCTCGCCACCCGCATCAGTGGCGCGCCGCCGATGCATCGCCCGGCGACGCCGGTCGCGCAACTGCCGTTTGCGGAACTGCGCGAACTGCAGCAATTACTGGTGCGCTCAGGCTTCGCTGTCGGCAAGATCGACGGCGTGATGGGCCAGCAAAGCCGCAGCGCGATCAAGGCGATGCAGATCAAATACGGCCTGCCCGCCGATTCCTGGCCGTCGGTCGAATTGCTGGTGCGGATGCGCGGACCGCGCGCCCAGCCGCCTCCGCCGGGAGCGGCGGCCGTGCGTTAGGGTGTTTTCGGGTTAAGATGGCCCGTAGGCCGATGACGCTGCGTCTCGGAGGTTGGCCACGGCACCCCGAAAATGCTCCAGTTTAGACGCGTCCAACTCGGCAAAGCCAAATTCTCCTCATCAACCGAAAGAACATGCCATGTCCTTCTACGACGCTTCCGTTCCGGCCTTCCTGCAAATCCTCGGCAGCCTGCAGGGAGTCCTGATCAAGGCCGAGGCCTTCTGCAAGGCGAAGAATGTCGCGCCGGAGGTGCTGCTCGGCGCGCGGCTTTATCCCGACATGTTTCCGCTCACGCGGCAGATCCAGACGGCGTGCGATTTCGCCGCCAAAACTTGCGCGCGCCTGACCTCGAGCGAGGTGCCGGCGATTCCCGACACCGAAAAGACGTTTGAGGAACTGAAGCAGCGGCTCGCCAGCACCGTCGACTATGTCAAGGCGTTCAAGCCTTCGCAGTTCGATGGTGCCGAAAGCCGCGATATCAGCTTTCCCGTCGGCCCCACCACCATGACGCTGAAGGGCCAGCAGTTCCTCAGTCATTTTGCATTCCCGAATTTCTATTTCCATGCCTCGACCGCCTACGGCATCCTGCGCCACAACGGCGTCGAAATCGGCAAACGCGATTTTCTCGGGGTTAGTTAATATTCTCGTCATCCCCGGGCGCACTTGCTGCTCACCTCGCCCCGCTTGCCAGTACGCTTCGACCATCGGGGCCCTTGCTGGCAGGTTCTCCGTGCCGTTTGTTTTCTGATTTCGAATAAATCATCCTACATCAACGCTTTCGCTCCTTCTCGATAGCGGTCATCTCGGCGACATTGTGCGCGGCTCGTGTGCAAAAGCCGAGTGGCTCGGACCATTGCCGCGACGCTCTCAAATACCCAACTACCCCTTACCCGCCACTTTTTCTGGAAATCAGACATGACCACGCCGACCAAACTCTTCGAGCCCTTTAGGCTTGGCCCGATCACACTTCCGAACCGGATGGTGATGGCGCCGCTGACGCGCAACCGGGCGGTCGAAGGCATGGTGCCCAGTCCACTGGCAATAGAATATTACGGCCAGCGCGCCTCCGCCGGGCTCCTGATCACCGAGGCCAGCCAGGTTTCGCAGCAGGGCCAGGGTTATCAGGACACGCCCGGGATCTATTCACGGGAACAGGTCGCAGGCTGGCGCAAGGTCACGGACCGCGTGCATGAGTGCGGCGGACGCATCTTCATTCAGATCTGGCATGTCGGACGTATTTCGCACATCTCGCTGCAGCCCGGTCACGGCGCGCCGGTCGCGCCGTCCGCCATCCGCGCCAAGGGCAAGACGTTTGTCGGCGGCACCTTTATCGATATCTCCGAGCCGCGGGCGCTGGCGCTGGAGGAAATCCCCGGGATTATCGAGAGCTTTAAACGCGGCACCGCGAACGCGCTTGAAGCCGGTTTCGACGGCGTCGAGATTCATGGCGCCAATGGTTATCTCCTGGATCAGTTCGCCAAGGACGGCACCAACAAGCGCCTGGACGGCTATGGCGGATCGATCGAGAACCGCGCCAGGCTGATGCTCGAGGTTGCAAAAGTCGTAGCCGCGGAAGCCGGGCCGGAGCGCACCGGGATCCGGATTTCGCCGGTGACGCCGGCCAACGATGTCTCCGACAGCAACCCGCAGCCGCTGTTCGACCATATCGTCGATCATCTCAACGCGCTAAAGCTCGTCTACATCCATGTCATCGAGGGCGCCACCGGCGGCCCGCGCGACATTGCGCCGTTCGACTATGCGAGCTTGCGCAAGCGCTTCAAGGGCGCCTATATCGCCAACAACGGCTATGATTTCGAACTCGCGACCAAAATGCTGGCGGCGGGCGCGGCCGACCTGATCGCATTCGGCAAGCCGTTCATCTCAAATCCCGACCTGGTCGAACGCCTCAAGCGCGGCGCGCCGCTGAACCCGCCCGACAAGGCGACCTTCTACGGCGGCGGCGCCAGGGGCTACACGGATTATCCGGTGCTCGGAGAGGTGCTGGACGCGGCGCAGTAGGCAAGCCGGTGCGATTTCCCGGCCCACTGTTGCCGGCCGGGCTGAACCGAACGGGCGGGCGGACAAGAGTGGCGAGAATCAAGCTCCGTTGCAGATCGCTTTTTTGATCTGCGGGGGCGCCACGTTTCCCAACGCCTTACGACACCGGGCTCGGCAGCTCCGCGCTGAGCAGCGGCGATGTGACGACGATATCGGTGGTTGCGGCGCATACCCGGTTGCGGCCGGTTTTTTTGGCCTGGTAGAGCGCTTGGTCGGCGGCTTCGACCAGTTCGGGCGCGGTATGGTCGGCGTGCAAGGGCAATGAACCGACGCCGGAGCTGATGGTGACAATCTCCATGGGGCTGCCGGCATGCGGAATCTCAAGCGCCGCAACGGCCACACGAACCCGCTCCGCGATCACCAAGGCGCCGGGCAAGTCGGTTGCCGGAAGCAGGATCACGAATTCTTCGCCGCCATAGCGCGCAGCATGATCGCCGGGCCGGTTTAGCGCGCCCCTGACGGCGGCGCTGACCTGGCGCAGGCAATCGTCGCCACCCTGGTGTCCATAGCGATCGTTGAAGGCCTTGAAGAAATCGATATCGATCAGCACCGCCGCCAATGGCAGTTGCTGTCGTCGCGAGCGGCGGAATTCCTCTGCCAGCATCTCGTCAAAGCCGCGGCGGTTGAACAGCTCGGTCAAGGCATCGAGCCGAACCAGTCTGTGCAGCACGGCGTTGCTCACGGCCGCCTCAAGGTACAGCAGCGTGATGTCATGCAGCAAGAACAGCAACACCGTCAGCGATGCGCAGAGGCTGCCGGACTTGGCCAGATACCAGCCCAGGGTGAAGCGCACCGATCCGTGAGAGTTAAGCCAGACTTCGAGGCCGCTGGCGACCATTGCGACCAGAAGCCAGAGCCGTTCCGGCGTCGTCGCGCGCAAGGCGACGACGCTGAGTAGCGCGGCAATCGTGACGGCCCCCACCGGCACGAACATGAAAAGCGCGGTGCCGGTGAACAGGTACTGGCCGTCGGCCAGCAAGGTCGGCAGCATCTCCGCATAGGACGACGAAATCCAGGTCGCGAGCAGGGCCAGAACCGGCACCACGATGAGTGTCAGGCGCAATGACGATGCCGCCGGCGTTGGCCGGCTGGCAAACCAGGCGTACCGGATGATGCCGATGCCAAAGCCGACATGCCAGAAAAACCATATCCACAATGAAGTCTGTGGCGAACCCATCAGTCGCGTCGGCATGAAGCCACCCGGGAAGCTCGCCATCTGCGCGATGATCATCAGCGTGACATAGAGGTAGACGGCGCCCAACCGGGTGGTATCGCTACGTCCCTCGATCTCGCCCTTGATGAAAAGCAGGGCCGCCAACAACAGGTTGATGACGAACATCGCCGCCTGGAACATGGCAAAGAAGCCGGGAACGACCAGGGTCACAGTGTCGGCGAACGGTGTCGCGACAGCTCCGCCGACGATCAGAACCGCGATTGTCGCGGTCGCAAACCAGCGTTGGCGCGTTCCGATCCGCGATCGGTTGGCCAGTGCCGGCTCCTGCCAGGACGATATCACCCCATCCAGTATTTCGGTCATCGATACGCCAGCGTTCGCAACGGTGCCATGAATGTCGGCGAAAGGGATGAAGGAAGGTTGAACCGAGGTCTGTTCACCGTACTTTCACGGGGTGGCCACGCCAACATCGTGGGTGATTCAGAGAGCAAACGCAGCTATATGCACCCTATGAGTTACAGCCGCACCGCAGAGGAGATGGTTCGCCGTGCCACGGCGGCGTTCAACTCCGGCAAGGCTGACGAGGCGCGCAGGCTCTGCGAACAGGGTCTTGCCGGCCGGCCAGGCGATCCCATGCTGCACCACCTGCTGGCCGCGGTGCTGCTTTCACAGCATGAGCTTTCGGCGGCGCGCGCCCACGTTGAGGAGAGTCTCGCAAGACGGCCCGACCATGCCGCCGCGCAACTGCTGGCGGCACGTATTGCCCGCGCCGCCCGCGATTTCGACGGCGCGCTTGCGCACCTCGATCGGGTGATTGCGCTGGCTCCCCAGCGGGAAGCCTTTCTCGAAAAGGCCCGGACATTCGACGCTGCCGGTGTTCGGCCTGCCGCGCGCGAGGCATGGCGGGCTATTCTGAAGGTCATCCCGCAACATCTGGAGGCGATGGCGCGGCTCGGAAGGTTGGCATGGGAGGATGGCGACCATGCCACTGCGGCGAGCCTGCTCGAACGCGCCACCAGGCTCGACGCTCCGGCGCCGGTCTGGTTCGATCTCGGCCTGGTCCGCCAGGACCTGCACGACCATCAGGGTGCCGCCGCCGCCTACCGCCGGGCATTCGAACTAGAGCCGGACTATGCCGAAGCCGCGCTCAATCTCGGCGTCGCACTGCAGGAAGCCGGCGATCCCGACGGCGCGATGGAAGCCTACGCGCGCGCCTATCAGCTGCGGCCAAACATGTTCGGCACCATCGCAATGGCGCTGACCTCGGCGCCGCACGGCCGGCTCTGGCTCGATGAGGCCGCGCTGCGCAAATCACTCGGAGACTAGGCGACCCCGCCGCGCGCGAAAACGCTTGCGATAGACGCCGGGCGTCGCCAGCACCTCGGCCACCGTCTTGGTATAGGCCGTGCGGTGAGCCTCATCGAAGGTTTCGAATTCGAGTTGCGGCGCGGAGCGCGGCACCGCGAACACCTGCGCCACCGGCATGCCTCGCGGCAGCACGCCGGAAAAATCCGGCCGGGTCCACAGCGCCGGGAAATTGATGCCGCCATCGTGGAAGCGATCGGCATCGACCAGTCCTGTAACCGTACGGAACGGCAGGTCCTCGCGATTGACGGGGTGGGTGGCGAACAACGACCATTCGGGCTCAAGCTCAATGGTCCAGAAACTGTTGAATTTGATCGCGGCCAGGCCATCCCTGGCAACCGGCGTATCGGGTAGCTGGGCGGCGACATGAAAACTCAACGGCGCACGCGGGTGCCCTGAGGTCGAAGGCTCGGGGATGTCCCAGTCCCACGAGAACGCGCCACGCTCGACGGCAACATCGCAGGGCAGCAGGATCGAAACACCGTAGGCCATGGCGTCGACAAAGGGCGGACATTGCTTGACCGTGCGAATCTCGCGGCCGTGGATTTGCGAATGAGCCTTGGCCGGCATGGCGCGGAGCCAGTCCGGCAGCGCGCGGCGCGCCGGCACCGGTCGCGGCAGATGCGCCGACAGCGCCGGATCGCAGCGGAAAATCATGCGCATGGTGAACTCCTGTCATCGTCGTGCCCTCGAAAGTGGGCAACCAGCAATCGCCGGCACCGGAGATGGAATCGAAAGGCGGGCGGCGTACTGGTTCGTCCGCTTTGGCGGACGATGACGGATGTATATTAGAAAAAGGCCGGGATCGCTCCCGGCCCTGTAGTTTTTCCCGATGGCCGTGTCTTCGAGTACGAAAACGTGCTCTTGCCCGGCCTTGACGAGGCTTGAGAGACCTCAGTTCGAGGCGCGCTTCGGCGGCGAGGCCGGCCACGACTTGATTAGCGTGTCGTAGTCGACGGTTTCGCCCTTCGGCTTTTCGTTCGCCAGCTTGCGCTGGGGCGCGACGTTGCCGTCCTTTTCCGACTTGGCGAACCAGTACTCAGCCGTTTCCTTCTTGTTGAGCTTCGGTCCGCAGGCGCCCTGGACGCCGGATTTCTCCAGACGTTCCATTACCGAGTCCTGGGCGGCGGCGAGCGAATCCATCGCCGCCTGCGGCGTCTTCGCACCGGACGACGCATCGCCGATGTTCTGCCACCACAATTGCGCCAGCTTCGGATAATCCGGCACGTTGTTGCCGGTCGGGGTCCACTGCACGCGCGCCGGCGAGCGGTAGAACTCGATCAGGCCGCCGAGCTTCGGCGCGCGCTCGGTGAACGACTTGTCCCAGATGTCGGATTCACGGATGAAGGTGAGACCGACTTGGCTCTTCTTCAGGGACACCGTCTTGGAGACGATGAACTGCTGATAGAGCCAGGCCGCCTTGCGGCGATCAACCGGGGTGGATTTCAGCAAGGTCGCCGAACCGACGTCCTGGTAGCCGAGCTTCATGCCCTCCTTCCAGTACGCGCCGTGCGGCGACGGCGCCATACGCCACTTCGGCGTACCGTCGGCATTCATCACCGGACCCGGCTTCACCATATCGGCGGTAAAAGCGGTGTACCAGAAGATCTGCTGGGCGATGTTGCCTTGTGCCGGAACCGGTCCGGATTCCGAGAAGGTCATGCCTTGCGCCTGCGGCGGGGCATATTTCTTCATCCAGTCGAGGTACTTGACGATCGAATAGACCGCTGCCGGACCGTTGACATCGCCGCCACGCTCGACCGACGAACCGACGGGACGACAGCCTTCCATCCGGATGCCCCATTCGTCGACCGGAAGTCCGTTCGGGATGCCCTTGTCGCCGCTGCCGGCCATCGACAACCAGGCGTCCGTGAACCGCCAGCCCAGCGAAGGATCCTTCTTGCCGTAGTCCATGTGACCATAGACCTTGACGCCGTCGATTTCCTTGATGTCGTTGGTGAAGAAATCGGCGATGTCCTCATAAGCCGACCAGTTCACGGGAACGCCGAGATCGTAGCCGTATTTGGCCTTGAACTTGGCCTTGTAGTCGGGATTGGAGAACCAGTCGTAGCGGAACCAATAGAGGTTCGCGAACTGCTGGTCGGGCAACTGGTACAGATGACCGTTCGGCGCCGTGGTGAACGACTTGCCGATGAAGTCATTGACGTCCAGCCCCGGGTTGGTGACGTCCTTGCCTTCGCCGGCCATCCAGTCCGTCAGATCGACGGCCTGACCATAGCGGAAATGCGTCCCGATAAAGTCCGAGTCGTTGATCCAGGCGTCATACACATTCTTGCCGGATTGCATCTGGGTCTGGATCTTTTCGACGACATCGCCTTCCTGAATGACGTCGTGTTTCACCTTGATGCCCGTAATCTCCTCGAAGGCCTTGGCAAGCGTTCTCGATTCATATTCGTGCACTGTCAGCGTTTCCGAAACAGCGTTGATCTCCATTCCCTTGAAGGGTTCAGCGGCCTTGATGAACCACTGCATTTCCTTCATCTGGTCTTCCTTGGACAGCGTCGAAGGCTGAAACTCGCTGTCGATCCATTTTTTGGCAGCGGCCTCGTCGGCAAAGGCAGGCGCGGTGACCGCAGCCGACGCTGCCATCAGCGCGAGCGCGCTTGTCATCATTAGAACACGGGTCCTGGTCAAGGGACCTTTACTTCTCTCCAAGTGTCGCATGGTTGGTTCCTCCGTTGCAGCGACAAACACATCCAGGCCCGGGTTGATCCCGGATCTGCTCATTTTCGCTTGCCTCAGACGGTGCGGAAAATCGCAACGGCCGAAACAACCGAAATCACGGTAGCGAGCCACAGGCTCGACAATTCAATTCCGCCTCCGAGGGGAAGGGTTGCTATGGTGTCGGTACCGAAAAAGCCGATCCACGCCAGATGGATCACCGCGGCCGTGATCAGCGAGACGAACAATCGATCGCCGCGGGTGGTTGGAATGCGCAGGATCCCGACCCGCTCGGCTTCCGGATAGGCGACCGCGAGCCAGGTCATGACCGCGAGCGTTGCGGCCAGCAGCACGAAAAAGATCGCGGTCGGCAGCGTCCAGGCCATCCATGCGATATTTTCCATGGCTACACCCTGCCGAGCGCGAAACCGCGCGCGATGTAATTGCGGACAAACCAGATCACCAGCGCGCCGGGGATGATGGTGAGGACGCCGGCGGCGGCCAGCAAACCCCAATCCATTCCGGCCGCGGAAACGGTGCGGGTCATGACCGCCGAGATCGGCTTGGCGTTGACCGAGGTCAGCGTGCGCGCCAAAAGCAGCTCGACCCAGGAAAACATGAAGCAGAAGAACGCCGCGACACCGATGCCGCTGGCGATCAGGGGCACCAGGATCTTGACGAAGAAGCGCGGGAACGAATAGCCGTCGAGAAAAGCCGTTTCGTCGATCTCGCGCGGCACGCCGGACACGAATCCTTCCAGGATCCACACCGCCAGGGGCACGTTGAAGATGCAGTGCGCCAGCGCCACCGCCCACGGCGTATCGAACAGGTCGATCGCGGAATAGAGATTGAAGAACGGCAGCGCATAGACCGCCGCCGGCGCCATCCGGTTCGACAACAGCCAGAAGAACAGATGCTTGTCGCCGAGAAACCTGTAGCGAGAAAACGCGTAAGCCGCCGGCAACGCCACCGAAATCGAGATCAAGGTATTGATGACCACGTATTTCAGCGAATTGATGTAGCCGGAATACCAGCTCTCGTCGGTGAAGATGCGCATGTAATGGGTGATGGTCGGGTGGTGCGGCCACAGCGTCATGGTCGAGACGATCTCGTTGTTGGTCTTGAAACTCATATTGACCAGCCAGTAGATCGGCAGCAGCAGGAAAATCAGGAACAGCGAGAGGATGAGGCGGCGGCCGGGAATGGAATGCATCACGCGATCCCCTTCTCGGCCTGACGCCCGGCGCCGGCATTGGTCATGACGGTATAGAATATCCAGCACACGATGATGATGATCAGATTGTAGACCAGCGACAACGCCGCCGCCTTGCCGAGATCGAATTGGCCGAGCGCGATCTTGACCAGTTCGATGGAAATGAATGTCGTCGAATTGCCCGGGCCGCCACCGGTCACCACGAACGGCTCGGTGTAGATCATGAAGCTGTCCATGAAGCGCAGCAGCACCGCGATCAGCAGCACGCGGTGCATCTTCGGAAGCTGGATCGCGGTAAACACCGCCCAGCGCGACGCCCCGTCGATCTGCGCCGCCTGATAGTAGGCGTCGGGGATCGACTTCAGCCCGGCATAGCACAACAGCGCGACCAGACTGGTCCAGTGCCAGACATCCATCACGATGACGGTGGCCCAGGCGTCGAAGTCGTTGGAGACGTAGTTGTAGTTGATGCCGATGCCGTTCAGCACATAGCCCAACAGGCCGATATCGGGCCGCCCGAAAATCTGCCAGATGGTTCCGACCACGTTCCAGGGGATCAAGAGCGGCAGCGCCAGGATCACAAGGCAGGCGGCGACCGTCCAGCCCTGGCGCGGCATCGACAGCGCGACCACGATGCCAAGCGGCACCTCGATGGCAAGGATCACGGCCGAGAAAAACAGGTTGCGCCACAGCGAGGCGAAGAACCGGCTGCCGAGATCGGTCGAGGGATCGAGCAATTCCTTGAACCAGCCGACGCCATTCCAGAAGAACTGGTTGTTGCCGAAGGTGTCCTGCATTGAATAGTTCACCACCGTCATCAACGGCAGGATGGCGGAAAACGCCACCACCAGACACACCGGCAGCACCAGGAACCAGGCCTTCTGATTGATGGTCTTGTCCATTACGCCGCTCCCTCGACCAGAACGCTGTCGGCGTAGACGTGAACGCGGGAGGGGTCGAACACGAGGCCAGCGGCATTGCCTTCGATCGAA
>NZ_JBEKXH010000098.1:0-16923 GCF_049512235.1 Bradyrhizobium sp.
CCAAGCACCTTGATGCACATGACACGGCGTGCGCCTGAATTATCGGCCACGTCGAGGTTGGTCTGCATCTGAATCATTGATGCACCTCGTCCTCTTTCTGATGCGCAGATTTGCGCCTAAATTTCCCCGAAATCCGGCTCGGTGAGACCGAACTGACTTCAGGCCGTTTTCTGTTCGCCCCGGACCACGGTCCAGCGCTTCAACTTCGAGATCGGCTTGCTCTCCTCGATCCAAACCATGTCGCCCGGCTTGAACTCGTTGTTCTCGTCGTGCGCGTGGTAGTTTTTCGAGCGCCGAATGGTCTTTTTGTAGATCGGATGGGTAAAGCGGCGATCGACGCGCACCACAACCGTCTTGGCTTGCTTGTCGCTGACGACCACGCCCTGAAGCGTACGTTTTGGCATTTTAAGCCCCTTACTTCTTCTTCGCGCGCTGCTGCGCGGCGATGGTCTTGATGCGGGCGATGTCGCGGCGGGCTTCGCGCAGCCGCGAGGTGTTCTCCAGCTGCCCAGTGGCACGCTGGAAACGCAGGTTGAAACGCTCCTTCTTCAGATTGAGGACGGCGTCATCCATCTGATCGGGGCTCATCGCGCGGATATCGGCAACTTTCATCTCGGACATGGCCACTTCCCTATTCCGCAATACGCGCGACGAAGCGCGTCTTGATCGGCAGCTTGGCGGCGGCCAGCGACAGCGCCTCCTTCGCGGTCTGCACCGTGACGCCGTCAATTTCGAAAATCACGCGGCCCGGCTTGACCCGCGCCACCCACAATTCCGGGGTACCCTTGCCGGAGCCCATGCGGACTTCGGCGGGCTTCTTCGACACCGGCACATCCGGAAAGATCCGGATCCAGACTCGGCCGGCGCGCTTCATGTGACGGGTCAGCGCGCGCCGGGCGGCCTCGATCTGGCGCGCGGTAATGCGCTCGGGCGCCATCGCCTTGAGGCCGAACTGACCGAACGACAACGACGCGCCCGAAGTCGCGCTGCCGTGGATGCGGCCCTTATGCGCCTTCCGGAACTTCGTTTTCTTTGGTTGCATCATGGCTTACGCCCTCAAACCTTCCAAAAATCGCTTCAAGCAGCGTCGCGACGGGGCCGCGCAGTGTCGCCCTCGGCCATCTTCTTGTCCTGCGCCATCGGATCGTGCTCGAGGATTTCACCCTTGAAGATCCAAACCTTGACGCCGCAAGTGCCGAACGTGGTGAACGCGGTTGCGACCCCGTAATCGATGTCGGCGCGCAGCGTGTGCAGCGGCACGCGGCCTTCGCGATACCATTCCATCCGCGCGATTTCGGCGCCGCCGAGACGGCCCGAGCAGTTGATCCGGATGCCCTCGGCGCCGAGACGCATCGCCGACTGCACCGCGCGCTTCATAGCGCGGCGGAACGCGACGCGGCGCTCGAGCTGCTGGGCGATCGATTCGGCAACCAGCGTCGCGTCGAGCTCGGGCTTGCGGATTTCGACGATGTTGATGACGACGTCGGAGGCCGTGATATCGGCGACGCGCTTGCGCAGCTTGTCGATGTCGGCACCCTTCTTGCCGATCACGACGCCGGGACGCGCCGAATGGATCGTCACGCGGCACTTCTTGTGCGGACGCTCGATCACGATCCTGGCGACGGCCGCCTGCTTCAGTTCCTTGTGCAGGATCTCGCGGATTTTGACATCCTCGTGCAAAAGCTTGCCGTACTCGTTCTTGCCGGCGAACCAACGGGAATCCCACGTCCGGTTGATGCCGAGACGCAGCCCGATTGGATTGATCTTCTGACCCATCGTTCTCTCCCGCGCCCCTATTTAAGCGCTCGCCTCGACCTGACGAACCACGATCGTCAGCTGCGAGAATGGTTTAAAGACACGGCCCGAACGGCCACGGCCGCGCGGCGCGAAACGCTTCATCACGATGCCGTTGCCGACATGCGCCTCGGCAACGATCAAATCGTCGACGTCGAGATCGTGGTTGTTCTCGGCATTGGCGATCGCCGATTCCAGGCACTTCTTGACGTCGACCGCGATCCGCTTGCGCGAAAACTGCAGATCGGCGAGCGCGGCCGCAGCCTTCCTGCCGCGGATCAGTTGCGCGACAAGATTGAGCTTCTGCGGGCTGACCCGAAGCATCCGGGCGATCGCCTTGGCCTCGTTGTCCGGGAGGCTCCGTTCGCGCTTTGGTTTGCTCATCGCTTAAGTCCTCAAGCCTTCTTGGCTTTCTTGTCGCCAGAATGGCCGTGAAAGGTCCGGGTCGGCGAAAACTCGCCGAACTTGTGCCCCACCATTTCCTCGTTGACCGATACCGGCACATGCTTCTGGCCGTTGTAGACGCCGAACACCAGACCCACGAACTGCGGCAGGATGGTCGAGCGGCGGCTCCAGATCTTGATCACGTCGTGACGGCCGGACGCGCGCGCGGTATCTGCCTTCTTGAGCAGCGAGCCTTCGACGAACGGGCCTTTCCAGACTGAACGAACCATGTCCGGCGTTCCTTACTTCTTCCGCTTGTGGCGGCTGATGAGAATGAATCTGTTGGTCGATTTGTTCGAGCGGGTCTTCTTGCCCTTGGTGGGCTTGCCCCATGGAGTGACCGGATGACGGCCGCCGGAAGTGCGGCCTTCGCCGCCGCCGTGCGGATGGTCAACCGGGTTCATGGAGACGCCGCGGTTATGCGGCCTTTGGCCGAGCCAGCGGTTGCGACCGGCCTTGCCGATCGAAATATTCATGTGATCCGGGTTGGACACCGCGCCGATGGTGCCCGAGCAGCGGCCGTGAACCAGACGCTGCTCGCCCGAGTTCAGACGCACGATCACGTAGTCCTGGTCGCGACCGACGATCTGGGCGTAGGTGCCGGCGGAACGCGCCAGCTGGCCGCCCTTGCCGATCTTCAATTCCACATTGTGGACGATGGTGCCGATCGGCATGTTGCCGAGCGGCATCACGTTGCCCGGCTTGACGTCGACGTGGTTGCCGGCGATCACGGTGTCGCCGGCCCCAAGACGCTGCGGAGCCAGGATGTAGGCTTGGGTGCCGTCGGCATATTTCAAGAGCGCGATAAAGGCGGTGCGGTTCGGATCGTATTCGAGGCGCTCGACGGTCGCAGGCATGTCGACCTTGGTGCGCTTGAAATCGACGATGCGATAGGACTGTTTGTGACCGCCGCCGCGAAAGCGCACCACCGTGCGGCCGGTGTTGTTGCGGCCGCCGCTGGATTGCTTGCCCTCGGTCAGCCTCTTGACCGGCTTGCCCTTGTAGAGCGCCGAACGATCGACCATCACCAGCTGGCGCTGGCCCGGCGTCGTGGGGTTGAATGTTTTCAATGCCATCGTGGTATCGCCTTATAACCCGGTGGTGACGTCGATGCGGTGGCCCTCTTCGAGGGTCACGATCGCCCGCTTCACGTCCGACTGCGAACCGTAGGTGCCGCGAAAGACCTTGGTCTTGCCCTTGCGCACCAGCGTGTTCACGCTCTTGACCTTGACGTCGAACAGCTTCTCGACGGCTTCCTTGATCTGCGGCTTGGTGGCCTTGCTCGCGACCTTGAACACCACCTTGTTGTGTTCGGACGCGTAAGTCGCCTTCTCGGTCACAACCGGGGCGACGATGATGTCGTAGTGGCGCGGATCGATATTCTTCATTTGAAGCGCGCCTCCAACGCATCCAGCGCCGCCTTGGTCAGCACCAGCTTCTGACGCCGCAGAATGTCATAGACGTTGATGCCCTGAACCGGCAGCACGTCGATATCAGGGATATTGCGCGCCGCGGCGGCAAAGCCGTGATGGACGGTGGCGCCGTCGATGATCAGCGCATTGGTGAGGCCAAGGCCGGAAAAGTGTCCGACCAGCGCCTTGGTCTTGGCGGCCTCGAGCACAGCCGATTCGATCACGATCAGGCCGCCGTCCCTGGCTTTCGCCGAAAGCGCGTGGCGCAGCGCCAGGGCGCGAACCTTCTTCGGCAAATCGGTCGCGTGCGAGCGCACCACCGGACCGAACGCACGGCCGCCGCCGCGGAACTGGGGCACTCGGGCCGAGCCGTGACGCGCTCCGCCGGTACCCTTCTGCTTGTACATCTTCTTGCCGGTGCGCCAGACATCGGCGCGGCCCTGGGCCTTGTGGGTCCCGGCCTGCCGCTTGTTGAGCTGCCACTGCACGCAGCGCTGGATGATGTCCTTGCGCGGCTGGAGACCGAAAATCTCGTCGGACAGCTGGACCGAGCCGGCCGCCTTGCCGTCAAGCGTTGTGACGTTCAATTCCATCTCACGCGCCCTCCTGCTCGGCCGGCACTGCTGCCGCCTGCTCGCCGCCAGCGTCGGCCAGGCGGAACTTGCCGGGCTTCGGCGCGTCCTTCGGCAACGCCTTCTTGACGGCATCGCGCACCGCGATCCATCCGCCCTTGGAGCCGGGAACGGCGCCTTCGACCAGGATCAGCCCGCGCGCGACGTCGGTCTGGACCACGCGCAGATTGAGCGTGGTGATGCGATCGACGCCCATGTGACCAGGCATCTTCTTGTTCTTGAAGGTCTTGCCCGGGTCCTGGCGTCCGCCGGTCGAACCGATCGAACGATGCGAAACCGAGACACCGTGGGTGGCGCGCAGGCCGCCGAAATTCCAGCGCTTGATGCCGCCGGCGAAACCCTTGCCCACCGAGGTGCCGGTGACGTCGACGAACTGGCCGACCACGAAATGGTCGGCCTGAATTTCGGCGCCGACCGGGATCAGCGCGTCTTCCGAGACGCGGAATTCGGTAACCTCGCGCTTGGGCTCGACCTTGGCGACCGCGAACTGGCCGCGCTCCGCCTTCGGCAGATAGACGGTCTTGCGGGTGCCCGAGCCGAGTTGAAGCGCGACATAACCGTTCTTCTCGGTCGTGCGGTGACCCAACACCTGGCAATTGTCCAGCTTCAGCACGGTCACGGGGATATGTTCGCCGGTCTCGGTAAAGACCCGCGTCATCCCGACCTTCTGTGCGATCACTCCGGAGCGCATCGGCGTGCTTCCTGTTCTTTCTGTCCGCTATCTTCGGACCGGCTTAAAATTCAGAGCTTGATTTCGACGTCGACACCGGCGGCCAGATCGAGCTTCATCAGCGCGTCCACGGTCTGCGGGGTCGGATCGACGATATCGAGAAGGCGCTTGTGCGTGCGCATCTCGAACTGCTCGCGGCTCTTCTTGTCGACATGCGGCGAACGGTTGACGGTAAACTTCTCGATACGGGTGGGCAGCGGAATCGGTCCGCGAACCTGGGCACCGGTACGTTTCGCCGTGTTGACGATCTCACGCGTCGACGAATCGAGGATTCGATGGTCGAACGCCTTGAGACGTATCCGAATATTCTGGCCGTTCATTGCCGCTGTCTTTCTGTTCCGTCATGCCGGGCTTGTCCCGGCCATCCACGTCTGCAAAAGGAAGTCGTGGATGCCCGGCGCAAGGCCGGGCATGACGACGGATAGTTGGCTACTCGATGATGCTTGCGACAACGCCGGCACCGACGGTGCGGCCACCTTCGCGGATCGCGAAGCGCAACTTTTCTTCCATCGCGATCGGCACGATCAGGTGCACTTCCATCGCGATGTTGTCGCCCGGCATCACCATTTCGGTGCCTTCGGGCAGATGCACGACACCGGTCACGTCGGTGGTGCGGAAGTAGAACTGCGGCCGGTAGTTGGTGAAGAATGGCGTGTGCCGACCGCCCTCCTCCTTGGTCAGAATGTAGGCCTCGGCCTTGAACTTGGTGTGCGGCTTCACCGAACCCGGCTTGCACAGCACTTGACCGCGCTCGACTTCCTCGCGCTTGGTGCCGCGCAGCAGCGCGCCGATGTTGTCGCCGGCCTGGCCCTGGTCGAGCAGCTTGCGGAACATCTCGACGCCGGTGACGATGGTCTTCTGGGTATCGCGCAGGCCGACGATCTCGATTTCCTCGCCGACCTTGACCACGCCGCGCTCGACCCGTCCGGTCACCACGGTGCCGCGGCCGGAGATCGAGAACACGTCTTCCACCGGCATCAGGAACGGCTGGTCGATCGGACGCTCCGGCTGCGGGATGTAGCTGTCCACCGCCTTCATCAGCTCGAGGATGGAGTCATGGCCGAGCGTCCTGTCCTTGTCTTCCAGCGCGGCCAGCGCCGAACCCTTGACGATCGGGATGGTGTCGCCCGGAAATTCGTACTTCGACAGCAATTCGCGAACTTCGAGTTCGACGAGCTCGAGCAGTTCCGGATCGTCGACCATGTCGCACTTGTTCAGGAACACCACCATCGCGGGAACGCCGACCTGCTTTGCCAGCAGGATGTGTTCGCGGGTCTGCGGCATCGGGCCGTCGGCCGCCGACACCACCAGGATCGCCCCGTCCATCTGCGCGGCACCGGTGATCATGTTCTTCACATAGTCGGCATGGCCCGGACAATCGACGTGCGCGTAGTGCCGGTTCTTGGTCTCGTATTCGACATGCGCGGTCGAGATCGTGATGCCGCGGGCCTTCTCTTCCGGCGCCTTGTCGATCTGGTCGTAGGCGGTGAACGTCGCGCCGCCGGTTTCCGCCAGCACCTTGGTGATCGCCGCCGTCAGCGACGTCTTGCCGTGGTCAACGTGACCGATGGTTCCGATGTTGCAGTGCGGCTTGTTACGTTCAAATTTTGCTTTGGCCATTTGACTCTCCGTTCAGTCGTTAACTGCCGCTAACGACAATCAGGCAAATTTCTTCTGGACTTCCGCCGACACGTTGGCCGGCGCTTCCGCGTAGTGATCGAACTGCATGGTAAAGGTTGCGCGGCCCTGGCTCATCGAGCGCAGGTTATTCACGTAACCGAACATGTTCATGAGCGGCACCATCGCGTTGATGACGTTGGCGTTGCCGCGCATGTCCTGCCCCTGAATCTGCCCGCGCCGCGAATTCAGATCGCCGATGACCGAACCGGTGTAATCCTCCGGCGTCACCACCTCGACCTTCATGATCGGCTCGAGCAGCACCGACTTGCCCTTTTGCAGCGCGTCGCGGAACGCCGCGCGCGAGGCAATTTCGAACGCCAGCGCTGAGGAGTCGACGTCGTGATAGGCGCCGTCCACCAGCTGGACCTTGACGTCGACCACCGGGAAGCCGGCGACCACGCCGGCGCCGAGCACGCTGTTGAGGCCCTTTTCGACGCCGGGGATGTATTCCTTCGGTACCGCGCCGCCGACGACCTTGGATTCGAATTCGAATCCCTTGCCGGGCTCGTTCGGTTCGACGATCAACTTGACCCGCGCGAACTGGCCGGTACCGCCGGTCTGCTTCTTGTGGGTATAGTCGACTTCGACGCGCCTGGTGATGCGTTCGCGGAACGCCACCTGCGGCGCACCGATATTGGCGTCGACCTTATAGGTCCGGCGCAGGATGTCGACCTTGATGTCGAGATGCAGTTCGCCCATGCCCTTGAGAATGGTCTGGCCGGACTCCTGATCGGTCGAGACCCGGAACGAGGGATCCTCCGCGGCGAGCTTGGCGAGCGCGACGCCGAGCTTTTCCTGGTCGGCCTTTGACTTCGGCTCGATCGCGATCTCGATGACCGGCTCCGGAAACTCCATCTTTTCCAGAATAACCGGCTTGTTGGCGTCGCACAGGGTATCGCCGGTGCGGGCTTCCTTGAGGCCCGCCAGCGCCACGATGTCGCCGGCGAAGGCTTCCTTGATGTCTTCGCGGTTGTTGGCATGCATCAGCAACATCCGCCCGATCCGCTCCTTGCGGTCACGGGTCGAATTGATGACGCCAGTGCCCGACAAAAGCGTGCCGGAATAGATGCGGCAAAAAGTGATGGTGCCGACGAAGGGATCGTCCATGATCTTGAACGCAAGCAGCGCCAGGGGCTCCTTGTCGTTCGGCAGGCGAACGACTTCGTTGCCGTCCTCATCGACGCCCTTGATCGCGGGCACGTCGACCGGCGACGGCAGATAATCCACCACCGCGTCGAGCAGCGGCTGCACGCCCTTGTTCTTGAACGCCGAGCCGCACAGCACCGGGAAGAACGCGCCGGTCAGCACGGCCTTGCGGATCATACGCTTCAAGGTCGGCTCATCGGGCTCGTTACCGTCGAGGTAAGCGGCGAGAACCTCGTCATCGAGCTCGACCGCGGACTCCAGCAGCTTCTCGCGATATTCCTTGGCCTTCTCGACCATATCCTCGGGAATATCGATATCCTTGAAATTGGCGCCGAGCGCCTCGTCTTCCCAGATCACGCCCTTCATGCGGACCAGATCGATCAGGCCCTTGAAGTTGTTCTCCGAGCCGATCGGCAGCTGAATCGCGATCGGCTTGGCGCCGAGACGGTCGACGATATCGTCGAGGCATTTATAGAAATCGGCGCCGGTCTTATCCATCTTGTTGGCGAAGACGATGCGCGGAACCCGGTACTTGTCGCCCTGACGCCAGACGGTTTCGGTCTGCGGCTCGACGCCCTGGTTGCTGTCGAGCACGCACACCGCGCCGTCGAGCACGCGCAGCGAACGCTCGACCTCGATGGTGAAGTCGACATGGCCGGGGGTATCGATGATGTTCAGCCGCTTGCCGTTCCAGAACGCGGTGGTCGCGGCGGAAGTAATGGTGATGCCGCGCTCCTGCTCCTGTTCCATCCAGTCCATCGTCGCGGCACCCTCGTGCACTTCGCCGATTTTGTGGCTCTTGCCGGTATAATACAGGATGCGCTCGGTGGTCGTGGTCTTGCCGGCATCGATATGTGCCATGATACCGAAGTTACGGTAATCCTCTATGGCATGAACGCGGGGCATGGGCTGTTCCTCAAGTTCCGTTCGTTTCGCCGTTACCAGCGATAATGCGAGAAGGCGCGGTTGGCTTCCGCCATCCGGTGCACGTCTTCGCGCTTCTTGACGGCGTTTCCCCTGCCATTCGACGCGTCAAGCAGCTCGGCCGAGAGCCGCTCCGTCATCGTCTTTTCATTGCGCTCACGCGCTGCCGATATAAGCCATCGGATCCCCAGCGCCTGCCGGCGCACGGTGCGCACTTCGACCGGCACCTGGTAGGTGGCGCCGCCGACGCGGCGCGAACGCACTTCGATCGTCGGCATCACGTTCTCGAGCGCCTGCTCAAAAACCGTCAGCGGGCTCTGCTTGGTCTTGGTCTCGATCATGCCGAGCGCGCCATAGACGATGCCTTCGGCGACCGATTTCTTTCCGGCGTACATCACCGAGTTCATGAACTTGGTAATGATGATGTTTCCGAACTTCGGATCCGGAAGCACTTCACGTTTTTCAGCAGAATGGCGGCGAGACATCTCTTCTCTTCCTTCGTCATGGCCGGGCTCGTCCCGGCCATCCACGTCTTGACTCTTTGATCCAGATCCCCGGGTCTCACTACGTTCGCCCGGGAATTGATCCGGGCTACGCTCGGATCATTTCGGACGCTTCGCGCCGTACTTCGAACGGCGCTGCTTACGGTTCTTGACGCCCTGGGTATCGAGGACGCCGCGGAGAATGTGATAGCGCACGCCCGGCAAATCCTTGACCCGGCCGCCGCGGATCATGACCACGGAGTGCTCCTGCAGGTTATGACCCTCACCGGGTATGTAGCCGATGACCTCGAAGCCGTTGGTCAGGCGCACCTTGGCGACCTTGCGAAGCGCGGAGTTCGGCTTCTTCGGGGTCGTGGTGTAGACGCGGGTGCAAACGCCGCGCTTTTGCGGCGATTGCTGCAGCGCCGGCACCTTCTTCCGCGACTTCTGCACCGTCCGCGGAAATGCGATCAGCTGGTTGATCGTCGGCATGTCAGCCTTCACCCTTTAATTCGCGCGAAACCGGCATCGGCTTCGCAAATCAATTCGGGACTAACCGTCCCATCCGGTCGCCGCGCACGAAAACCAATCGCGCCAAACGAAATCGCGCCAACCGCTCACTGCTGAGCGGAAAGCGCTTCGACGCCACAGAGGACCGCGGTCGAAACCGATCAACGAAAATTGATCAGCCAACTACCGGGGTCATGCATCCGAAATCAATCTCAAGAGAACTTGCTCAAGAGAACCAAGATCGTCCTGGCATTGCCTAGCTATCATCGACAGCGTTTGAGCGGCATTCGTCGAGGTTGATGCCCGTCCCGATCCCCAAGGAAACTACACAAGGGATTGTAAAGGGTGATCCGTTCCGACTCTGGCGTCGCTCACCGCCTGTCGTTAAGTGCGCGGGTTTTATCGGCGGCGGATAGCCAAGTCAAGGCGAAACGACAAGGTTGGAAACGCCTCTGGGGCTTGAAGAATCGGCTCGCTTGGAGGCTTTGCCGAGCCCGTCACCAGCAAGGCCGGGCCGGGTTCGAAAGCCGCCGATTCCTAATTTTATCCGGGTATTATACCCTGGGCTGTACTGCTCCGCCCCGTCCCCGGTTGCGTTGCAGCTTTATTTGCTTTTCCCGGCGCAATGATGGGTGCGCCACCGGCTCAGCGCGAGCCTGAAAGTTCGCGCTCAATTCTCGTCGTTATCGTCGTCGTCTTCGTCGTCGCTGTCGTCGTCGGCCTGATCGGCCGCTTCATGCGGGGTATGGCTCTGATCGTCCCAGAGCTTTCGATAGACGCCGCCCGCGGCGAGCAGCTTGGCGTGCGAGCCGCGTTCGATCGCCCTGCCGCCGGATATCACGATGATCTCATCCATATCGACCACGGACGTCAGGCGGTGGGTCGAGAAAATCATGGTGCGGTCCTTCGCGACCTTGAACAGCGTGCGGTTGATCGCGGCTTCCGTCGTCTGGTCGAGCGCCGAGGTCGCCTCATCAAGCAGCAGAACCGACGGATCGCGCACGATCGCACGGGCGATCGCGATACGCTGGCGCTGGCCGCCCGAGAGCGTATCGCCGCGCTCACCGACCGGCGTGTCGTATTTTTGCGGAAGTGACATGATGTAGCGATGGATCTCGGCCTTGCGCGCCGCCGCAACGACCTCCTCGTCGCTGGCGCCTTCCTTGCCGAGCCGGATGTTTTCCCGTATCGACATGTTGAACAGCATGTTCTCCTGGAAAACCACCGCCATGCTCCGGCGCAGGGATTCCCGGGTCACCTTGCGGATATCGACGCCATCGATGGTCACCCGCCCCTCATCCGGCACATAGAGCCGCAGAATCAGATTGAGCAGTGTGCTCTTGCCCGATCCGCTCGGGCCGACGATGGCGATGGTCTTGCCGACATTCAGCTTGAGGCTGAGATTATCGAGCACCGGCGTCTGGCTGCCTTCATACTGGAACGTGACATGGTCGAAAGTGATGTCGTTGGTGATGCGCGGCAGGTCGGGCGCGCCCGGTCGATCGGCGCCGCGGGTCGGCTCATCTAGCAGTTCCTGGATGTGGCGGACCGCCGCCGCCGACTGGATCGACACCGGAATGAAATGCATGATATGGGCGATGTTGTAGGACACTTCCCAGAATGCGCTCTCGAACGTCACGAAGGTGCCGATTGTGATCTGCCCCTTGGTGGCGAGATAGGCGCCGATGGCGAGCACCACGAGGTGCAGCAACAACACCGAGATCGTAACCGTGCGTTCGACCATGGTCGACAGGAACGCCGCCGACGCGATCTTCCGGCGCGCCGCGTCGTTGCGCATCGTGAACCAGCCCAGCGTCCGGCGCTGCAGGCTGAACGCCTTGACCACCGCCTGCGCCGCAATGTTTTCCTGCACCATGCCGAGCAGCGCCGATTCATTGAGCTTCTGCTCGTAATTCGCCAGCACCGCCTTCGGCGTCAGTATCCGCGGACCAATCAACGTGATCGGGAACACCAACAGCGAAATCGCGGCGAGCTGCCAGTTCAGAAACAGCATCAGAACGATACCGGCGATCAATTCGAAGAAAGGCAGCGCCGCACTGCTCGCAAAACTCTTGATCGACCCTTCGAAAGCTGCAAGGTCGACGGAAAACCGCGACAGAATCTCGCCGCGCTTGGTGCGGGCAAAGTAGGCCGACGGCAAATTCTGGACGTGCTCGAACAGGTTGGTCCGGACGTCGGAAATCAGCGACGCCGCCAGCTTGGCATCCCACCGCTCGTACCAGACCGCGACGACCGAGGTGACGATTCCCGCGGCCGCCAGCACCGACAGGATCCGGACCAGCGCCTGGAAATCCTCCTCGCCGAGCGCATCGTCAATCAGGAACTTCAGGCTCAGCGGCATGATGACGTTGAACAGCGTCTCGACCGTGACGCCGAGGCCGATGAACGTCATTATCCTCCTGTAGTTCTTCAGAAATGGTTTGACGAATGCATAGATGGTTGCCAGCGCGCCGGCGGCTTCCTTCGCGGTAAAGACGACGAGATCCTCCTCCTCGTCCTCGTCGAGGGCAAGCTCGTCGTCATCCTCATCGTCATGGTGGTCCGGCGCAGATGATGCCGCCTTGCCGCCGACTACGCGACCATCGGCGCCCGCTGTGATCTTGCCGCCGAGCTCCGGGGCAACGGCATGATCCGCGGAAGCGGACGTTTGCTCAACCGGCGAAGGAGCCTTGGGCGCCATGAAACCAACCGATGCTGTACGGCCGGCATGACCGTAAACGCGAGGGAACAGCGGAGCGAACCACCGCGTCGAGCCTATGCGGCTGGCGCGCTTTCAGCAAAATAATTGCAAGCGCCCGCCGCAGCGCCCTAGTCGCCGGCCTTGACCTTGTCAAAGAACGAGTAGCGCAGGCTCTCGGAGTCCGCATACCACTGACCCGGTCCCTTGTTGGCCGCCAGGGTCGCCGTCCACAGCGCATCGGTGCAATCATGGCGGTGCATCGAGAGGTCGAAGCCGTTGTTGAAAAACAGCTCCGACCATTCCCACCAGGTGCCGAGCTTCCTGACCCCGCGCAGCAGGTCATAGCGATCGATCAGCGCAGGCGTCATGTCCGAGGTCACCGACCCGAACACCAGCCCGGTCTTCACGACCCGATTCAATTCGCGAACCGCCCGCGGCACCTGCCGCTCCGCAACATGGCACAGGCTGGTCTCGAACACGAAATCGAACTCATCGTCCTCGAACGGCAGATCGGCGATGGTTCCGAGCTTGTTGAACTTCTTCAGCGCATCCGGCGTCCTGGCGTGGATCGCGCGGTTGTTCTCGATCCCCCACGCATCTACTCCGCAATCGCGCAGCACTCCCACCAGTTCTCCACTGGCGGACCCGGCCACCAGCAGTTTGTAACCCCCGGCCTGGTTCCAGACGATCCTGATGAGATCCATCAGGTAGGCCGGATCGGTAAATTGGCTCCAGACCTCATGATAGGGCCCGAGCCCGCGATAATTCTCGAAATAGGCGCGATCGATCTTGTCCGGTGCGGGCTTGCCGTCCGCTCGGCGGGCACGGCGCAACCGCATCATCTCGGTGACAATGATGTCGGTGGCGGCATCGGAGGAATCGAGCAGTCCGTTCAGCGTCGAATCGAACAGATAGTCGCCGACCACGACCAAGCCGGGATGCTGCCTCGGTTCGGGCCGATGGTTGGTCATGACGTCGCGCGCCGGCATACCGCCGGGAATGGCGTTGACTGACGAAAGCCAGCGATGGATCTTGCCCTCCACGAAGTGCTCGCGCGCGTTGCCGAGCGCGGCCGGCAGCGATTTCAAGGCGGCGTCGATCAGTTCCTGATCGTTGAGGTTGGCGAAGGCGAGCGCGTCGGAGCCGGCGATCAGCCAGTTCAGCACGCCGTGCCTGCCGACATCGTGCCGCGAGCCCTCGTTGTAGACGCAGCAGCCGCCGAACGCCTCGGACATGAACCACGAACCCGGGATCTTCTCTCCCCAAAACGGCTCGTCGAACAGGATCGAGACCCGCAAATAATGCGCCGGGCGGTCGAAATAAGCGATGTGCTTGACCATCGACTGGCGCAGGTGCTCGCCCTCCCATCCCATGGTCGCGAGCCAGTTATGCGGCAGACACATCAGAACGAGATCGAAATCCCTGTTCTCCGGTCCCTTGCCGTTCATCATGTTGAGCTGATAGCGGCCGGCCGCGGTCTTGCCGACCTTGAGCACGCGGTGATTGAGCTCGATGTCCGCCTCGACCTCGGACTGCAGGCAATCGATCAACTGCTCGTTGCCGTTCTGGATCGAGTACAGGCCGATATAGCCGTCGACGTCCATGACGAAGTTCTTCAGGGCATTGAGCCCGTTGGTGTTGTGGCTCTCGGTGGCGATGTCCGACCGCGCCATCACCTTGAAAAAGCGCTTGGCCGTGGGATCGTCCACTTCCCTGTCGAGCAACTCCTCGCAGCTGACATACGCCCATGGATGCTCGTTGTCGTGGGCGCCGACGCCTTCGTAATATTCGGCCGGCGACACCATCTCGGCGCAGCGCTTGCGAAATGCTTCGATCGCCTCGGCGGTCTTGGCACCGTATTTGCGCCGCATGCCCGGCACGTCGTTCAACAGCTCGCCATCGAGCTGGACCTGCTCGGCATCCATTGGAATGGTCTGCAGACCAAAATGCTGGATCATCTCGCGCAACGGGTCCGGCCCGGTCATCGAGTAGTCGTAGATCTCGGCGACGCCGGCCTCGTACATCGCCGGCGCGGCATCGAATTTGCGCGTCAGGATCTTGCCGCCGAGGCGGTCGGAGGCCTCGAAAATGGTGACGCGGCAGAGTTCACCGAGCTTCTTTTTGAGATACCAGGCGCTCATCAGGCCGCCCGGCCCGCCGCCTACGATTGCAAGATCCAGCATGTTTTTCCCGGTAATGTAATGTCCCGCCGCCGGCAAATTCTTGCCGGCGTCCGGTCTAAGTCCAGCCCAGAGAAGCACTTTTCAGCCTGAAGGGAAGATGAACGGATGCGGGCATAAAGGTCACACCAGGCGAAAAAACAGCAAAAGGCCGGCTGAGCCGGCCTTTTGTCACAACATCATGAATTTATAGGCTTTATTCCGCCGGCGGCAGCGCCAGGGGCTCCATTTCCGGAGCCGCCGGCACGATCGCGGCCTGCTTCTCGCGTTCATCAAGGATCAGCTTGTCGCGCTTGACGGCCACTTCGCGGATCTTGGCCATCGAGGCGCCGGTACCGGCCGGAATCAGCCGGCCGACGATGACGTTCTCCTTGAGACCTTCCAGCGGGTCCACCTTGCCGTTGACGGCGGCCTCGGTGAGCACGCGGGTGGTCTCCTGGAACGACGCCGCCGAGAAGAACGAACGGGTCTGCAGGCTCGCCTTGGTGATGCCGAGCAGCACCGGCGTTCCCGTGGCCGGCTTCTTGCCCTCTTCCTTCGCCTTGGCGTTGATCTGGTCGAACTCGATCTTGTCGATCTGCTCGCCCGAGATCATGTCGGTATCGCCCTGGTCGGTGATCTCGACCTTCTGCAGCATCTGGCGGACAATCACCTCGATGTGCTTGTCGTTGATCAGCACGCCCTGCAGCCGGTAGACTTCCTGGATTTCGTTGACCAGATAGGCCGCGAGTTCCTCGATGCCCTTGATCGCCAGAATGTCGTGCGGCGCCGGATTGCCTTCGACGATGAAATCGCCCTTTTCGACGATGTCGCCGTCCTGCAGATGGATGTGCTTGCCCTTCGGGATCAGGTACTCCCTGGTCTCCTCGTTCTTGTCCATCGGCTCGATCGAGATGCGGCGCTTGTTCTTGTAGTCGCGGCCAAAGCGGATGGTGCCCGCGATTTCCGCGATGATCGCCGCGTCCTTTGGCTTGCGAGCCTCGAACAGTTCCGCCACCCGCGGCAGACCGCCGGTGATGTCACGGGTCTTGGCGCTTTCGGTGGAGATACGCGCGAGAATGTCGCCGTTCTTCACCTTGGCGCCGACGTCGACCGAGAGGATCGCGTCGACCGAGAGCATGTAGCGAGCCTCACCGCCACGCGCGAGCTTGAGGATCTTGCCATCCTTGCCCTTGATGACGATGGCCGGACGCAGATCGCCGCCGCCCCGCGTGGTGCGCCAGTCGATGACGACGCGCTTGGCGATACCGGTGGATTCGTCGAGCGTCTCCGAGATCGACTGCCCTTCCACCAGGTCCTCGAACCCGATGGTGCCGTCGACTTCGGTGAGGATGGGACGTGAGTACGGATCCCACTCCGCGATGCGCTGGCCGCGCTTGACCGTATCGCCTTCATCGACGTGCATGCGCGCGCCGTACTGAATGCGGTGGGTCGCACGCTCGGTGCCGTCGGCATCGCTGATCGCCACCACCATGTTGCGGACCATCGCGACCAGAATACCTTCGCTGTTCTTCGAGATGGCCTTGTTCCTGATCGTCACCTTGCCGTCGAAATTCGACTCGATGAACGACTGCTCGTTGATCTGCGCCGCGCCGCCGATGTGGAACGTACGCATCGTCAGCTGGGTGCCGGGTTCACCGATCGACTGGGCGGCGATAACGCCGACCGCCTCACCGTGATTGACCGGCGTGCCGCGGGCCAGATCGCGGCCGTAGCACTTGCCGCAGATGCCGTTGACCAGTTCGCAGGTCAGCGCCGAGCGGATCTTCACTTCCTGGATGCCGGCCTGCTGGATGGCGTCGACATGCGTCTCCTCCATCAGCGTGCCGCGCTTGACCACAACCTTGTTGGTCGCGGGGTCGCGCAAGTCCTCGCCCGCGGTGCGGCCGAGAATACGGGAAGCGAGCGAAGCCACCACGGTGCCGGCATCGACGATGGCGCGCATCTTGATGCCGAGCTTGGTGCCGCAGTCGTCCTGCGTGATGATGCAGTCCTGCGCCACGTCGACCAGACGGCGGGTCAGGTAACCGGAGTTCGCGGTCTTCAACGCAGTGTCCGCGAGCCCCTTGCGGGCGCCGTGGGTCGAGTTGAAGTATTCGAGCACCGAAAGGCCTTCCTTGAAGTTGGAAATGATCGGCGTCTCGATGATCTCGCCCGACGGCTTGGCCATCAGGCCGCGCATTCCGGCAAGCTGGCGCATCTGCGCCGGCGAGCCGCGCGCACCGGAATGCGCCATCATGTAGATCGAGTTGATGTCGGCATCCGCGCCCTTCGCGTTCTTCTTGGTC
>NZ_JBEKXH010000099.1:0-16922 GCF_049512235.1 Bradyrhizobium sp.
AAATCTTCGACACCACCATCGGCTGGCGCTTCATCAACCCCTTGATGAAGGCGCAATATGGCGTCGATGCGATGCCCGAGACCGGCGAGAACGTCGCCGAGGAATTCCAGGTCTCGCGTGCCGACCAGGACGCCTTTGCCATTCGCTCGCAGCAGCGTGCCGGAGCGGCGATCGCGTCGGGTTATTTTGCCGAGGAAATCACGGCGGTCTCGGCGCCGGGCGGCAAGGCGGGGCCGATCTCCGTGGCGAAGGACGAGCATCCGCGCCCCGAGACCACGCTCGAAGGTCTGACAAAACTGAAGCCGATCGTGCGCAATCCCGGCACCGTGACCGCCGGCAATGCCTCCGGGGTCAACGATGGCGCGGCGGCGATGATTCTCGCCTCCGAGCCAGCCGTGAAGAAGCACGGGCTGACGCCGCGGGCGCGGATCCTGGGGCTGGCTTCAGCCGCGGTGCCGCCGCGCATCATGGGCATCGGCCCGGTGCCGGCGACCCGCAAGCTGATGGCGCGGCTCGGCCTGAAAATCAGCGATTTCGACCTGATCGAGCTCAATGAAGCCTTTGCCAGCCAGGGCATCGCCTGCCTGCGCCAGCTCGGCGTGCCTGAGGATGCCGATTTCGTCAATCCGCATGGCGGCGCGATCGCGCTCGGCCATCCCTTGGGCATGAGCGGGGCGCGGCTCGTGTTGACGGCAGTGCACGGCATGGAAAAGCGCGGCGGAATGCGCGCGCTGGCCACCATGTGTGTCGGGGTCGGGCAGGGCGTGGCGATGGCGATCGAGAAACTGAATTGAGAGGCTCCCCTCCCTCCACGCGCATCGCGCGTGGAGGGAGGGGTCGGGGGGTGGCGCGGCATTCACCGAAGCAGCGGTTCCTGCCGATGGACCCCCCACCCCCGACCCCGGATCAAGTCCGGGGCAGGCTCCCTCCCCACCGCTGCGCGGGGGGAGGGGAGAACCAGGATCCGGTTGCATAGTTTTGACGGTTGACGCTAGCCGCGATCCTGGGAGTAAGGAATGATCATCGAACGTCAAGAGGATGTCACACCAGCAGTCCTCACCGTGATGGAACGGACATCCGACCCGCGGCTGCGCCAGATCATGATCTCGCTGGTCAGGCATCTCCATGGCTTTGTCCGCGACATCAGGCTGACCGAAGCGGAATTCCGCGAGGCCGCCGCCATCCTGGCCGAGCTGGGGCAGCTCTCGACCGCCTCGCATAACGAAGTCGTGCTGGTGGCCGGCTCGCTCGGCGTCTCGTCGCTGGTATGTCTGCTGAATAATGGCGATCAGGGCAATACCGAAACGGATCAGTCGCTGCTCGGACCGTTCTGGCGGCTGAACTCGCCGCGGGTGGAAAACGGCGGGACCATCGTGCGCTCCCCGACACCGGGGCCGCCGCTTTTGGTCAAAGGCCGCGTCATCGATAAAGACGGACGGCCGATTGCCGGGGCGGATGTCGATGTCTGGCACGCTTCCCCGGTCGGGTTCTACGAGAACCAGGATCCCGAACAGGCGGACATGAACCTGCGCGGCAAGTTTACCACCGATGCCGAAGGCTGCTTCCGGTTTCGCTCGGTGATGATGGTCGGCTACCCTATACCAACCAACGGGGTGGTCGGCCGGCTGCTGAAGTCACAGAACCGGCATCCCTATCGGCCGGCGCATCTCCACGCGCTGATTTTCAAGCCGCGATTCAAGGTGCTGATTTCCCAGGTCTACGATCCCGCCGACCCGCATATCGACAGCGACGTCCAGTTCGGCGTGACCAAGGCGCTGATGGGCGATTTCGTACGTCATCAAGAGCCGCATCCGACGGAGCCCGATGTCACCGCGCCCTGGTATTCGCTCGATCACGTCTACCGGATGGAAGCGGGCGAGGCCGTGCTGCCGCGCCCGCCGATCGAGTAACAGAGACCGAAGAGACGCCATACAACACGCTCCCGACCCGCGAGATCGAGCTGCCGCCGCGCCAGCCGGATACCGGCTACAAGCGGCCCAAAAAATCGAGCCAGCGTTTCGTCCCGCAGGTTTATTGAGCGCGATGCCCGCGACGGTTCATTGAGGCTAAGCCGGCACCAACCGCTTAACCTTGAAGGTGCGCTTGCGAACCCGGGCCAGGTCGTAATTCATCTGCATCCTGAGCCAGGTGTCGGCCGTGCTGCCGATCGCTTTCTCAAGCTTGACGGCCATTTCCGGCGTGATCCCGCTGCGTCCCGCTATCACGTTGTGAAGTTGCTGCCGCGTGATCCCAAGACCCTTCGCTGCGGCGACAATCGAAACCTTCAGTTCGTCGAGCGTATCGCCGAGCAGCTCGCCAGGGTGGGGCGGATTTTTCATCGCCATGTCATTTTGCTCCCTCAGTGATAGTCCACAAGGTCAACATCGGATGCGGTGCCATTCTCGAACCGAAAAATAACCCGCCAGTTCGCGCGAACGGTCACGGCCCAGAAGCCTTTAAGGTCGCCCTTCAACGGATGCAGCCCGAAAGTCGGCAGGCGTAGCGCCTCGATCGTTTCCGCCGCTTGCAGCACGCCCAGAATCTGTCTGAGCTTGCGCACGTGTTCGGCGTTCAAGCCCCTGGTGTTATCGTCCTCGAAAAGCTGCCTCAGCCCTTTGTGCTTGAAACTTTCGATCATTGTTCCCCGACCGTTAGGCTAGGTCATGTAAAACGATACTTTACATTTGTCAATCGTCATCTTACAGTCGGAAGCGAAGCGCGAAGCGCTGATATCTCGGCTCCGAGAAAGTTCGCGGTCGTGACGTCCGCCAGCACGTCGGACCGGTTTCCGAGATCTTCGGCGATAGCGGCAAGGGCGCTCCGCGCCTGCCTGACGGCCTCGGGCTCCGGCACTGGTTCGGTCGGATGGGGACCGTTTCGCTCGCGCTGCCAGCAGGCGGCGAGAAGGCGATAGGCCAGGCGCTGCGCGGCCACCACCGCGGGCCAGAAGCTCTCGGCGACATCCCGTTCGTGGATCGACGCGCCGATGCTCTCATCATAGGCCTGCAGCAGGATCAGCGAATGATGCTGCAAGTCGCGGCGGGCCGCCCGGGCGGCCCCGTCGGTGACGGAGCCGCCGGCGAGGCACGCGAGCACCCGATCGGCCGCCGCGAGCGTCCGGCGCAGGGCCAAAGACACCCCGCCTGTGGTCCGTTTCGGCGTCGTCACCATCAACACCAGCAGTGCGATGGCGCAGCCCAGCGTGGTGTCGACACCGCGCGCGAGCAGCAAATGCGGGATGTCGGACACGGCGTGGCCGCCGGCCGCGATGGTCAGCGCAACCGGGGTGATGAAGGCCACCGCGATCGCGTAATTGCGCAGCACGAAGATCTCGATCAGAAACTGGAACGTCATCAGCGTGGCCGCGAGCCCTAATCCGGCGGGGCGCAACGCGATCACGCCCCATGCGATGATCAGGCCGGCCCAGGTGCCGAGCATGCGCTCCAGTCCCCGCTGCAGCGTCCGCACCAGATCCAGTCCCTGATGCAGCATCAACACCGCGGCCGCCATCGCCCAGTACGCCCGCTCCAGCCCGAGTTCGGAGGCGGCCGCGCCGGCGAGCAAGGTCGCAAAGCCGGCGCGAAGCGCGATGCGGAGCTGGGGAGATCGTGGGGCGACCGCGTCCTTGAGCGCCTGCCATGCGCCAAAGTGCCCGAGCGGGATGACGACGTCGTCGGGCTCGGCAACCGATTCCGGCTCTTGCGCCAGGCGGGCGAGCCCGCGTGCGTTTTCCAGCGTCGCGCTCGACAGCGCCTCGTGGCGGCTCGCTTGGCCGTTGACGTCCGCGAACAGCAGGTTCAGCCGGCGATTGAGAACCCGCAGCCGATGCAGCGTGGTGTCGGGGCGTGGCCGGACCGGCTGGTAGGTCACCAGGATGGACCAGGCCTGGTGCAGGGCGGCCGCGGCATGGTGCTGCGCCAGCGCCTCGCGCGGCGACCCGATCGCGGAAATGAAATCGATCAGGCACTGCGCAGCGGCGGCGACCGCGCGTTTTTCAGGCGCGCGCGGCTGCGCGAGCGCGCCACTCATGTGAACCAGCAAGGCCAGCATGCCGCCGGCCAGAGCGAGAAGCGCGGTGCGCCCGGGGTCGATGTCTTCAGTCCGCATGAAGGTTCCGGCGGCGCAGACCAGAACGATCATGTAGGCGCCGGGCGGGCCGACCCTCAGGGCGTTGCAGAGCAGCGTCGCCGTCGCCGCGATCAGGGCGACCGCGAGGATCGGCGGCCAGGGGCTGGCGGCGGAGGCGGCGGTACCGCCGAGCCAGACCGCGAGCGCAAAGCAGCCGGCAAGCGTTGCGAGCAGGCGCGCGCGGCTGAGATAGGGTCGCCCGCTGCCGTACAGCCCGGTAAAGGCGCCGAGTGTCGCCATCAACCCCGAGCCGACGTCATTGAGGGCCCAGCCGATGATGACGGGCAGGCCCATGCAGAAGGCAGCCCGCAGGGCATAGGGCCAGCGCGATTGCACCGACCGCAAACGAAACAGCGCGCGCAGGCCGAACGACGGCGCGGGCGGGGCCGCGGGAATCGGCCCCGGCTCGGGATCGCGCGCGTGTTCAGCCATGGGCAGGGATTAGCATATCTCGGGCCAGGCACGGAACGCGCGCAGCGGCCCTATGGCTCATGCGAGGACGCCCCATACACGCTGGAAAATGCCGATTTAGGTTGCATCCCGGATTCCCGTAGATCGACCGGCTCAACCGGGGATATAGTCGGGGCCATCCGTCGATGTTGGGAACACTAGCCATGCGAGTTCGCGGCTTCCTGGTGTTTTTCGCGGCGTTGGCCGTCGGCGCGGCCGCGACCGCGACCGCCTACCTCCTGCTCAATTATGACCGGCTGGTCCAGCAAGTGTCGTCCGTGGGCAGCCCAGTCGCGGCCCCGTTGGTCGCGCGGGACGAAGATGCCGTGACGCTGAGGGATTTTCAGGCGTTCCAGCAATTGACCGGGGATTCGCTGAAGGCCGCGACCCAGGACATCGCCGCCGAACGGACCGACCTGAAAACTCTCTCCGATCAGGTATCGGCTCTGGCGGCTCGCATCGAAGCGATGCAGAGCACGGCCACCCTGCCGCCATCGCAGCCAGCCATCCCCGCGCGGCCGCCGCCCGTCGGCGAACGGAAAAAACCACCGGTTGCCAAACCGGTGGGCCGCATTTCCGTCGGGGGCGCCCCGTTGCCGGCCCCCCGGCCGGATGGTCAATAGCCGGCAGGGCTAACGGCTCCCCACCGCTTCGCGGGGCGGGGGGCGGGGAGAAGCAGATCCGATTCGATCGTTTTGATTCCTGCCGCTACTCGATCACCGCATGCTCGGGCGCGGCCGACTGCTTGCGCAGGGCGGCGCGGCTTGAGCCGATCATGAGCGCGAGCGGGATCGTGCAGAGGATGAAGATCATCACCATCTGGTAGTCCCTGGAAAACGCGATGATCTGCGCCTGCACGTTGACCATCGCGTCCGCCAAAGCGCGGCCGGCGTCGGTGCCCATGTTGATCATGCCGGAGACGTCGGGCATCTGCATCGCATGGTTGAAGGGATTGACGTGCTCGGAGAGGACGGCGTGCGCGCGCCGCGCGCCTTCCGTGAGCTGCGCGATCACGACCGAGATGCCGATCGAGCTGGCGACATTGCGCATCAGGGTCAGCATCGCCGTGCCGTCGGTCCGGAGCTGGTTGGGCAGCGTCAGGAAGGCGACCGTCGAGAGCGGCACGAACACCAGGCCGAAGCCAAAACCCTGGATGATGCTCAAGGTCACGATTTCCGGCACGCCGGTCTGATCGGTCCAGCCGGTCATGTAGAACAGCGACAGCGCGGTCAGACCAAGACCCGAGATGATCAGCGTGCGCGCCTCGATATAATGCATCATGCGGCCGACCAGCATCATGGCGACAAAGGTGCCGCAGCCGCGGCTCGCCAGCAGCACGCCCGCGGTGATGATGGGATAGCCGATCACGTTCTGCAGATAGGGCGAGGCCAGCGCCATGGTCGAATACAGCACGAGCCCCATCACCGCCATGAAGACGCAACCGGTGATGAAGTTGCGGTCGCGGAACAAAGCAAACTGGATGAACGGACTGGACGTCGTCAGCGAGTGGGCGAAGAAATAATAGAAGCCGATGCCGGAGACGACGAACTCGGCGATGATTTCGCCCGATTCCAGCCAGCCGAGCTGCTCGCCGCGGTCGAGCGCGAGCTGCAGGCTGCCGATCGCGACCGCCAGCGCCGCGAAGCCGAACCAGTCGAAGCGAAGCTCAAAGCTTTTGCGGGTCTCGTCCATGAAGACCAGAAGGCCGAGCACGGTGAAGATCCCGAACGGCAGATTGACAAAAAACACCCAGTGCCAGGAATAGGTCTCGGTCAGCCAGGCGCCGAGCGAGGGTCCCATGATCGGGCCCATCATCACCCCCATGCCCCAGATCGACATCGCCTTGGCGCGCTCGTGCAGCGCATAGGAATCGAGCATCACCGCCTGCGACAGCGGCACCAAAGCGGCGCCGAACACGCCCTGCAGCAGCCGGAACAGCACCATCTGGTCGATGTCCTGGGCCAGCCCGCACAGCACCGAGGCGATGGTGAAGCCGCCGGCGCAGATGATGAAGATCCGCTTGCGGCCGAACCGGTTGGCGATCCAGCCCACCGGCGCGGTCATGATCGCGGCGGCGACGATGTAGGAGGTCAGGACCCAGTTGATCTGGTCCTGCGAGGCCGACAGGCTGCCCTGCATATAGGGCAGCGCCACATTGGCGATGGTGGTGTCGAGCGCCTGCATGATGGTCGCGGTCATGGCGCAGATCGTCACCATGTTGCGGCGCAGGCCGGGAACGGCGATCGGGGCTGCCGCCGAATTCGGCATGATCGCTCATTCCTCCTTGGCCGCACCCGCCGGCGCGAGACCGAGCAGGGCTTTGAGCGAGCGCAGATGGCCGGTATCGATCGAGGTCGTGGCGCTCATGCCGGCCTTCAGCTTGCGGACGTAGGGGTCGTTGCCATCGAAATAGATCCGCACCGGCACGCGCTGCACCACCTTGACGAAGTTTCCGGTGGCGTTTTGCGCCGGCAGGATCGCGAATTGCGCGCCGGTGCCGGGGCTGAGCGAGCCGACGGTGCCCTTGAAGACATGATCGGGGAAGGCATCGACCTCGATCGTGACCGGCTCGCCGACCGTGACATAGGTGAAATCCGATTCCTTCGGGTTGGCATCGACCCACGGGTTCGCAATATCGATGATCGAGAACATCGGGGTGCCGGCGGCGACGAAGCGGCCGAGCTGGATCTGCTCGACCTGGGTCGCAACGCCGGCCATCGGCGCGCGCATCGCGGTGTGATCGAGATTGCGCACGGCCTGGTCGAGCGCGGCCTTGGCCTGGGCGTAGGGCGGAAATTGCTCGAGCGGCAAATCGGGATCGCCGAGCAACTGGGTCTTGGCGCTCGAAAGCTGCTGCTTGAGGAATTCGAGCTGCGCGCTCGCGGTGACAAGTGCGGTCGCCGAATTGTCGAGATCGAGCTGGGAGCCGAAATTGTTCTTGGCGAGCGCGGTTTTGCGGTCGACGTCGCGCTGCTTGAGGTCGACACCCTGCTGCGCCAGATCGAGCATCTGGCCGTAGATCTTGATGTTGGCCCTGAGATTGTCATAGGTGGTGCGGGTCTGGGCGAGCATGGCCCGGGCCTGATCCGCCGCGAGGCGGAACGGCACCGGGTCGATCTCGAGCAGCGCGTCGCCTTGCTTGACCAGCTGGCCTTCCTTGACGACCACCTTTTCGATCCTGCCGGAGATATCGGGCGTGATCAGGACTTTCTGCGCCCCGACATAGGCGTCGTCGGTCGTCACGTAGCGCCCGCCATTGAGATAGAAGATCACGCCGCCGATCAGCGCGGCGAGCGGCAAGACCACCAGCAGCAGCGCGCGACGGTAACGCCGCATCGCGGACATCCGGGGCTGCGGTTCCGCGGCTATTTTTTCCGCCGGCTTGGGCTGTGGGCTGCCCTTTTGCTCCGGCGGAAATTTCAGGATCGGATCAGCCATAGCGCGGCTCCTTCTTCGGCGGCTCGCCGGCCGGGTTCTGGATCGCGTTGCGCACGTTTTCCTTGATGGTTTCCAGCTGGGCGAGCAGGCGGTGGGCCTCGGCGGGATTGATGCCCGCAAGCGCGGTCGCCGTCAGTTCGGAGCGCAGCCCGCTCAATTTGCCGAGCAGGGGACGGGCGGCCTTGCGCAGATAGAGCCGGTTGACGCGCCGGTCGGTCTCGTCGCCGCGGCGCTCGATCCAGCCGGCGTCGCAGAGCCGATCGATCAGCCGCGTCAGCGTGATCGGCTGCATTTCCATCTGTTCCGCGAGTTCCGACTGTTTCAGTCCCTCGGTGCGCTCGACCTTGGCCAGAACCGCCCATTGCGCGCGGGTAATGCCGTAGCGCGCGGCCTGCTTGTCGGCATAGGCGCGCACCAGCCGCTGCAGTTCACCCAGCGTGAACAGGAAATTCATATCCACCGTGCCGCGGACCATCGCCATCCCCTTTATGAGCCTCCGAACTAATAAGCAGCTTTCGATATAATAAGCAAGCTTATGAATTATGAACATCGAGGCTTTCCGGAAGGCTGACCCGCCGTCCGCACATGGCTCGGACCGGGGAATCACGGTCTCTCGGAGGGGACTGCGGACAAGCCGCGTCTGCCAGGCGCGATGCCGCGCCGCAAAATTTTTCAATCCGGATTAGACGGACCGGAGCGGGCGGGTTACATGATGCCCCGGATGACCGCGACAAAACCGACATTTCCCGCGCCCGATCACGATCACGACCGCTGCACCGCGGACGGGCTCTCGCATGCCGAGGGGGTCTGCAAGCTGCGGGCGCAGAAATTCACGCCGATCCGCCGCCGGGTGCTGCGGGCGCTGTTGTCCAGCCACCGCCCGCTCGGCGCCTATGAGGTGATCGACGAACTGGCGAAATCGATGCCGGCCCCGGCGCCGATCACGGTCTATCGCGCGCTCGATTTCCTGATGGAAAATGGCCTCGTCCACCGCATCGAAAGCCGCAACGCCTTTCTCGCCTGCGCCCATGACCACGACGCGGCGGCGATGGTGGCCTTTCTGATCTGCGACGCCTGCGGTTCGGTCGGCGAAATTCCGGCCATGCCGGTGGCGCGGGGTCTCAACGCCGCCGCGCGCGCCAGCGGTTTTGCGCCAAAACTTTCGGTGGTCGAAATCACCGGCACCTGTGCGCATTGTCAGGGCTTGGATTCTTGATATGGATTTGGGCATGATGCTTTGCGAAAATCCGAAGGTCATTTTGCGCTTACGCGGCCCTGCGGCTCGGGATCATGCTCCTGAAAACACGGCGATAAGCCGGCACCGGACTTCATGACTTCAAAACCATTGACCACGAATTCGGCCGGGCGCCCGCTCAGCCCGGGCGCGATCGCGCTGATGCTGATGCTGTGCCTGAGCTGGGGTTTCAACCAGATTGCGGTCAAGCTGGCGCTGCCGGACATTCCGCCGATGCTGCAGGCCATGATCCGCTCCGCCGGTGCGTTGCCGGTATTGCTCCTGATCGCGCGGGCGCGCGGGGTGAAAATCTTCGTTTCCGACGGCACGCTCTCCGCCGGCCTGTTCGCGGGCCTTTTGTTCGGCGTCGAATTCGTGCTGATCTTCCGCGGCCTCAAGCTGACGTCGGCGTCGCGCGCCGTGGTGTTTCTCTACACCGCGCCGTTTTTCGTGGCGCTGGGCTCCTATCAGTTGCTCGGCGAACGGCTGCGCGGCTCGCAATGGGGCGGGCTCGCCGTGAGTTTTCTGGGTGTCGCGCTGGCAATCGGCGTTCCCCAGGCCGATGTCGATGCCAATGTGCTCCTGGGCGACCTGATGATCGTCGGCGGCGGGGCGCTGTGGGCCGCCACGACGCTCGTGGTGAAAACCACCTCGCTGCTGCGGGCCCCGCCCGAAAAGGCGCTTGCGTACCAGGTGGCGATGTCGATCCCGATCCTGGGTCTGGCGGCCTGGCTTTCAGGCGAGACCCTGACCCATCTTCCCGGGCCCTTGGCGCTGGCGCTGATGGCCTATCAGGCGATCTGGGTGGTCGGATTGACCTTTCTTTTGTGGTTCGCGCTGGTCAAAACCTATTCCGCCAGCAAATTATCGGCATTTACCTTCATCACCCCTCTGTTCGGCGTCGTGGCCAGCTATTTCATCATGCATGATACGCTGACGCTGGCCTTCGGGGCGGCGGCGCTTTTGGTGATATCGGGGCTTTTTCTGGTCAACCGGCCGAGCCCGGTGGTTGGGGAAAGGGTCGTCGCCGATCCGAGAAAGCCCAGAAGATCGTGTTGGATACTTCGATGGGGCTCGGAGCCTCAGAAATACAGGAAATACGCAAAGAAGAGCCCGAAACATGTCAACGTCGTCAACAGGAAGCGGTCGCGGTAGAGCAGGTCTACAGGCTGCTCGCCGCCGCCTTCGACCAGGACGATCTGCAGAAAGCGCAGCAATCCCATCGCAACTGGAATCGCCGTGAGCATAACGCCCTTGCCGTATCGCGTATCGGCGTAATCGGAAACGCAAAACAAAAGATAGACAACCAGCGTTCCGGCACACAAGCTCGTAACTACGGAATCCAGAAAAGCAAGATTGTAGCCGATAAGCGAGGGCCGCGATTGGCGATGCTGCAGGTCGGCGAACTCTGCACGTCGTTTGGCGCTCACGATCAGCAGAGAGCCCATTCCGATGGCCGAAACGATCCAAGGGGACGCCGTTATTCCAAGCTCGACGACGCCTGCGAAAAACCGGATCACGAAGCCGGCAGCGACGATAAAAAGTTCCAATACCGCGATATGTTTGATGCCGAGCGAATAGCCGATGTTGAGCGCCGCATACGCGGCGAGCAACCACCAAATCGGTGCACTCAACCCGGCCAGCAGCCCGATCGCAGTCGTCGCCGCATAGAGCGCGGCCATCAGTGCCAGCGCAGCCCCAATGCTGATGGCGCCTGCGGCGAGCGGGCGCTGGCGTTTCCCGGGGTTGAGCCGGTCGACGTCGATGTCACGCCAGTCGTTAAAAGCGTAAGTCGCGCTTGAGAGCAGACAAAACATCACAAGGATGATCGCGACGCGCCCCAACGTGCCGCTGCGGCCGATCTCGCCGCTGAAGAACAGTCCACCGAAAACAAGCAAGTTCTTCGGCCAGTGCTGTGGCCGCATCAGGACAAGCGCGGCTTTCATCGCAGAAAGACCCGCAACTGATGGCCGTACACGAAACGTGAATAGTCCTCGGCATGCACCAGTGTCATGCCGTCATCATGGGCCCAGCGCACGACCCTGTCGGGTGCGACGTAGTGGACAACCTGCCGCGACAACAGCAGATCGTGCGCCGTGTTGGCCCACCGCCGCCAGAATGGGTGGCTCGTCATGTCCTTGTAGATCAACCGCCCCCCAGGGGCTACCCGGCGAGCCGCAGCATGGATCGCTTCCTGCTGGCGTGTCGGCGGAATGTGATGAAGAACGTCGATCATGACAACGATATCGAATTTATCGGCCGGGATGTCCTCGAAATCCGAGATATGGCGAAAATCGACAACATCGTGGGAAAGCCGGCATTGCGCAGCTTTCGCTGCCGCGATGGCGTCGTTCGAAACGTCGCAGCCGGTGCCGGATGCGATCTGATGCTGCTCCGACAGCAGCGCAAGCAGTGCGCCTGCGCCGCAGCCGAAGTCGAGCACATTTGCAGCAGGTGGCACCCAACGCGTTACCGGCTCGTAAGGGCAGATCAAGTGCCGCCAGGCGACGAGTTCCCGCGTCGGCCTGTTGGTATCGCGATAGAGCGACCGGAGAAGGGCACGCATCTCGTGTGAGGAAAGGGCTGGCGTCATCGGCCCGGTATCGGTCGTGGCGCCAGCGCCCGTCGCTCGATCCAGCGCCACTGCTTCAACGCCTCCATGACCAGGAAATGCTTATTCCATCGCTGCAACAATTTGGTTCGCCCCAGCCACGAAAGAGCTTCGTCGCCGAGCCACGTCGCGCTGACGATCGCGGCGAGCAGCCATGTCAGCAAATGGTAGCGCGGGGTGGTGGCGTAGAACAGCATGATGCCAAACCCGGCCAAAGCCGCGACGGCAAGCAGCCGATCCCATTGCGGCGATTGCCGCCTGAGCGCGACACGGATCACGATGGCGACCTCGGCGGCGCAGATGATGATCGAAGCATGCTTCTGCGAGGGACCGAGCAGCGCGACGTAAAGGTGCGCGACCACACGAGCCACGGCCTCGCCGTGCAGATCGAAATGCGCGAGCTCCGCCAGCGCTTGCGCATAAGTAAGCGGCGGGACAACCAGCACCTGCGGAATCGCGGCGTTGCTCCCGAAGGGAACGAACACCTGGCCAAATACCCAGTTGTGGAGCGCCATCAGTCCGACAACCGAGAACCCGGCGCAGAGCGCTGCGGCGCGAGGCAGATCGCGCAACCGCGCCGACATCGCGACCGCGCCGAGCACGACCACCGCGGCCGGCGGCAACAGGTTTGGTCGCAGCCAGACCGCAAGGCCGAGCAGCAACGCGCCGCTCAGGCCGCGAAACCAGTGCTCCCGAGCTTTGGAAGCCACCAGCAGAAGTCCAGCCAAGAATGCCAGTGTACCCGCAACATCCGGATAACCCGCAGCCGCGATCAGTGTGAAAGAACGCAGGCTCAGCCCGATCGCGGCGCCGAGCGAACTGACGAACAGCAGCGCAGCGAGCAGCGCCCAACCGGATCCGGCGAACCGTCGGTAGACCGCGAAAATCAGGAGAGGCGATGTCCACAGCAGCGTGAAATAGCCAAACTCCGTATCTCCGAAGATGAATTTCTCCAGCGCCAGCAGGTAACGAAGGCCCGGCACGAAATAGAAGACTTTCTCGTCGCTGCGCAATGCCGCCGCGAAATCGCCGTGCAACAGCGCCTGGACGATGGTGCGACCCATGCCCTCATGCGTCAGACCGTCATCGCCGCCGGCGTAGATATGAATGCCGCCGAAAAAGATCGGATCGGTGACGGCGATAACCGCGAGCGCCGCCGCGATCAACCCGCAGGGCAGGATGAAGTCGCGCATCATTGGCCGCGCTGCCAGCAGCACGACGATCAAAAGAACGCCGAGCAGCCGCGCGCCGCCGGCGATGCCGTTACGCAGCTTCAACGCACCGGTCTGTTCGAGCCGCATCGACAGCCGCTCGGTGGGATCGATCGACACGGCAAAAATCCGCTGTCCGGTGTCGGCGGCTTCCAGCGTCCGGCAGCTGACGGAAGCGTGCTTGATCGGCGTGAACTGTTCGCGATCGCCCTCCCACAGCACGATACCTCTCCAGCACAGCGAACTACCCGCGTAGTCAGAGGGGAATCTGAACATCGTGAACCAGGGAAAGGTCGCGCGTTCGACGTCGCTTACCCGGTCGTACCAATTGTATTTGCGCTCGTTGATGAAGCCGGTCCGCCATGCTCTCGGATCGTCGATCTCGATGGAAGCCACGCGACGGGAGAAGGCAGGCCGGTCGTAGACCGCGTCGCCGGAGAACGCATAGGCGCCCGCGGGCATCGGCTGCGGACGCCAGCACCCGGCGACATTGCGGTCGCAGCGGTTGGCCGGCGGGTAGATCCGATCGAACTCGGCCAGCATGAAGCGGAACACATCGCGAGGCAAGCCGCGCTCGAGCGCCGAAGTTGGAGCTGCGTCATCGACCACAAAGACATTGTGGCCCTCCTCGATCAGCGGCGATGCCGCCAGCAATTGGATCGCGCACGCAACGATCGCGACGGCGGCAGCTGCCGCCAGCCGGCGGCGCGAGGTATTTATGTTGGCGATGCAGAAGACCATGGTAGCGGCGGCTAAACACACATAGCCGGTGATGTCGTTGATCGGGAGGCCGAGCACGCAGAGCACCAGGGCCCCAGCTACGAGCTTAAGCCAGTGATGCACGCACGCTGCCATTAAACGGACTATGACCTTGGGAAATAAAGGACATCTACTTGCTTGTGGGACGATCAGGCTTTCCCAGTGCCACTCCCGGCACTGCTGATCCACTCACGAGGTAATTTGGTGTAAAAGTAAAGTCAAGACGGCTGTGCTCCGCCTCCTCGGATGCGCCGCTCTGGCCGCCGGCCCGATCCAGTTCTATAAGGGCTATAAGGAGACGGCTGCATCGGTAGGACCCGGCTGTCAGCCGCCAAAAGGATCCGTCGAATTCAAGGGAGGCGCAGCATGCTGAAATCGATCGATCCAATTCTAAATGCAGACGTCCTTTACGCCTTGCGGGCCATGGGCCATGGCGACGACCTCGTCATCTGTGACACGAATTTCCCGGCCGACGCGGTCGCCCGTCAGAGCGTGCTGGGGCGGCTCTTGCGGATTGATAACGTGACGGCTGGCCGGGCGGCACGCGCTATCCTTTCAGTCCTGCCGCTTGATTCCTTTGTCGACAAGCCCGCTTTGCGAATGCAAATCGTCGGCAAGCCCGACGAGGTGCCTGCGGTGCAGATCGAGGTGCAGCGTGAGATCGACGCTGCGCAGGGCAGTCCCCTGGCCATGGGCTCGATCGAGCGATTCGCCTTTTATGAACTCGCGAAGAAGTCGTATTGCGTGATCCAGACCGGCGAACGGCGCTTCTACGGCTGCTTCGTATTCAAGAAGGGTGTCATTGCGCCCGACCCGGCGTAGTGGATCGCGTCACAGAACCCGCCCGCCGGCCCCGGCGCCACGTCTCCCGGCGGATTCGTTGACATTGATCAAGGCTGCTGCATACTCGAAAAGGCCTCTGTCACCACCTCACCGGATTGCGCCAGTAAGAGTGGAGGACACATCAAGTCCTCGAACGTCCTGTCCGTAAGAATAGCGGTGCCCAGGCGACTGAAACTTAAGCAACAAGAAAATCAGGGAGGTTTCGTGGTGAAACAGCAAGAGTACGATCAGTATCTCCGAACGCGACCGGACCGGCGCACTGTCCTCAAGGGAGCGGCCAGCGCGGCCGCCCTCGGCTCGGCTGGCGCTCTCGGCGCGTTTTCCGAGCGTGCGCTGGCACAGGACAGTCTGCGGGCGCGGATTTTACAAACGCCAGGCGTCGGCAAAGGTGCCCCCACCGACGCCGATTGGCAGAAGGTCGGCGAGCTTTGCCTTGGCCCGACCAAAGCGAACGTCAAGGAGGGCGAATTCAAGGGCGTCGAACTCTCCTTCATGGGATTGAACAACCAGAATCTGCACAACCTGCTTTTCCGCGGTTTCCTGAAACCGTGGGAGGCCTACACGGGAGCGAAAATTTCCTGGATCGACCTCGCGCAGGCTGACTACAACCCGCGACTGCAACAAGCGATCGCGACCGGCACGGTCGACTTCGATATCCTTGAAATGGGCGCCCCGTTCGAGGGCGATGTGTGCGGCAAGGGCCTGGCGTCGGAGATGCCGGACTGGGTCAAGAAGCAGATCGATATCGACGACTATGTCGAATACCTGAAGCCGCCGGTTGGAACCTGGAACGGCAAGACCTATCGCGTCACCATCGACGGCGACTGCCACAACTTCAATTACAGGACCGACTATTTCTCCGACCCCGGTCTGGCCAAGGCCTGGAAGGACGCCGGCAACCAGGGCGAATGGGGCGTGCCGAAGACCTGGCAGCAGGTCCAGGTCGTGACCAAGTTCCTCAAGGGCAAGAAATTCAAGGGCCAGAATGCGGTCGGCTACCTCGATGCGCCGAAGCCCTGGGGTGGGTTCGGCTTCTATTTCCTTGGCAGCCGCGCCACGGCCTACGCGAAACATCCGGACGACAAGGCCTGGCTGTTCGATGTGGACACGATGAAGCCGCGCATCAGCAATCCGGCCTGGGTTCGCGCCATTCAGGACGTCATCGACGCGCTGCCGTCCGAGCCGGCCGATCAGCTCAACGCCGATCCAAACACCACCGGCTTCCAGCAATTCCTGGCCGGCATCGGCGCGATGATTCCCTGGTGGGGAGATATCGGCCAAGTGGCGAAAGCGAGCGACACCTCCGTCATCGGCGACATCGTCGGGTTCGACATCCTGCCCGGATCGGACGACGTCTACAATTCCAAGACCCGCAGCTGGGAAAAGCTCGCGAGCGGTCCAAACCATGCTCCCAACTGCGCTTATCTCGGTTGGGGCATTTACGTCATGGCGAGGGTTGACGGCGACGAACGCAAGCACAAGGCGGCGTGGAGCGCCGCAGCGCATGTCGGCGGCAAGGACCTGTCGCTGTGGACCGTGATGTATCCGTCCGGCTTCCAGGTTCATCGGGCAAGCCATTCCAACATCGACGAATGGGTGGCGGCGGGCTACGACAGGAAGTACATCACGTCTTATCTGAACTCGCAGTTCGGCTCCTATAATCACCCAAACCGTGCGGTCGAGCCGCGCATTCCCGGCATTTTCCAGTACTACAGCATCGCGGAAGACGAGCTGACCAAGATCTTCGCCGGCCAGTACGACGCCCAGACCGGCGCCAACAACATCGCCGCGGCCTGGGAAAAGTTGACCGACCAGATCGGTCGCGACAAGCAGATCGCGCTCTATAAGGCGTCACTCGGCGCGTAATTTCCCGCCCTATTGGTCCGGCGGACCATCGGACCCTCGGCTGGCGCCGCTCGCGGCACCAGCCGAGGCTTTCCCGGCGACCGGGTCAAAGTCCAAATCGGCAGAGTGCGGTCTTGATGCAGAACTCATCACCGGTGGCGGATCAACGGCGCCACAAGCTCAAATCGCAACGCCCCCTTGCCAGCCGGAACAACGCAGGACGAGCGCTTGTTGCTCTGGCCTCGCTCGGGTCCCTGCTCGTGCTCCTGATCCAGATTCTGCACGCCACCGGAGCCATCCATGCGGGGTTCGCCGATTGGCGCCCGATCCTCTACGCCTATCTGCTGTGGGCCACCGTGTTCGGTGTCGGGCAGGTCGTGATCCGCGGCGAACGCGGTCTGCG
>NZ_JBEKXH010000100.1:0-16868 GCF_049512235.1 Bradyrhizobium sp.
CCAAATCTTGCATCCGATGCTCTTTGATATTGCGCGGTTTGCTGCGGATTGGCATACGGAAAATAGTTCGAGACGGTGTAGGCATCCTGGATCCAGTACAGCTTGCCCTCGCTCAATACCGCGTAGGGATCGTTGTCCAGACGCAGGAAGGGTGCGATTTCGGCTACGCGCTCGCGCACGTCTCGATGAATTTGAATTCGACTCTCAGGCTTGAGATAGGAGGTCAATAGAATGTTGATGTCGGCCTTGTTCCAGGCGAACAAAAGCCTCTTCCAGATGCTATCTAACGGGATGCCGCCTGTTCCAGCGTAGCTGGTGTAAACATTGTCGTTACCCTTGGGGTAGTCGAACTCCTTGATGTCAGTTGCAACGATCCTGTACCCCAACATCGATTGCCCGTAATAAATCGATGGCTGGCTTATCGTAAGCCCGAAGTTGGATTCGGCTGGAACGTTCTCAAGCGTGTATTGCGGAAATCCCCCACCGACCGTCTTCGACACGAAGTTCATGACCACGCCGTAACCATGGGTGAATTGCAGATACTGATTGACCCAGGTTTGCGCCTTCTCGGGGAGTTCAGGGGACAGTTCGCGGGCGGCAAGCATGACCTGATGGTAGCCATCCGCCAGGTGATAACGATCTGTATCGACGTTATAGAATTGATAGTAGAGGCGTATTGCCTGGGTTTGTTGATAGGTTTGGAGCAGCGGCCGCGCGTCCCAGAGACGGATATTTTGAATCGTGTCCTGGTTCCTGGCCAACACGGCTGGCGTCAGATCCGATAAAGCCGGATAGGACGTTTCCTTGATCCCATCCAGCTGGAAGGCTTTTCGGGTGAAGTCGATGTAATGTTTTAGATACGGGGTCTCCAGTGCCAGCTCACTTGGCCGCACGACAAACTTCTGGAACAGGTAAGGAGCCAACGACACCCCAACGATCCATAGCAGCACGTACACGCCGGTTCCCGCTGCCAGCGTCATGAACCGCGGGCGAAAAACATTTGATGCGAGCAACACGCACCCAACGGCCGAGGCGCCGACCATGCCCCATAGGGCAAACCTGGTCACATGATCCGCTGCAAAGCCGGCTCCATAGACCACGCCCAGAGTTGAATAGACGAGCTCGTAGTGGTCGAGGTAAAAGCCCCATCCAAGATTGGCGACCAGAATAAAAAGGATCACAGACAAATGTGCAATAGGGCTGCTGCTGGCTGCACTTCCTTCGCTGCCGCGCATTGGCCGCGATCCGAATAGCATGTAGACCGCAAGAACCATCGCAAGCGTCAATAAGGTCAGCATCGTCAGGCTGCTTTGCAGCAACTCATAGAAGGGCAGGTGAAAGACGTAAAAGCCGACATCGACCCCAAAAAGCGGGTCGGAAACCCCGAAGGAGCCGCCGTAACGAAAACGCAGGTAGGTGTCCCATTCACCGTAGAAGCCGAGAGCAAAAAACAGGGCGACCCCGACGCTGACAAGGACGACGGCGGCCTTCATAAAATTCAGAGGCAGTTCGTCACCGGTTTCGGTGCCCGCATTGGTTCTGGATGAAAATGCAGCGCTCCGTGGCCGACCCTCGCCCGTCAAGGCGCCGCCACCTTTGCTGGCATGGCGCAAGTTGATCCAGAGATACAAGAATGAAAATAAGAATACCGCGCCGAACATCGCATAACGAACCGACAGCAGTGTCCAGAAGACACCGCTATAGTTCAGCTGGCCCATCCACAGCCATTTCTCGATATAGCCAGTGATGCCTGCGAGAATAAGGACCAGAAAAACAGCCGCGAATATGAAGAAACCTATCCGATTCCACGCGGGGCCAGGATTTCCGGCCGCAGAACCCTGTCTGTCAGCAGGCCATTTCTTCTTCGAGATTCTCGCAGGATGTTCGCTCATATATATGCACTCCAGTTTAACTCGAAGCGGAATACTTCTTCGTGCCGGCCAGGTAGCAGCCGTCATCAACGATTGGCGCGAAAGGCGGCAAAGGCATCAGCCGCCAGCTTATGCAGAAACCGCGACCCGCGTGGAGGTTCGGAAACTACTCAGGTCCTTGCCGTCGCGAGAGATGTTCCGCACCCCACCATTGACGCGCGATGACAGTGGAGAGGTTGTTAGAGGTCCACGTGAAGTCCGATCTTAATCTTGTCTTGTGGCCAGAAAAATCGGAGGCGGCACTTGACCGCTCCGGGCCCGTCTTGGCCTCTTACAACCGGGGGGCGGCTGGGGATCAGCGGGCAGCCCTACCGCGTGGGCCTGGCGGTCTGAGTAGTTTCCGGCGCTACCCTTCCGACATGAGCCGAATTAGCTATCGCCGATAGACCAAACCGGGATCGCGGTAGATCAATGCGATAACGCCGCCGACCAAGCCTGCTCCAATTCCCATCGATGGCCAAGTGCTCGGCCTGGCTGGGAACGCGTGAGGATCGCATCAGATGCAGCTTCTCAAGGTCGTAGATCCGGTGTCTGTCGCGCTGCCTGTCGCGCCGGCGCCGGCCGAGACAGGCGAGCCGGGGCCGGAACAGATCTGGCGGGAACCCGCGAGCCGCCTGCTGGCCCGACTGGAGACGAAAGCTGATGGCCTGACGACAGCGGAGGTCCAGTCCCGGCTCGCGGTCTATGGCGCCAACGACGCGGCCAACGTCAAAAGCGTGCCGCTCTGGCGGCAGTTCCTTGTCCGCTTCGAAAACCCGCTGGTCATCATCCTCCTGATCGCCAGCGCAGTGTCTGCGCTTACCGGGGGTATCAGCAGCTTCGCCGTGATCGTGGTCATCGTGATGATCAGCGTCGTTTTCGACTTTGTCCAGGATGTTCGAGCGCAAAAGGCCGTGGAAGCGCTGCGCGCTTCGGTGTCCGTGCAAGCGACCGTGCGACGCGACGGCGCGGCCGTCTCGGTTCCGATCAGCGGATTGGTGCCAGGCGATATCGTCGAGTTGGTTGCCGGCGATCTCGTCCCCGCCGACTCCCGATTGCTCGAAAGCCGAGACCTTTACGTCAACCAGGCGCTGCTGACCGGCGAGCCTTATCCCGCCGAGAAGTGTGTCAGCGACGCCGCTTCGGGCGCCGAAAATCCGTCGGGCGCTTCCAACGTGGTATTTTCCGGCACCTCCGTCATCAGCGGCACCGCGACCATCCTGATCTGCCGAACCGGTGGCAGGTCGGCGCTCGGCCATCTCGCGACCAGCCTGGCCGAGAAGCCGCCGGCCACCGACTTCGCTGTCGGAATACGGCGCTTCAGCATGCTGATCATGCGCTTCACCGTCGTGCTGATCGTGTTCGTGCTGGTGGTCAATATCGCCTTCGCACGGCCGATCCTGGAATCCGTGATGTTCGCCGTCGCACTCGCCGTCGGCCTGACGCCGGAGTTGCTGCCGATGATCGTCACGGTCACGCTGGCGCGTTCGGCCATGCAAATGGCGAAACGGAAGGTGATCGTGAAGCGCTTGTCCGCGATCCACGACGTCGGCGCCATGAATGTGCTGTGCACCGACAAGACGGGCACGCTGACGGAAGCCAAGATCAAGCTGCTGCACGTGATCGACGGCCACGGCGCGGAGAGCGCGACCGCCTTTTCCTACGCCTATGTCAACAGCAAGTTCGAGACCGGCATCAAGAGCCCGTTGGACGAAGCGATCCTGGCCGCCCGTCCTTTCGACATGACGGGCTTCAAGAAGATCGACGAAGCGCCATTCGACTTCGAGCGGCGGCGGGTTTCGGTTCTGGTGGAGCACGATGGCAAACGCGGCTTGTTCGTCAAGGGCGCGCCAGAGGATATGCTGCGGCTATCGAACCAATTTCAGGATGCCGACGGGGTCGTGAAGCCGCTTCTCTCCGAGACGCGGTCGGCCTTTCAAGCGACGCTCGACGGGCTCGGTGCGCAAGGCTTCCGCGCGCTGGGCATCGCCAGTCGATTGGCCCAGTCGACGGCTGGCACCGCCAATCAGGAAACCGCCGTGATCACGGATGAAACCGATATGGTTTTTTCCGGCTTCGCGGTCTTCCTCGATCCGCCGAAGGCGAGTGCCGGAGCTACGATCCGGGACCTGGAAAAAGCGGGCGTCACTGTGAAGGTGGTGACCGGCGACAACGAACTCGTATCCCGTCATGTGTTCGCGCAGATCGGCGTGCCGGTCACCGGCGTGCTGACGGGCGAGGCGCTGGATCGGATATCGGAGGAGGCGCTGATTGGGCAACTGCCCCGGACCAACCTGTTTTGCCGAATCAATCCGCAGCAGAAACATCGCATTCTGCTGGCGCTCAAGCGGCGCGGCGATGTCGTCGGCTTCATGGGCGATGGCATCAATGACGCGCCCGCGCTTCATGCCGCCGATGTCGGGATTTCCGTGGACGGCGCGGCCGACGTCGCCCGCGCCGCGGCCGATTTGATTCTTCTGGAGTCGGATCTTTCGGTGGTCGACGACGCCGTCGCGGCCGGGCGCGCCGCGGTCCAAAACGTGACCAAATACGTTCTGATGGGCGCAAGCTCGAACTTCGGCAATATGTTCAGCATGGCTGGCGCGACCCTGATCCTGCCGTTCCTGCCGATGTTGCCGATTCAGATTTTGCTGAACAACTTGATCTATAATGTTTCCGAGATCGCTATACCGTTCGATCACGTCGATCCGGAGACGGTCGTCAAGCCGCTGAAATGGGATATCAAGCTGATAGAACGCTTCATGCTGGTTTTCGGTCCGGTCAGTTCCATCTTCGATTTCGTAACATTTTACGCCATGCTGAGCTTTTTTCACGCTGGCGAGGCGTTGTTTCAGTCCGGCTGGTTCATTGAGTCGATGGTGACCCAAACCCTGGTCGTATTTTGTATCCGAACACGGCGACTGTTTTTTCGCAGCACACCAGCCCCGTTCCTGACTGTCATGAATACAGGGGCAATAGCTAGCGCGATAGCTCTGCCATTTTTGCCCTGGGGCGCATGGTTCGGGTTCGTCGCGCCTCCGCCCATGTTCTTCGTGTTCCTGCTGGTCGCGACCCTGGCCTATCTTGGGCTCGTGGAAATATCAAAGGTCGTATTCTATCGTTTCGTGTTGAGACGGCAAACCGTTGCTGTCAGATAGTAGCCGACGCTCGCCGCAATCTGCTAAGAATGAAATCATGCCCGCGGCTTTTTGATATTTGGATCGTAAATCCATGCCGCGACCCGAAGCCCGTCGACGTCAGCGCCGGGCTTGACCGGGCGACCCGGTATTCCAGAGCTCAGTCGGCTGGCCTCGCCGCCAGAGGCTTTCCCCCATCCTGAGTTACCCACCGATGGCGCCGACCCTTGGACCCGTTCGTGCGCATCTGAGTAGTTTCCGACCCTCGCCCCGGCTTCACCCGCCGGTATCTTGGGACTGAATGGTCTGGCGGGATCCCGAACGTGATCGCACTTTTCCGCCATTGCGGAGCTCCTTGAGATGACATTGCAATCGACTCCAGCGCTTGACAAGCAATTCAGCTCGATCACCGACTCGTTCGCCACATTGCTGGCTGGCTTCCGGCAGGTGGCAGACGGCCTCCATGGCCTAAGCGTCACGCTTTGGCATGGTGCAGGCGAACTCGGCGTGCACCTGCTGCAGGACCCCTGGGCGCTGATCGCCGGCATTATCATCGGCGTCGCAGCCTGCCTGGCGGCATGGTCCGTGGCGTCGATCGCCCGCCATGTCGCTAACGGCAGCCCGGCCAAGGCGCCGCGACGGGGCAACATGCCAGCACCGAGGACGCAAAACCAATTGCAAACCCTGGCCATGCCGGAGGTGGAAAAGCAGCTCGGCTCATCGCCCGAGGGGCTTACCCAAGCCGAAGCGGCGAAACGGCTTGCGCAATATGGCCCGAACGAACTTGAGGAAAAAAAGACCAATGCGTTCCTGAAATTCCTCAAGTATTTCTGGGGCCCCATACCGTGGATGATCGAAGCGGCGGTGGTGCTGTCGGGTATCGTGCAGCACTGGCCGGACTTCACGATCATCCTGGTGCTGTTGTTCGCAAACGCCATCATCGGCTTCTGGGAGGAGCGCGAAGCCGGCAATGCCATCGACGCCTTGAAGGCGCGCCTCGCCATCAAGGCGAGGGTCAAGCGCGACGGCAAGTGGGTGACGCCGTCAGCCACTCAATTGGTCCCGGGCGACGTCATCCGCTTGCGGATCGGCGACATCGTACCGGCGGATGCGCGCCTGTTCCAAGGCGATGAAGTGTCCGTCGATCAGTCCGCGCTGACGGGCGAATCGTTGCCTGCGACCAAAAAAGCCGGCGATGCGGTCTTTTCCGGCTCGATCCTGCGCCGTGGCGAAATTGGCGCCATTGTTTATGCCACGGGCACCAACACCTATTTCGGAAAAACCGCGGAATTGGTCGAAAGCGCGGTGACAGTCAGTCATTTCCAGAAGGCGGTTTTGAAGATCGGCGACTACCTGATCGTACTGGCGTTGGCGCTGGTATCGGTGATCATCGCAGTCGGCATCTGGCGCGGCGAGCCGGTGCTGACCCTGCTTCAGTTCGCGCTGGTCTTGACCGTCGCAGCGATACCCGTTGCGATGCCGACCGTGCTGTCGGTCACCATGGCCGTCGGTGCACGCCTGCTGGCGCGGAAGAAGGCCATCGTCAGCAAGCTCGTCGCCATTGAAGAGCTGGCGGGAGTAGATGTGCTGTGTGCGGACAAAACCGGCACGTTGACGCAAAACAAGCTAACGCTGGGTGACCCGTTCACGATCAGCGGCGTGACGGCCGCGCATGTCATCCTCAATGGAGCGCTCGCCTCGCGCTCGGACAATGATGACACGATAGATCAGGCTGTGCTGGGCGGCGTAACGGACGCCCATGGCTTGCAGGCCTATCAGATGCTGCATTTCACGCCATTCGATCCGGTGCACAAGCGCACCGAGGCGACCATCAAAGGCGCCGATGGCACCACCTTCAAGGTAACCAAGGGCGCGCCCCAGGTGATTCTGCAATTGTCGGCCAATGCGGATGCGGTCAAACCCGCCTACGTCAAAGCCGTCAACGATTTTGCCGCGCGTGGCTTCCGCGCCTTGGGCGTGGCCCGGGCAGATGCCGATGGCCAATGGCAGTTGCTAGGCGTGCTGCCGCTCTATGACCCGCCGCGCACCGACGCAAAATCCACCGTTGCGACGGCACGCCAGATGGGCGTCAAGATCAAGATGGTGACAGGCGACGCGCTCGCCATCGCCAAGGAGACCGCCCAGACCCTGGGCATGGGCACCAACATTCTCGACGGCGCCAGCCTGGGCGATTCCAACAGCGCTGAAACCGCGGCGGAGATCAAATCGGTCGAGGATGCCGACGGCTTCGCCCAGGTATTTCCCGAGCACAAGTTTCACATCGTCGATATCTTGCAAAAGCACAACCATATTGTTGGCATGACGGGCGATGGCGTCAACGACGCGCCAGCCCTCAAAAAGTCCGATTGCGGCATCGCCGTATCGGGCGCCACCGATGCGGCCCGTGCCTCGGCTTCCATCGTGCTGACCACCCCCGGCCTGAACGTGATCATCGATGCGATCAAGGAGAGCCGGAAGATATTTCAGCGCATGAACAGCTATGCGATGTATCGCATCGCCGAGACGCTCCGCGTGCTGATTTTCATGACGCTCGCCATTCTGATCCTTCGCTTCTATCCGCTCACGGCAGTGATGATTGTGATGCTGGCGTTGCTGAATGACGGCGCGATCCTGTCGATCGCGTATGACAATGTACGCTACAGGGACGTGCCCGAAGCTTGGAATATGCGTGTGGTCCTGAGCATTGCCACGGTTCTGGGGCTGGTTGGCCCCGTAACCGATTTCGTCCTCTTTTATATCGGCGATAGCATCCTGCTGCTCGGGCACCCGGAACTCCAGACCTTGATGTATCTCAAGTTGTCGGTCGCGGGACATTTGACGATTTTCCAGACCCGCACGCGTGGCCCGTGGTGGTCGACACGACCCGCATGGATACTGCTGGCGGCGGTCGGCGGGACCCAGACGGTGGCGACGCTGATCGCTGTTTATGGCGCCGGGCTGGTGACACCCCTTGGCTGGAAGTACGCCGGGATTGTATGGGGCTATTCCTTTGCCTGGTTCCTTTTGACGGATCCGTTAAAACTGCTCACCTACAAGGTTTTGGATACGATCAAGGCCGGCACCAAGCCGCAGGCCAAAGCGGAGCCGACCATGGCTTCCATTGCCGGCCCTGAGGCCGCGGATAAGGCTGGGTCTGATGCCAATGCCAAACCCAAAGCGATCCCGTCCGAAAACCACGACGCCACCAAACCCCAAAACTCCACCGCTGCGGCGCCTGAACCGAAGCCGGAAGTCAACGCGTCACCGCGTGCGGAGCCAGCGCCGAAGGCAGCCTCAGGTGCGAAGCCCGCGCCGAAGGCAGCCTCGGGTGCGGAGCCCGCGCCGAAAGCGGCCTCGGGTTCGGAGCCCACGCCGAAAGCAGACTCAGGTGCGAAGCCCGCGCCCAAGGCAGCGGCATGACCGGCGCTCGTCGGGTCGGAGATCCGGCTGCCGGAGAAGCACGGCCAGTGTCAACGAAAGAACGACGATGAAAATAGATATCAGTGACTTCCGCGTCCGCGAAGGTGATCAGGTCGATCTGAAGAAATGGCCGACCGACGTAAAACCGATTTGCAGCTCCTCCGAGCACTACAAGAAACATCTGACGCATCACGTCGAGAAACTGACGGCGCTGCAACGGCTGCACTACGCCTCTCGCCAGTGTGCGATTCTGCTTATATTTCAGGCCATGGACGCGGCCGGCAAGGATGGCGCCATCCGTCACGTGATGTCTGGGGTCAATCCGCAGGGCTGCGAGGTATTCAGCTTCAAGCAACCCAGTGCCACGGAGTTGCTGCACGACTTTCTGTGGCGGACGAGCTGCGACCTGCCGGAACGCGGCCGGATCGGCATCTTCAATCGATCCTACTACGAGGAGGTGCTGATCACCCGGGTGCACCCGAAAATCCTGCATAATGAGGGCTTGCCGGAAGCCCTGCTCTTGGAATCGGCGATCTGGAAGGACCGCTATCGCTCGATCGTCGATTTCGAACGGCACCTGCACGCCAATGGCACTCTGATCCTCAAATTCTATCTTCATCTGTCGAAAGACGAGCAGCGCAAGCGATTCATCGCGCGCATTGATGATCCGGAGAAAAATTGGAAATTCAGCATGGCTGATGTCAAGGAGCGCGGCTACTGGAACGCTTACATGACGGCATTCGAGGAGTGTCTGACGGCGACCACCACCACTCATGTTCCCTGGTACGTCGTTCCCGCCGATGACAAGGACAACGCGCGGCTGATTGTTTCCCAGGTCGTTGTCGATACCATGGAAGCGCTCAATATGCGCTATCCGAGGACGACGCCGGAGCGCGAGCACGAACTGAAAATGATCCGCAAGGAGCTGCTGGCGTAATTTCCGCTGAATCCAACAGCGGAGCGGAGCCATGTGACGGCCGTCCATCAAGCTTCGGCGTGCGGATTCTCCAGCGCCACTACTTTCGACAGCCTGCGGCGATGCCGCGGCAAGCCACTGAAGCGCGCGGCCAGAAAGCCTTGACGAGTTCGATGGCGAGTGAGGCGCCAATCACCTTGCCGCCGAGGCATAGGATATTCATGTCGTCATCCTCAACGCCCTGATGGGCGGAGAAGATGTCATGAATCAGCGCCGCTCGTACGCCAGCAACCTTGTTGGCCGCGACGGATGCTCCGACGCCACTGCCGCACAGGGCCAGGCCGCGGTCGACTGTTCCCTCTGCCACGGCTTGGGCCAGGGGAATGACGAAATCAGGGTAGTCGTCCCCGGAATCCAGCTGGAAGGCACCGAAATCAACGATTACGTAACCGGCGGTTTGCAACTGTTCTGTCAACGCTTGTTTCAGAGCAAATCCGCCGTGATCGGCGGCCGGTCCTACGCGCATGGCGATTATTCCTTTCTCAGCTATCGAGGTGAGGGACTCGTACCGGCCGCCCCAATTGCTGTTGTCCGGTTGATCCCGGCTAGCGTTGGTCGCGACCGTCATGATGATCTCGTCAAAGTCGGTCGCCCTCAAACTCGCGCCGCCGATCAGCGCGCCGTCGACGTCCGGCAGCGCCAGGATCTGTAGCGCATTGGTCGCCGTCACGGACCCGCCATAAAGGATACGAACCGACTTGCCCTCGGCCCCGAAGCGCGTCACCAGGGTTTCACGGATATGGCCGTGCACTTCGGCGATCTCGGCCGTGGTCGGCGTGTGTCCGGTTCCGATCGCCCACAGCGGCTCGTGCGCGATCACGACTTCCGCCGCGGTGATGCCGATCGGTAGGCTGCCTGCGATCTGGTCGCGGCAAATCAGCAATGTTCGACCGGCGGCGCGCTGGGATTGCGTTTCACCGATGCAGACGATCGACACCAGGCCCGCGCGCCGGGCCGCATTCGCCTTGGCCGCTACCATGGCATTGGTCTCGCCATGGCCTTGTCGGCGCTCCGAGTGTCCAAGGATCACCGCTGAGGCACCGGCGTCCTTCAGCATCTCCGCGCTGACATCTCCGGTGAATGCACCGGCAGTCTCCGGATGACAGTCCTGCCCGCCAATGGCGATGCGCTGCAAGGCCAGATCCGCCGCCCGCGCCATCAGCGTCGCTGGTGGGCAGATCAGGATATCGGCCGGCGGTTTGATGGCCACGACCGTCGCGGCGATCTGCTCGATCTCCGCAAGCTGCGCGATCAGCCCATGCATTTTCCAGTTACCGGCAATCAGAGGCCGCATCGCTTCAGCCCTCTATCGTGTTGGCCGGGGACGCGTTCCACAGCGCGATCGCGCGCAATTCGGGATGGGCAGGGTTATAGCCGAGGATGCTGAGCGATGCCGTGCCGAGGACGAAATGCTGCCCATCGATCACGGGCAGTCCGATCCATCGCGCGGCGAGCGCCAGGCCGAACTCGCCATGGGAGAACAACGCTACTTTGCCTTCTGTCGTGACGAGACGGGCGATCAGCCGGTCGGCGCGCGCGGTGATCTGGTCCGGCGTTTCGCCGCCAGGACATCCATCCCTGAAGACATCCCAGCCCGGGCGCTGCTTTCGAACATCCGAAGAAAGCTTACCCTCGTAATCGCCGTAGTCCCACTCTTGCAGGTCCGGCTCGATTTCCGCTCGCGCCTCCAGCCCAGCCAGCGCGCAGGTCCGTTGCGCGCGCTGCCGCGGGCTCGTCAAGATGCGTGCAAAATGAACAGGCCCGAGCCACGGGACGAGTTCCCGTGCTTGATCCTCTCCTTTCGCGGTCAACGGAAGATCGGTCCGGCCGGTGTGCTGGCCGGACAGCGACCACTCGGTCTGACCGTGCCGGATGAAATACAAACTCAGCGGCGGGTGCAGGGCGGACATCATGTCCGCTCCATGGCCGCCGAATATTCGCCCTGCAGCGCCGCCTTGTTGCAAATTGCCCGATGGGCCAGCGCCTGTTGTGCCGCTTCGACTTGCCTTTCCTGCCCGCGCCAGATTTCCAAGGCCGGCTGCTGGATCGCGCGCGCAAACGAAAAGGCCAGCGGCCAGGGCAGCTGCGCGCCCTCGGATCTCGCAATCAGGTTCATGGCGTTCAGACGCGCCGAGGCGAGCTCGCTGGCTTGCCCGCCCGACAGGAATGCGATCCCCGCAACAGCGGCGGGCACGACCCGGAGCAGGGACCTCACGGTGGCGGCGGCGACCTCCGCCACCGTTTGCCGATGCGGACAGTTCAATCCTGGAAGCACCATGTTGGGCTTCAGGATGATGCCCTCCAGGATGACGCCCTGGGCGTAAAGCTCATTGAAGACGCCGTGCAGTGTCGCTTCAGTGACGTCCTGGCAGCGCTCCAAAGTGTGTTCTCCGGCCATCAGCACTTCCGGCTCGACGATCGGAACCAGCCCAGCTTCCTGGCACAAGGCGGCGTACCTGGCCAACGCGTGGGCGTTCGCCCCGACGCAGCCCCGGCTAGGCAGGCCGTCGCCTATGGCAATGACGGCCCGCCATTTGGCAAAGCGGGCGCCGATCTGGAAATAGTCCCGCAGCCTTGCACGCAATCCGTCCAGACCTTCGGTGATCGCCTCGCCCGGATGGCCCGCCAGGGGCTTGGCGCCGGTATCGACCTTGATGCCGGGAATGATGCCGGCATCGGTTAGAACCTGGACAAAGCGCGTGCCGTCTTTCTTGCCTTGGCGGATCGTCTCGTCATAGAGAATGGCACCGCTGATGCTTTCAGAAAGACGAGGCGTGGTCGCGATCAATTCGCGATAGGCGCGCCTGGGCTCCTCGGTCTGCGGTGCGCCCACCGCGGCAAACCGTTTGTCGCAGGTGCCATTGCTCTCGTCCATCGCGAGCAGGCCCTTGCCGCTGCCCACGAGCTGGTGGGCAGTGGCAGCGAGTTCCAGCATGGTCATTCCGCGGCGCCCCACTTCCAGTTCCGGATTTCCGGCATGTCCTCGCCGTACTGGTCGATGTAAAGCTTGTGCTCGACAAGCTTGTTCTGCGCGATCTGCTTCAGATAGGCGCCCTTGCTGCCCAAATGCGGCAAACGGTCCACGACGTCTTGTACCAGATGGAAGCGGTCGAGCTCGTTCTGCACCCGCATATCGAAGGCTGTAGTGATCGTGCCTTCTTCCTTGTAGCCGCGGACATGAATATTCCTGTTGGTCCGGCGATACGTTAGCCGGTGCACCAGCGACGGATAGCCATGGAAGCCGAATATGATGTGCTTGTCTTTGGTGAACAGGGAATCGAAGTCGGTCTCATTCAGTCCATGCGGATGCTCGCTTGCCGATTGCAGCTTCATGAGATCGACGACGTTGATCACACGGATCTTCAGCTGGGGCAGATGTTCGCGCAGGATGGATACGGCCGCCATGATCTCCAGCGTCGGTGTGTCACCGCAACTGGCCATCACGACATCGGGCTCGCTGTCCTGGTCGTTGCTGGCCCATTGCCAGATGCCAAGACCTTGCGTGCAGTGCACGATGGCCTCTTCCATGGTAAGCCATTGCGGCAAAGCGTGTTTCCCGGCGACCACCACGTTGACGTAATTTCGGCTGCGCAGGCAGTGATCGAAGGTGGACAACAGGCAGTTGGCATCGGGCGGCAGATAGGCCCGAACTATGTCGGCCTTCTTGTTGATGACGTGGTCGAGGAACCCGGGATCCTGGTGAGTGAATCCGTTATGGTCCTGCTGCCAGACGTGGGAGGCGAGCAGATAGTTCAGCGAGGCGATTTTGCGGCGCCACGGCAGCTCCCGCGTCACCTTCAGCCATTTGGCATGCTGGCTGAACATCGAATCGACGATGCGAATGAAGGCCTCGTAGCTGTTGAACAGCCCGTGACGCCCGGTCAAGAGATAGCCTTCCAGCCACCCCTCGCACTGATGCTCGCTGAGCATCGAGTCCAGTACCCGGCCGGTGGGCGCCAGGAACTCATCGTTGTCAAGCCTCTCGGCGTCCCATTGGCGGTTGGTAACCTCGAAGACGGCGCCAAGAAGATTCGAAAGTGTCTCATCGGGCCCGAAGATCCGAAAATTGCTGGGGTTCAGCTTGACGACGTCCTTGAAGAACTGGCCCAGGACAAGCGTGTCCTGACCGTCGACGGCGCCGGGCGAAGGTACGTGTACCGCGTGGGTCCGGAAATCGGGCATTTGCAGATCGCGCAAAAGCGCTCCGCCGTTGGCATGGAGATTGGCACCCATTCGACGGTTGCCCTTTGGAACGAGCTCGGCCAATTCATCGACCAGCCGCCCGCTTGCATCGAACAACTCCTCAGGCTTGTAGCTTTTCATCCAGCTTTCCAGCAGGGCGACGTGCTTGGGATGGTCTTTGTCGACCAGCATCGGCACCTGATGCGCCCGGAAGGTTCCCTCGATCTGCAGGCCATCGACGATTTTCGGCCCAGTCCAGCCCTTCGGCGACCGCAGCACGATCATCGGCCAGCGCGGGCGCGAGGCATCTTTAGTGGCCCGCGCAGTTGCTTGGAACTGGCGGATATCTTCGACCGCGTGCTCCAGTGTGGTAGCCATAAGTTCATGCATCGTCGCCGGATCGTCACCCTCGACGAAGTAGGGCGTCCAGCCGCAGCCGCGAAAAAACTGTTCCAGCTCCTCATGTTCGATGCGGGCCAGCACTGTAGGGTTGCTGATCTTGTAGCCGTTGAGGTGCAGGATCGGCAGCACCGCCCCATCCGTGATCGGATCAAGGAACTTGTTGGATTGCCATGCGGTCGCCAGCGGGCCGGTTTCGGATTCACCGTCGCCGACAATGCAGGCAACGATCAACTCCGGATTGTCGAACGCCGCGCCGAAGGCGTGGCTGAGGGAATAGCCCAGCTCACCACCTTCGTGAATCGATCCCGGCGTTGTCGGCGCGACATGGCTGGAGATGCCGCCGGGAAAAGAGAATTGCTTGAACAGCTTCTTCAGTCCGGCTTCATCTTGCGTGACGTCAGGATACACTTCGCTCCAGGTGCCTTCGAGATACACATTGCCGACCAGGGCCGGCCCGCCGTGACCGGGACCCGCGATGTAGATGATGTCCAGATCGTGCTTCTTGATCACCCGGTTGAGGTGGACATAGATGAAGTTCTGACCCGGGGTCGTTCCCCAATGGCTCACCACCAGCGGCTTGACGTGGGCGAGCCTCAGCGGCTCGCGAAGCAGCGGATTGTCATACAGGTAGATCTGGCCTACCGACAGATAGTTGGCCGCCCGCCAGTAGGCGTTGATCTTCCGCAACTCCTCCTTTGCCAAGGTCGGCCCGCCATTGGGTGCAAGCGTCGGTTTGTTCCGTTCCTGAAGCTCTTCGGCAATCGTGGATGCGTCCATTTTTTTTCGGCTCCCGTTGTCAAATTGTGGTGCTTCGTTCGGCTGTCCGGAACGGCACTTCGCGGCCAGGCGAGCAAATCGCGAGCCCTTGACTGACCCAACGAAGTCTCACGCGGCAGCGTCAGCAACCTGGCCGGACCGAACCGCCCGGACCATAATCGCCACGAAAGAGCGCGGTACAGGGTCGGAAAATACCCATGCCTGGAAATGTCCGAGGCATCGCAGCACGAAACCGGCGGATGACCGGAGGTTGGACTTGCATCCAGACTGCGAATTGTGTGCTGCTGCCGAAAGTTGGAGTAATCTCCGAGCCTGCCCCGCAACGACGTCAACTGTTAAGTCGTGGCGCGAGCGATTGCGGCGCCGAGCCAAGCACGTGCGGCGCCGGAACTGATCTAGCGCGTGATGGCCTCGACCACGTCGCTGGCGGCCTCGATGGATGCTGAGGGCACTTGATGAGCGATTCCACGGCGTTCGAAACCGCGCTGGTGCTGTTCTCCGGGGGACAGGATTCGGCGACCTGCCTTGCCTGGGCGCTGCAGCACTTTGCGCGCGCAGAAATGCTTGGCTTCAGCTACGGGCAGCGTCATGCCATTGAGCTCAGTTGCCGCGAGCCTCTCGTGGATGGCATGCGATCGCTGCGCGCGGATTGGGCCTTGCGGCTGGGTGAAAGCCACACCCTGGACATTCCCACCCTCGCTGCAATTGCCGATACCGCGCTGACCCGCGATGTCGCGATCGCAATGGGCGAGGACGGCCTGCCCAATACCTTCGTGCCCGGCCGCAATCTGCTGTTTCTCACCTTCGCTGCGGCGCTCGCGTACCGGCGCGGCATCCGCCACATCGTCGGCGGCATGTGCGAGACCGATTATTCCGGCTATCCGGACTGCCGCGACGCGACCATCAGGGCGATGCAGACCGCCCTTCGTCTCGGCATGAACACAACGTTCGAATTGCATACGCCCCTGATGTGGCTGGACAAGGCCGGCACCTGGAAGCTGGCGCATGAACTCGGCGGGGCAGGGCTGGTCGACCTGATCCGCGAGCACTCCCACACCTGCTATCTCGGCGAACGCGGCGTCCGGCACCAATGGGGCTATGGCTGCGGCCAATGCCCGGCCTGCGCGCTGCGTGCCAGAGGCTGGCGGGAATATGCGGGGGAGGGGGCGGAATGAATCCCGGGCGCGGGGGATGTCGAAGACATAACGAATAGCAAGTAGCCCGGATGAGCGCCAGCGATATGCGGGACCGCCAGCGAAATCCCGGATGTCGCTTCGCTCATCCTGGCTACGCTTGCTGGGCGGCGGCACTGAACTTACCGTCGGACGGCCTTCTCCAAGGCCAAGGCGACGAACTTGTTGAGGCTGACCCCGGCACGTCTCGCGGCCGCGGATACGTCCTTGTGCAGCGCTGGATCGGTGCGGACGACGAATTGGCCTGAGAATGGTTTCTCGGGTGCCTCGCCGCGCGCGTTGCAGAATGCGAGATAGTCCTCGATCGATCCTGCGAAGGCCTTCTTGAGTTCGGCGACGGATTTTCCCTGGAAGGTGATCACATCGCGCAGGTCCGCGACCTCGCCGTGGAAAATCCCGGCGTCCTCGTCGTATTCGATCGTCGCCTCGTATCCTTTGTAGGTCATCATCGTCATGGCTCGATCCCGGCTTCAGTGAGGAAGCGGCGCACGGATTTCACAGCGCCCTTGTCAGTCTCCTTTTGCGGATGCGGCCGGTGAAACACCGCTCTCACGCCGTTGAGGGCGACCCGTACGCGCGACCCGCTGCCTTCGCTGATCTCCGCGCCAAAAGCCCGAAACAAGGCTTCGATGTCGCTCCAGAAAATGCTCGCGCGTACCGGCGTGGCAAAGATCGCATCCAATGTAGCTTGATGCTTCCTGCTCAGCGCCATATAGTATCACTTTCAGATATCACTGCAAGATGGCTGACGAATTCTCTCGCGTTGCTGAGCGGTTAAGCTTCGCAAGGTTCGAACGCCGGTCGAGTAAATGGGGTCCAGTGGATTTTCGAAGCGCGAGGGATAGTCTGTTTGGGTAAATGAGTGGGAGAG
>NZ_JBEKXH010000101.1:0-16771 GCF_049512235.1 Bradyrhizobium sp.
GAGCGCGCCGAAGATGATGATCTTGGCGCCCGGCTTCAGTTCTGACTTGTCGCCGACAACGAAGGTGACGATCGGGGTGCCCGGCGGCACCACGACTTTCTTCTCGCCTTCCTTGTATTTGACCAGGATGTTCTGGCCATCGGTGCCCGCGACCGTCTCGGCGACGGTGGCGTTGGTCATGGTGCTACCGGGGCGAAGGTCCCAGGGCCGGAAACCCTCGGCCGCACCGCGCTGGTTCTCCGGAAAAATATGGACGGCGAGCGCCTTCTGGGTGCCGTCGGGCTGCGGCATCGCCGACACGCCGATATAAGAGCCCGGCTTGATTTCCGATAACGCAGTCTTGGCAACGCCGAACACCGCCACGTTGTCGGTCATGCGGACCATCACGTCGGTGCCCTCGCGCGAGTTGATTAACAGCGTCGGTCCGTCGACGCTTTCGATGGTGCCGCGGATACGAACTGTCGGCGGCTGTTGCGCCCACGCCATCGATCCCAAAACGGACAGCGCTGTCAGCGACGCCAGCAGCGAGCAAAGCACCAACGACGGAACTTTCGGCATGGTTTTTCCCCAGATTTTCAATGTTTCGTGAGATCGGCCTCGACCAGCGCGCGAAGCTCCGGCGTCACCTCCGGCCGCTGTCCGAACCAGAGTTGAAACCCGCGCACCGCCTGATGCAGCAGCATGCCGAGCCCATCGGCGATCTTGAGTCCGCGCACCTGCGCCGCCGCGAGTATCGGCGTCCGTAGCGGCACGTACACCAGATCGCTGACCACGGCATGGGATGGCAGCAGGCCGACATCGACGTCGAGCGCGGGCTGGCCTTGCATGCCAAGCGACGTCGTATTGACCAGCAACCCGGCGCGGGGCAGCAGGTCACCGACCGCGATCCAGGGAACCGGACGAACGTTGTCGCCGAACTGTTCCGCGAGCACGCGGGCGCGCTCGAAGGTCCGGTTTGCCACATGCACGCGCCGGATGCCGCGCTCGATCAATCCGAACACCACCGCGCGCGACGAGCCGCCGGCGCCGAGCACCAGCGCATCGGTAACGGCTTGCCATCCCGGTGCGCAGGCATCCAGATTGTCAATGAAGCCTTCGATGTCGGTGTTGGTCGAGCGCAGTTCGCCGCCCTCGTACCACAGCGTATTGGAGGCGCCGACGGCGCGGGCGCGCGGGTCCGGCACCGACAGCGACAGCGCACGCTCCTTGTGGGGAATGGTGATGTTGGCGCCGACAAAGCCGTGGCTCGACAAGTGCAGCACGAATTCGGCAAAGCCTTCGGGCGGCACCGCCTCGATGCTATAGCCGCCTTCGATGCCAAGCGCCCGCAGCCAGTAATGATGGATCAGCGGCGACCGCGAATGCGCGGCCGGCCATCCGATCAGGCATGCGGCGCGGGCCTTTTTCGAGGCTGTCATTGCCAATCCCGGTGCAGCGCCCTGGAACCAAGGCGTCGTCGCTTGTTCAAATCGGATAAGCCGCATCCGCTGTCAATGCTATAGGTGAATGGTCAGGGGCTTGTCAGGCGTTCCACTCGTAGACCTCTTTCTCGTACACCTCCTGGAAGCCGGCCCGCCGCAGATTCCGAAAGGAGTGCTCAAGCATATAAAGCGTTTCCGAGACCTGGACCGAACAACCGAGCTGTTCGGCCCGTTCTATCCTTTTCGCAATCAGGGACTGCTGGGCGCCGCGTTTGCGATGACTCTCGGCGGTCGCCGCGGCCATCAGGTATCCAAGGTCTTCGAAGACGCAGAGGGTGGCGATGGCCACCGGACGTCCGTCGTCAAATGCCATGTAATGGAAGAAGCCCTCCTCGCCGGCCGACCTCGCATATTCCGGCCACACCGTCTCGCCCAGTTGATCGCTGGCCGCTTCTATTTCCTCGGCGCTGACTTCCCGGACTTCGAGATCAGTTTGGAACCGAAGCGGCGAGTGACTGCAGCGGCACAGGGTCGGATAGCCGGTGCGCCGGATACGGGAAAGGCCGCCATGTTCCAGCCAGCGGCGCATCACATCCATTTCGGGCCCAGGGCTGAGCCAGACGAAGAACCGCTTCACGCCCTCGGTTGCGAACATATCGATCAAGCGCCCGACGCTATCGGATTCCATTCCCGGTTCCGTTCCGCACATGTAAACACGGTTCATGTTGGCGGAAGCAAACGGCCCCTGACGGGCGGGATCGATGGTGACGTAACAATTGCCGAGCGGGAAGCCATGGAATTGTTTTCGAATGAGACTATCCGGCTGGCATCTCTCATCCAGCCAGGCCGCCAGCCGCTTCAGTTTCAACGCCAGACCGATCTTGTCCATTGCCCTCCTCACGTGCTGCGAGCGCCCCTTTAACAGAATTCCAAGACAACTTCTCGCGTCACCACCACAGTGTTCACGAAAGGGGCTGTCTTGGAAAGCGTAGTCGCGCCGAAAAGCTACGGCTGGCGCCGGGCAGAGTTGCAGTCAGCGCACACTCTCCGGTCGCGACTGAATTTGCCATCTCGCTCCGGTAGAAATTTCAAATCGCGCCAGATGACCAGCAAACGACCGCGTACCCCGCAACAGGCTTCGACCGGTTTCAGCAGGCCCGTATGGTCGCTCGCAAACCGCCCCGGACTCCGCGAGCAGGCCATTCCTCGCGGCGGGTGTTGGGCGAACCATAGCACGTCTGCACGGCCGCGGCGGCCGCGACCATTCGCCTCGCGGCATCGTCTTCACATTTGATCCGAGGCTTGAACCGCCACGTTTTATCCGAGGGTGGCTACAACACCAATCAATCGGGCCGCGAACAACGCGTAGCGCCAATTCCACGCCAGTTTGCTCTTGCCCGCCCGATCTGCGGTCGCCGTGGATCACGACCCTCGTGAAGAGGGTGATGATCCCTGCCTCTATGCCGCGACGCGACGCGCGGCGATGATCTGATCGGCGGCGCGGCCGGTGACCTCGGCCATGCGGTCGAATTGCCGGGTGAAACTGCCGGCGCCCGCGGTCGCCGACCGCAGCTCCACAATCAACTCGCCGATCTCGGCTTCCGGCATCATGGCGCGGACGCGATCCCATCCCGGCCAACCCTCGCGGGTATCAAAGCCGAGAATCTGCCCGCGCCGCCCCGACAGGATGGCGTTGATCTTGGCGGTGGCGTCGGTGGGACAGACGATCTCGACTACGTGAATCGGCTCCAGCAGCACCGGCTGGCATTGCGGCAGCGCTTCGGTGACGCCGATCCGAGCCGCGGTGCGGAACGCGAGGTCGGAGGAATCCACGCTGTGATAGGATCCGTCGGTCAGCGTCACCTCCACATCGATGACGGGAAAGCCGAGCGGTCCGCGCAGCAATCCATCGACCACGCCCTCTTCCACGGCGCCGATATAGTTGCGCGGCACCGCGCCGCCGACGACCTTTTCGTGGAACTCGAAGCCGCCGCCGCGCGGCAGCGGCCTGATCTCCAGCACCACGTCGCCAAACTGGCCATGGCCGCCGGATTGCTTTTTGTGCCGGCCGCGCTGGGTGATCGATTTGCGGATGGTCTCCTGATAACCGATCGCCGGCGGCTGCGATTTGACGTTGACGCCGAAGCGGTCGCGCAGGCGTTCCAACGCCACCCGCAAATGCATCTCGCCCTGCCCCCACAGCACGATGTCGTGGGTGCGGGCGTTATGGATCATGCTCAGCGAGGGATCTTCCTCGTTCAGCCGCAGCAGGGCCTGGCCGAGTTTGACGTCGTCCTTGCGGTCGGTGGCCGCAAGCGCCATCGCCAGCACCGGCGCCGACGGCGCGACACCCACCAGCGCCGGCGGCGCGGTCTTGCCGCTCGCGAGCGTTTCGCCGGTCTTGAGGGTATCCAGTTTGCCGAGCGCGACCGTTTCGCCCGCCTCGGCGGAAGCGCGCTTGGTGTCGTGAGCGCAGTTCACCGCAAGGATGCCGGAGACGCGGCCGCTCTCACCCGATGACGATTGCAGCGTCGCGCCGTCGTCGAGATGGCCGGCGAGAATACGCGTGAGCGACAGCTTGCCGCCGTGCTGCAGATGCATTGTTTTGAACACATAGCCCAGCGCATCCCGCGTCGACGGCGCGCCGAGGCGCTTGGCGGTCTCGGCCACCCCGGGCGCTTCATGCCGCAGCGCCTTCATCAGACGCAGCACGCCGTTCTCGCGCAGCGCCGAACCGAGCAGCACGGGGCAGATCAGCCCCTCGCGCAATTCGCGGGCGAGGTCGTCGAACACCGCATCGCGCGGCGGCTGAATATCATCGAGCAACTGCTCCATCAGCGCGTCATCGTGATCGGCGAGTTTTTCCAGCATCGAGAACCGGGCTTCCTTCTCGCGGTCGAGGTCGCCACCTTCCAGCGCCACGACTTCGGAAGCCTTGTGTTCGCGGTAGATGAAGGCACGCTCCAGCGCCAGATCGACGAAGCCCGCGATCAGATCATCGTTCCAGATCGGAATCTGCCGGAGCACCAGCGGGATCCGGGATGCCGGCTGCAGGGTCGCGAGCGTCTCGCGGATACGTTTGTTGGCCCTGTCGATCTTGTTGAGAAACAGAAAGCGCGGCACGCCGAGATCCTCGAGTTCGCGCAGGATAATCTGGAGCTGCGGCAATTTGCGTTCATCGGCCTCGCAGACCACGACCGCGGCATCGACCGCCGGAATCGCGGTGCGCATGTCATGGGCGAACTCGACCGAGCCGGGGCAATCGATAAACGTATAACTGTCACCCATGAAGCTCGTTGTGGCGGCGGTGAGCCCGACGCCCATCTTGTGCCGGCGGGCCTCGGGGCTGGCATCGCCGACGGAAGTTCCGGCCTCGACGCTGCCGACGCGGGGGATCGCCCCCGTGCGCGCCAATATCGCTTCCAGAAGCGTGGTTTTACCGCTTTGGAAAGGGCCCACCAGTGCAATGCACCGTGGACCGCGGGGACTTCTGACGTCTTGTCCCATCGCCGCCTCCTTGTTGGGAGCTCGGCCCTTGATTGGGTCGGCTTATCAGATGCTCCCCCTACACCAGCGATTTGGCAAGCCGGAAAAACGTCGCTGCAGTGCAAGCGCGTCCCGGCAGCGGGAAGTTAAAGCGGCGGCCTACCGCCCCGGCCGCAGTTCCAGGCTTTCCAGCCCGGCCGCGACGTTGACGCCGACCTGGCCCTGCACGCTGAGCGGCTGCAGCGCGATCGAATTATCCGATCCGCCGATCAGCACATTGCCGCCGACCCCGACGCCGACCGAAGCGCTGCCTTGCGCGCCGGCATAATTGCCCGCGAGGTCGCCGGGTCCGAGCCGCGCGACCGGCGCGTAGACTCCCCAGGCAAGCGCCGATTCCTGTGTGATGCCGAGGTCGAGGCCGACCTTGCGGATGGTCGCAATATAGCGGTCCTCCGGCAGGCCTTCGATGCGCAGCACGCAACCGAGATTGGTCACCGAGCCGACGACGAAGCCGACGCTGGCGCCGCCGCGGCATTCGAGAACGCCAACCTGGACCCGCTGCATCGGCTGCTGGGCGTGAACACCGGCGACGGATGCAACGAGCGTTGTGATCGCAACCGCGGCAAAGATGATGGAATGGCGCATGAAGAAATCTCCGGCTGAAGTGATGTGATGCGAGCAGAGAGTTGAGGAAAGCCCCATTGCCCCCGGGCGCTCGCCCTTCTATGCCACAACATCGGCGGCGGTGCCAGATTGGCGCAAAATTTCAAATTCGAAAGGTCATTGCGGGTCGTCAACAAAACACCCGCTGGCCCCGGCCTTGATCATCAAATCCGCGGTCGGTCAGCGGCGTCAGCGATAGCGGCTAAAGCCGCGAAGCGCTGATCGTATCGGCAGCAGTTCGACTGCCGTGACACCGGCAGCGACGTTCCACCCGGTCTGGCCCTGGACGCCGATCGGCTGCAGCGCGTAGGAACTGCCGGGACCACCGACCAGGAAGTTGCCGCCGAATCCGACCCCGACCGACGCATTGGCGCCGACGCCGCCATAACTGCCGGCGAGATCGCCATGCCTGACGACGCGGGTCGGGGCGTTCACCGCCCAGGTCAATTTGGTCTGCTGGGTGATGCCGAGATCGACGCCAAACCGGCGGACGGTAGCAATATAGGGTTCGGGACGACGGCCAGCGCTATGAAACATGCATTGCAGGCTGGTCACCGAGCCGACCACGAAGCCGACATTCTGCCCGCCCTCGCATTGCAGAATGCCGGCGCGCACCGCCGGCAACGCGTTGGCGCTGGCGACGGGCAGCAACAACGCTGCAACGGCCGCGCCAAGTCTGAAGCAGCTCATCGATCCGATCTCCACATCACGAACTGAATTTGCGGGGAGGACCCAAGGCAAGCGCCTTGTCGAAAACAAGGCGCTTGCGAAACGGCGCCGTCACGGCATCATGATCTCGACGACGAAGTGATTGACTATCTCAAATTGCCGCAAAATCGCTGGATGCGTTTGCAGGCGTCATCGAGATCGGAGTTCTTGGCCGCATAGGAAATGCGGAACGCCGGGCCGAGCCCGAACGCCGACCCCTGCACCACCGCGACGCCCTCATTCTCCAACAGCTCGGTGACGAAATCCTGATCATCGGCGATCACCTTACCGGACGGCGACGTCTTGCCGATGGTGCCGGCGCACGACGGATAGACATAGAACGCGCCCTGCGGCCGCGGACAATCAATGCCCTTAGCCTGGTTGAGCATCGCCACCACCAGATCCCTGCGCTCCTTGAACGCCTTGTTGTTCACCGGGATGAAATCCTGCGGACCGTTCAGCGCTTCGACCGACGCCCATTGTGAAATCGAACAAGGGTTCGAGGTGGACTGCGACTGGATCGTCGCCATCGCCTTGATCAGTTCGCTGGGGCCGCCGCCATAACCAATACGCCAGCCGGTCATGCAATAGGCTTTCGACACGCCATTGACCGTCAGCGTGCGATCGTACAATTTCGGCTCGACCTGCGCCGGCGTCGTGAACACGAAGTCGTCATAGACCAGGTGCTCGTACATATCGTCGGTCATCACCCAGACGTCGGGATGCTTCACCAGCACGTCGGTGATCGCCTTCAACTCGCCGCGGGTATAGGCGGCGCCGGTCGGATTCGACGGCGAGCACAGGATGATCCATTTTGTCCTTGCCGTGATCGCTTTCTCGAGCGCATCCGGCTGCAGCTTAAAACCATGTGCCGCCGTGCACACCACGGGCACCGCTTCGCCGCCGGCGAGCGCCACCATTTCGGGATAGCTCACCCAATAGGGGGCGGGAATGATGACCTCATCGCCCGGGTTAATGGTCGCCATCAGGGCATTGTACAGCACCTGCTTGCCGCCGGTTCCGACGATGATCTGGTTCGGCTTGTAACTAAGGCCGTTCTCGCGCTGAAACTTCGCAGAGATCGCCTGCTTGAGCTCCGGAATACCGTCGACCGCGGTATATTTGGTCTTTCCTGCTTCGATGGCGTGGATCGCCGCCAGCTTGATGTTGGCTGGGGTGTCGAAATCGGGTTCGCCGGCCCCAAGGCCGATGACGTTGCGGCCGGCCGCTTTGAGCTCGCGCGCCTTATCCGTTACCGCGATGGTCGCGGACGGCTTCACACGGTCGAGTGCGGCGGACAGAAACGGCATCATTATCTCCTGACAAACATCATGAACGTACCCCGCGTCACCAGACCGATGGTGTCACCAATAGAGTCACCAGACCGATCCACGACTCTTTTTGTGGGGATCGAGACACCCTAAAGCGCGTCGCGCTGCATCGCAAGAAGGTTGGCTCGACCCGGTAACCTTTAGGGAACGTTAAACGGCGACCCGCTAGACTCCGCGCAACATTCATAAAGTTCCGCGGCGAAATGACTCATATCCGGCAAGGTCTGCGATCTGGCCGATGGCTGACCGCCGCGCGGGCGCGCGGCTATAGCCTGATCCTGCTCGGCCTCTCGGCTCTCGCCATGGCCGGCTGGATCGCCGTGTCCGACGGCCTGATCGATCGCAACGGCAAGCCCTTGGGCACCGATTTCTCCAGTGTCTACGCCGCCGGCTCCTTGACCTGGCAAGGCCGGCCCGCGGCAGCCTACGCACCTGCAATGCAGCATGCCGCGCAGAGGGCCGTATTCGACGGCCGCGAGGTGCCATTCTTCGGCTGGCATTATCCGCCGTTTTTCTTTGCGGTCGCCGTTCTCGTGGCCGCCGTTCCCTATGCATGGGGTCTTTTGATCTGGCTCGCGGCCAGCCTTGCGGTCTATCTGGCGACGCTGCGCGCGATCCTGCCCGGTCGGGAAACGCTACTGGGCGCGGCGGCCTTCCCCGCGGTGTTCGTCAACATCGGCCATGGCCAGAACGGGTTTCTCACCGCAGCGCTGCTCGGCGGTGCCCTTCATCTCCTGGACCGCCGGCCGTGGCTCGCCGGCCTCTTGATCGGCTGCCTTGCCTACAAACCGCAATTCGGCGTCCTGATTCCGATCGCGCTGTTGGCGGGCGGACGATGGGGCACCATCGGCGCCGCCGCTGCCACGGTTGCAGCGTTGGTAGGCCTGAGCTTCATCACGCTCGGCGGCGGCGTCTGGCACGCGTTCGCGGACTCCTTGACCTTCACCCAGAGCGTGGTGCTCGAGCAGGGCGGCACCGGCTGGGAGAAAATCCAGTCGGCATTTTCAGCGGCGCGGATGTGGGGCGCCAGCATCCACTTGGCCTACGCCGTTCAGCTCGCGCTGGCGCTGATGCTGGCGGCAAGTCTGGCATGGCTGTGGCACAGCGAAGCTGCCTTCGAACTCAAGGCCTCGGCGCTCGCAACTGCAAGCCTGCTCGCTACTCCCTACGTGCTGGACTATGATCTCGTCGTGCTCGCGGTCGCGATCGCCTTTATGGTGCGCCACGGCATCGGCAGCGGCTTCCGCGACTACGAGATCAGCCTGCTGGCCGCAGCCTGGACCGTGCCTTTGCTGTCGCGCGCAGTTGCCGGGATCACTGGTATACCACTTGGCCTGCTGATGTTGCTGACACTTTACGTCTTCACCCTGCGACGTGCGGCACTTGATTGCGCGTTGTCAGCGGTATGCGTCCCGAGCATCGCGCAAGCGTGATCTGATTTGTCAACGCGTGTTGGCAAAATCGTCTCCGTGGTTGCAGTGCGGTAGCGGTTGTCTACTTTTTATAGTTGCGGGGCTTGCGACCCAACTGCATCAGCATCATTGTTTAGCCGCGTTGCAGGCTGACAAGACCCTCGCTTGCAAGCCTTCTCAGTCGCAAGCCATTCGCACTTGCAAGACTTTCTAACTTAGAGAACATGTAGGCTGCGTCATAGCAATCGAACGAATCCGGGATCGAGCGAATCCGAATGTACAAGCTCTATTCGATGCAGCGTTCCGGCAACAGCTACAAGGTCCGCCTTGCGCTGGCCTTGCTTAACGCGCCCTATTGCGCCGTCGAGATCGACATCTTGCGCGGTGAAAGCCGTACTCCGGATTTTCTAGCCAAGAATCCCAGCGGCCAGGTGCCTCTGCTCGAAGTCGCGGACGGACGTTACCTCGCCGAATCCAATGCCATCCTCTGGTATGTCGCCGGTGGTACCTCGTTGGCGCCGGAATCGCGGATCGAACGCGCCGAAGCACTGCAGTGGATGTTCTTCGAACAGCACGCGCTGGAACCAAATATCGGCGCGGCCTATTTCTGGCTGGCGCTGGTCAAGGGCGGTCGCGACCTGCAGACCCACGCGCTGGAAGACTGGATGGAGCGCGGCTATGCCGCATTGCAGGTGATGGAAAACCACCTCAAGAACGAAAAATACTTTGCCGCCGGCCAGCTTACGGTCGCGGACATCGCGCTCTACGGCTACACCCATGTCGCCGACCGCTGCGATTACGACCTTGCGACTTTCCCCGCGATCCGCGCCTGGTTGAGGCGGATCGAGCAAACCCCTGGATTCGTGGCCATGGATTGGCGCCCGGACACCGAAGTCGAAGATGCGGCAGGCATCGCCGCCGAGGCTTAGGCCGGAAATAACTGGCAATGGCTCTGCCCCCATTTTGCCATTTTCGAGCCAGCCCCGCCGCAAAATTGCCGGCGATTCCTGCCACATTGCAATCAGAGCGGGTGATTCGCCCGCGCATCTCTAGGGATACCCGACCATGAAACGGTCGCTTGGCGGAACAGGGTTTAACAGCCGCTCCACGCCTGTCGCATCGTCCCGCATGGCCGACGCCGTCGCGGCAACGCTCGCGGTCGGCGCGTTGTCGCTGTGTGTGATCGTTACCCTCACGATGCTTTCGATCAAGATTTCCATGGCAATGCCGATTCCGGCTTAACGCAAATTTATTCTCTGCCTGTGGATAAGTTTGGTTGTCATGGGCACGTAACAAAGCAAGGCTAGGTTGTGCTCGCGTCTGATCAGGCCCCCCGTCACGGATCACACGCCCCAGCGGTCCCCCGTCAGTCGCCGCGCCTGACCGGGGCCGCATTTTTTTGCGCCTGCGTCAGGCCACGTCGTCTATGACCCTGCCGTATCGGCGTCAGGTGCAGCGGTCGATGTTGTCGTGAGCTGGAGTGAGGCCACAGCCTATGACATAAGCTGGGATCGCAAGGCGATTACGCGCGAGGCCGAGAAAACGGTACGGCGCATGAGCGCCGCGGCACTGCGCACTACGCCGCCGCAGCGAACGAAGGCGCTACCGACACCCGAGCGGCCGCTGCCGGAACCGGCCTGAGCGACGGAGCGTCGCGCACTTGCGGCCGCTGGGCGTGCGGGCCACATTGCATGCTGTCTCGTCCTTCACCCTCGCGAGGAGTGGTCCATGCAAATTCGCAATCTCGGCGGCTCCGGCCTGCGGGTTTCCGCCGTCGGTCTAGGCTGCAACAATTTCGGCCAGCGCATCGATCTCGAAACCTCGCGCAAGGTCGTCCACCGGGCGATCGACCTCGGCATCACCCTGTTCGATACCGCCGATATCTATGCCGGCATGGGTGGTTCCGAGACCGTGCTGGGTGAGGTGCTCGGCGACCGCCGCAAGGACATCGTGCTGGCGACGAAATATTCCAAGCCGATGAGCACGGACGGCACCAGGCAGGGTGCGTCGCGGCGCTATATCCTGTCGGCGGTCGAGGCCAGCCTGAGGCGGCTGAAGACCGACTACATCGATCTCTACCAGCAGCACGACTGCGATTCCCTGACCCCGATCGAGGAAACCCTGCGAACGCTGGAGGATCTGATCAAGCAAGGCAAGGTCCGCTATATCGGCAATTCGAATTTTCCGGCCTGGCGCGTCGCCGAAGCCGAGCTCACCGCGCGCCAACTGAACGTCAATCCGTTCATCTCGTGCCAGGACGAATACAGTCTGGTGATGCGCGAGATCGAAAAGGACCTGCTGCCGGCGGCACAGCAATACAATCTCGGCCTGCTGCCGTTCTTCCCGCTCGCCAGCGGACTTCTCACGGGCAAATACCAGCGCGGTACTGCCGCGCCCCCTGATACCCGCTTCGCCAAGTGGCCGGCGTTGCGCGACCGCTATGTCACGCCGCACAACGAGGACATCGTGGAAAAATTGCAGGCGTTTGCGAAAGCGCGCGGCCACACCATGCTCGAGCTGGCATTCTCCTGGCTGGCGTCGCGACCGCAAGTATCGAGCGTGATCGCCGGCGCCACCCGCGTCGAGCAGGTCGAGCAGAACGTCAAGGCGATCGGCTGGCAGCTGAGCGCGGAGGAGATGACGGAGATCGACGCGATCACCAAATAGGTGCCGAGCTACAAATGCAGGTTACTTGACGCCGGCGACCGATTGACGCTGGCGCTGATGTGCATCGGGTTGGCAATCGCCGGCCTGATGTGCAGGCCCGGATTCATGACTTCCGGGCTCGCTTGTTTCACTCGCGCCGGGAATGACGGGCATCATCCCACCAGCCCCTGCATCCCCTTCACCGCCGCGCTGTCCGGAAACACCGCTTCCGCCAACACGCGCTCGGCGACGCCGAGATGATCGCGCAGCACGCCCTTTATCACCGCGCGCAGGTCGGTGGTCGGGGCGAGGTCGCGGCCCTCGTACAGATTGGCGGGCTTCAACCCCGGCCAGTCCGCGATCACCCTTCCGCCGTTCACCGCGCCGCCGGCGAGCAGCGCGATGGTGCCGGTGCCGTGGTCGGTACCCTCGGTGCCGTTGATATGAGCGGTGCGGCCGAATTCGGTGGCGACCACCACGGCAGTGTCGCGCCAGCGCTCGCCCAATCCGCTCTCAAATTCGGCGAGCGCGCCGTCGAGCCCCGACAACAGCTGCGCCAGCCGTCCGACCGGGCCGCCTTCATTGGCGTGGGTATCCCAGCCATCGAAGGCAAGCGCGGCAATCCGCGGGCCGTCGTCGGCGGCCATCAATTTGGCGGCGCCGCGCGCCACCAGCCGCATCGCGCCGGCATTGTTGGTGCCCGGCTTCGGCTTCATGTCGTCGCCCTGCGCCGCCTTGTCGAGCTGCAGCCCCTGCGACAGCGCCGACGCCAGCGCGGGATCGCGATGGCTGTAGAGCTCGACCAGTCGCATCGCGGTGTCGTCGTCGGCCTGCGGCAGCGCGACCGGTGCCCAACCTACCGTCGGTGCCGCGCCGCGCAGTACCAGGGGCGTGGTCGGACCGATGGCAAGCCCGCTGGTCACCCGATCGCCGCGCGGCAAGGCCTCCAGCGTCCGGTTGAGCCAGCCGGATTGTACCCGGCCCGGACCGGCAAAGCCGGTTTCGAGCACGTCCTGGCCGTCGAAATGCGAACGGTCGCGATAGGGCGTCGACACCGCATGAATCACGGCAGCGTGCTTTTCCCGGTACATCCGCGCGAATTCCGGCATGGCCGGATGCAGCGCGAAGTAGGAATCCAGCATCGTCGCCGCGTGCGGGCCGTCCACGGTCAGCGCGATCGAACCATGCAGGCCGGCATAGTCAGGATCGCCCGTCGGGGCGACGGTGGCAAGACCGTCGAGCGCACCGCGCAAGATCACCACGATCAGCCTGGGGTCACGTCCGTCGGCGGCGCGTGCGAATTTCGGTAAATAGGCCCAGGCGGCGAACGACGCGCCGCCGAGCAGCAGCGCGCGGCGCGAAGGCGCCAGCGATCTCAGGACTTCGCTTGGATCCATCGTCATCTCCTCTGGAATTCCGGCGACATCAACAGCAGCGCCAGCGCCTGCTGCCGCGATTCCGCGCGCTCGACGGTCTGCCGCGTTTCCGGCGATGCGGCGTCGGCGGCGACGAGTTCCAGGAGATCGCGGGGGTCGATCGCACCGCCGGCACGCGCGGCCACTTGCGCCGAAATGTCGAGCCGCAGCTTCATCCCTTCGGGCGCGGCCCAGGCCGCATTGCTATCGGGAAAACCGTTCGGCCCGGCCGGCGACCACAGCGGTTGGCCCAACAGATTGAGGCTGCTGAGATAGAGCCCGGGCTCATCGGGAATGCGGGCCAGTAGCCGGCCGGTCGCGACCAGGAATTCATAGGGGCTGCGCACTTTTGTCAGCGGCGCCTGCCAAGCTTCGTCGGAGTTGAGCAGCGATGATGTCATCGCCCTGAGATCGCCGTCAGACTTTTGGAATACCTCCGTCAGGCGCCGCACCAGGAGCGGCGGCGGATCATCGGCGACAAAATGACGGACGAATTTGGTGGCGATGAATCTCGCCGTCGAAGGATGCCGCGAAATATCCGAGAGGGCCGCCTCGCCCTGCGCGACGCCGCCATCATCGTAAGTCTTGCCGAGCAGAAGCTGCGCGCCCGGCTGGTGCGCATTGGGGTTGAAGACAAAGCTGCCGGGCGCTCCGAGCTTTCCCTGCCGTCCGGCAAAGGTCCAGCCGGTGATGATGCGCGCCAGCGAGGTCACGTCTTCCTGGGTGTAGCCGCCGCCGACCCCGAGCGTATGCAGTTCCATGATTTCGCGGGCGAGGTTTTCGTTCAAGCCGCGCTTGCGGTTTTGCCCCGCGCGCGACTCCGGCCCGAGCGATTGCTGGTTGTCGAGAAAGAACAGCATGGCCGGGTGCTGCTCGACCGCCCTGAGCATGTCGCCGAAGCGTCCGAGCACGTGAGGGCGGATCGCCTCGCGCTCGAACGAGCCGGCCCAGATCCGCGCCAGTTCGCCCTTGTTGGCGGAGATGCAAAAGTGGTTGGACCAGAACGCCACCAGCCGCTCGGTGAAGCCGCAATCGGCGATGAAGGCGCGCTGCAGCCGCGCCAGCGCTTCGGCACGATAGGTCTTCTGAATGATGTTGAGCGGTTGCGGCGGCGGCTTTGCCGCGTTCGGCGCCATCGCTTCGGTCGCCGCCATGGTCGCGTTGGCATTGCCGCTGTCCTGCGGCTTCATATCCGGCTCTTTTCCCGCCATCGCCATTGCGGCACGGTCGAGCGAAAGGCTTCGCCGCGCCGGCGTGGCTTGCGCGGCCTCGGGGGCGCCGGCCTTCGCGGCCGCCTCGCGCGCCTGCTTGACCTCGGCCTGATAGGCAAACACCGCCTCCGCCAATGCCGGGGTCGACAGCAGTCCCGGCATCTCCAGCAGCACACCGTCGGGGCGGCTCAATTCGGCTTTGACAAAACCACGGGGGTCGGATGCCGCATTGACCAGATCGCCCGACGCGCCGCCGCGCGCGCCAAACCCGAAGCGGTTGAGTGCGACAAGCGCGGATCGCGCATCGCGGGCCATTGCAGTTTCCTTCGGGCTTCCCTTGCGCCGTCGTGAGCGTATATCTGAGGGCGCAATGTAGCTCCCTTCGACGTGAACCCGACATTAAAACACGGCCGGAATTCGCTTCCCTTCATGACAAATTGGTTAGAAAATTCCTCGCGCCGCCTCATTTGTTCCCGATGCGGAACGGAATTCACCTGCGGCCGTTCAGGGCAATGCTGGTGCGCCGAGGAAACCGCCCTGCTTCCGACGCCGGTCAAGGGCGACGATTGCCTTTGCCGCGATTGCCTGCGCAAGCTGGCAGGCACAAATATTCGATCCTGACCCAACCCGGGAAAACCAACGTGACGCCAGACTGGGACATCAGCGCGGTCCTGCTCGACATGGACGGCACGCTGCTCGATACCGAAAGGGTCTATCTCGAGAGTCTTGTCACGGCGTTGACTGCGTTCGGCTATGCGGACGCCCGGGCGATGGGGCACGCGATGCATGGCCTCCCCGGCCCGCAATGCGAGGTTCTGCTGCGCGGCCGCTACGGCGAGGATTTTCCGCTGCCCGATGTCACCAGGGTGTTCGCCCTGAAGCGCGACGAGATGCTTCAGGATGGGAGGCTTTTGAAAAGTGGGGTGATCGAACTGCTCGACGCGTTGCACGCGGCGGACTATCCGATGGCGATCGTCACCTCATCGACGCGGCGCACCGCCGACGAGCATTTGACGCTCGGCGGCATCAGATCACGCTTTGAAACCATCTTGACCCGGGACGATGTCGAACGCGGCAAGCCCAGTCCCGATCTTTATCTGCTGGCGGCAGCGAGGCTCGGCTTCGCGCCGCAAGCCTGCGTGGCGATCGAGGATTCCAATCCGGGCATCACCGCCGCGCATGGCGCCGGCGCCATCCCGATCATGGTGCCGGACATTCTGCCGCCTACCGACGAAACCCGCGCGAAGTGTGCGGCCGTGCTGCCCGACCTCCACGCCGCACTGGCCATGCTGAGGGAGCGTGGCCGGCTCGGACGCTAGCGATCATGGTGCTGGAGCTGGTCGCTCCCCGAGGCGAAACCGCCCATCGCGCAGCTACACCTCGTAGCCCGGCGAGTTCCGCGCCATGCCGTCGAAAGCGTTGAGCAGCCTTTCGCGCCACGCACGGACCGGGTCGCTCTCGACCAGCAATTTGAACGGGCTGACGACGCGCGCCCACTGGAAGGCGCCGAACACAATATAATCGGCGTAGTTCGGCGCGGCGCCGCCGAGATAGAGTTGGGTTTTCAGGGTCAGCCGCATCGGCTCGAGCGCCCGGCGAAAACCTTCGACCGAATTTTCACGCCCGGCCACCACTTCTTCCAGCGGCTTGCCAAACCTCGCTTCGCGTGTGCTGCGGAAATAGGCCGCATCGACCGGCTTCAGATGCGCGGGGATGTCGGCGACGATCAGCGGAAACATTCCGCCGATCACGGCGATATCGCCCCACCAGTTGATCAACCGCGCCATGGCGCGGCCGCCCTCGCCGCCGAACAGTGACGGCCGGTCCGGATAGCGGTCTTCCAGATAATTCGCAATCGTCCAGGAATCGGCGACCGAGGTTTCGCCGTCGATCAGCACCGGTACCTTTTCGGAATGGTGCGGGGCGATCGCGGCCTTTTCGGTAAAGCACCACGGGATCGATGCCGCCGACAGTCCCTTATGCGCCAGCGCCATCCGCGTCCGCCAGCAGAACGGGCTGAACGGACGCGCCGGGTCTGTACCGACCAGTTCGAATAGTTGGAGTGTCATGGTGTGGATGCCTTGCTCGGACCTCTCAATCGCCATTGCGAGGAGCTCTTGCGACGAAGCAACCCATGCTTGGTACCTGCTGAACCATGGATTGCTTCGCTTGCGCTCGCAATGACGGGCGATGGAGCAATGATGACGCGAACGGCGCGTGCACTACTTCACCACCGCCGCGGTCTGCCCGAACAACAACTTGCGCTCTTCCTCGGTGCGGATGGTGGGCTGGCCGTAATTCGGATTGACCTCCTTGGCTTTGGCATAGGCGCGCACCGTCGCCGGCCGCTCGCGGATGGTTTCCAGCCAGCGCTTCAGATGCGGGAAATCGTCGATGTCCTGGCCCTGGTTCTTGTACGGCACCACCCAGGGATAACTCGCCATGTCCGCGATCGAATAGTCGCCGGCGATGAATTCG
>NZ_JBEKXH010000102.1:0-26750 GCF_049512235.1 Bradyrhizobium sp.
GGTGTCCTTCCAGAAAGTCGAATTGGTCGCCTGCGAGGCGACGCCGAACATCGGTATCGGCACCTGCTGGCTCTGCCATTGCACTGTCGGCTGCACGCCGACATGCGAGATGCCGGTGATGATCACATCCGGCTTCTCGCCTTCGATCTTGTTGAAGATCGGCGTGAAATCGGTGGTGTCGGGCGAGAAGCGGATGTGGTCGAGAACTTTGAGCCCGACCTTCGGCAGGCAGGCCGCGTAGCCGGCGTCGAGCGGCCCGGTCCAGGCGGCGTCCTCGCTCATGATCACGGCGGTCTTCATCTTGAGGCCATCGACCAGCATGTCCTTGGCGGCGTCGCAGACGAGCTGCGACAGCGCGCCCGAGGTGAGGTAGCCGTGGAACGTATATTTATTGTGTGCGTAGTCCTTGGCGATATTCGCGGTGATGACGTCCGAAGCGGCGCCCGGCGTAATCATGACGGTCTTCAGCCGCGCGGCCCAGGGCTCCAGCGCCAGCACGACTTCGCTGATGTAGCTGGCGATGACGATGTTGACCTTGTCCTCGTTGACCGCGCGCTGGAAGGCGCGAACGGAATCGGCCGAGGAGGAATGGTTGTCGTAGGTGATGATCTCGATGTTGCGTCCGTCGACGCCGCCCTTGGCATTGATTTCGTCAGCCGCCATCTGGGCGGCCTGAGGGATCGAGGCGCCGGCGATCGCCTGGGCTTCCGCGATCACGCCGATCTTGATGGGGTCGGCGGCCAGCGCCGGACCGGACGCCGTCGCAAGCAGGCCGAGCACAATAGCGCCGGAAAGCCGCCGCAATGACCCGGAGAACGGTGGCTGGGACGTTTTTTTCATGTCGTTTCTCTCCGCTGGATAAGGCCTCTTGGGCCTCTTGTTTCTGCCCTTGGACCTATCAAGCCATGCCTGCGAACGCAAGCCAAGCAAAACCGCGTCGCAAATACCTTGACGATGGCGCAACTAAAGTAGGTCAAGGGCGGGTTGGAGCCGAAGGCGTAACCCGCCATCTCCCGACACGATAGGTCGTGCATCCATATAAATTAACAAATCGTAGTCCGTCGTTCTCTGAAGTGGCGGGTTACGGCTTCGCCTCCAACCCGCCCTAAGGACCTAAAGTAGGTGTAACGGCCTCATTCCACCCCTGAGAGCAAGGGCGCCGGGCGAGAGATCACGCATGTGCGTGGATGGTTCGACAGAATCGAACCAACCCTCAAGCTCTATGGAACCAGGCCCTATCGCGCCGACGGCTTGCGTTCGACCGGGTGGATGTCGATGGTGCGCAGCCGGCCCATCCGCAGCACATCCATCTCGATGGTGCGATCGATCCGCTCGCGATCAAGCGTGCGGATCAGATCATCGACGCCGTTGATGTCCATGCCGTCCAGCCGGATCGCGACATCGCCGGGCAATAGCCCGGCTTGTGCCGCCGGCCCGTCAGGCTCGATTCCCGTCAATAGCGCCCCCATCTTGTTTTCGACACCGGCGACCACCGCATGCCTTCTTGGAACAGGCGCGGTCTGACCGGACACGCCGATATAGGCGCGCCGGACATAGCCGTGCCGGATGATTTCCGACAAGACAAACTGCGCGGTATTGCTGGCGACCGCAAAACATATGCCCTGCGCGCCGCTGATGATCGCGGTGTTGATGCCGATCACCTCGGCCGCGGACGATACCAGCGGTCCGCCCGAGTTGCCCGGATTGAGCGCGGCGTCGGTCTGAATGACGTCTTCGATGGTGCGGCCGGTCACCGAGCGGATCGAGCGGCCGAGCGCCGACACCACGCCCGCCGTGACGGTCGATTCAAAGCCCAGCGGATTTCCGATCGCAACCACGAGCTGGCCGCGGCGCAGGCTCTTGGAATTGCCGAGCGAGGCGTAGCGCAAATCCCGCGCGCCATCGGCGCGCAGCAACGCCAGATCGGTGTCGGGATCGACGCCGAGGACGCGACCGTCGGTGACGATGCCCTCATGGTCGCGCAGCCTGATCTGCTTTGACGCGCCGACCACGTGGCTATTGGTCAGCACCAAGCCGTCCGGGGAGATGACGATGCCGGAGCCGGAGCCCTGCCTGGCGCGCTCGCGCGGGTTCTTGGCGTTGGCGCCGACCTCGACGCGCACCACCGCGGGACCGACCCGTTCGGCCACGCCGATCACGGCATGAGAATAGGCGTCGAGCAAGGCTTGCTCGCTGGCGGCGGTTGGTTCGGCCGATGGCGTTGACCGGCTCTCATCTGATTGGTCGAGTGTGAATGACGTGTCGTGGGTAAAATCCAGCATCGCGGGTTCCTTCGCCCGTCAGATGGTGGCGCTGTTTTGTTCACGCAAGAGGCGCGGGTCAGCGCCGCCCATGTGGCCGACGGCGGCGGGATGGAGCCTTGCGGGTCCCATCCCGCCGTCTCGACGCGGCCCGATACCTAGGCGGCGGCGGCAAGTCCAAGTTTTTGCGAAGCCATTGCCGCGCCCTTCAGGCGACTGGTGATCTTCTGGAAGGCGATGTCACGCGCCAGGTCCGGCGAGCCGTGCTTCGGCTTGATGTCGATGGAGAACGGCGAGAAGCCGCAATCATCGGTCGCGCCAAGCTGATCCCGCGGAATATAGCGGGCCGCGGTCACGAGATCGTTGCAGACTTCCTCCGGCGTCTCGACCCGCGGGTTCTGCGGGTTGATCACGCCGATGAAGGCCAACTGTTTCACGCCCTTGGCATCCTTCCGGATCTTCTCGCCGATCAGCTTGTAGACACGCTCCTTGTCCGGCTCGCTGGAAAGCTGCATCAGGAAATAGCCCGCGTTCATCTCGAACAGGCTGGGCAGCAGGTCGGCGTAATCAACATCAGCGCTATGGGTAGCGTCGCAATCGCCACCGGGGCAGGTGTGAATGCCGATGTTCTTGCGCTCCTCCGGCGTGAAGCGGTCGAGCACGCGGTTGTTGAGCGCGATGAAGCCCGGCAGCATCTTGCGCCCGGTCCAGGGATTGTTGGGATCGTTGCGGCAGGCCAGCCGGCCTTCGGTGAAGTCGATCGAGACCCGCTTGGCGCCAGCCTTGAAGGCCCCGCGAATATCCTTCTCGCACTCGTTGACGAGGTCGGAGTGGAACTGCTCGCGCGTATAGCCCGGCACTTCCTGGTCGAGCGGATATAACAGCGCCAGCATGGAGGGCGCGATCACCGCCTGCTTCAGCGGCTTGGTCGCCATCTTGATGGCCTTCTCGACATATTGCGACGCATAGGTCCGGTACCTGAACGGCCCACCGGTCAGCCGCGGCAATTGCCGGTGATGGCCATCGGTGAAGATCGCAAAATACTGGCCGTCGAGCGCCAAATGATCGGCGACGCCGGTTCCCGCCAGCGTATCGGCCAGTGGATAAGTCGCAAAACTCGACATCCGCTGTTCGCCGTCGGAAACGATCGGCGAGCCGGTCGCCTCCATCCGCTTGATCGAGTCGAGACACGCGGCATCCTGTTCGCGCTCCAGCGCCTCATGGTTGATCTTGCCGGCATCGTAAGCCTTGATGGCCTCCTGCAGCTTCATCGGACGGGGCAACGATCCAACGGGTTCGGTGGGGATCGGCATGGCTTCCTCTCCTGTGCAAATTGCTGGGGATTTTTTTGGACAGACCGGCTTACCTAGCTCTGTACAGACCAGTCTGTCTCAATTGAATTCCGGTTCGGGGCGACGGTCAAGTATCTGCCATGATGATGGGGTCGATCATTGCCGCCGCTGAAGGCAACAAAAATGCCGCGCGTGACGCTAAGCGCGCGGCACGCTTGGTGCTCGACGGCTGGGCGTGCGGATCCTAAGGGTTCAGCGCCCGAGCCGGTCTCTTATTGTTTCAAAGCTTCGGCAATCTTCTGGTCGGTTGCGACCTTGACCCTGCCGCCTTCGCGCAGACTGGTTGGCGGATTGAGCACGATGTTTTCGCCGCCGCGCAGGCCATCGCTGAGTTCAAGCGTGGCGCCGGAGTCCCGGTACACGGTGACAGGCTGCAGGTGGATGCTTTTGTCGTCGTTGATGAGCGCGACCCGCAATCCCCCCTGATTGAAGATCAGGGCTTCCGCCGGGATGACGGCGTTGGGATGCTCGCGGGGAATCGCAAACGACACATTGACGAACAGGCCCGCGCGCAGGATATGCGCGCTATTATTGACATCGACCTCGACCGCAAGCGTCCGCGACGACGACAGCAGCGCGCCCGAACTGCGCGCCACCTTGCCGGCGAAGCTTCGGCCGGGAAGCTCAAACACCTGGACGTTGGCATCGAGACCATCACGCATCGCGATCGCCAGACTCTGGGGCACGTTGACCGAAACCCGCAGCACATCATCGCGCACCATCGTGAACATCGGCGTGCCACCCCCGGTATCGGCATTGACGAGGTCGCCGATGTCGACGTTGCGCACCGTCACCACCCCGTCGAACGGTGCCCGGACGCGCTCGAACTCGGCCAGCGTCCGCAGCCGGTTCACCGTTGCTTCCTGGGCCTGAATATTGGCCTCGGCTAGCTTGACGCCGGCATGGGCGGCATCGAGGTTGGCCTGCTGCGTCGAAACGTTGGCCTCCTGGGTGTCGTGATTTTGGAAAGTATCAAAGCCCTTCTTCACGAGATCGTCGGATCGCGCGAAGTTGGATTTGCCAAGTCTGAGGTTCGCCTCGGCCAGGCTGACCTGGGCTTGGGCTTGGGCCAGTGCCGCCTGGACCTGTCCGAGCTGCGCCACCGCCTGATCGAGCTGACGATCGAGATCCGGTGCGGCGATGCGCGCGAGCACGTCGCCTTTCTTGACGCTGCTGCCGATATCGACCATGCGCTCGGCGACGTAGCCGGTGGCGCGTGCGAAGATGTTGGCGCGATCGAAGGCGTCGGTCTGCCCGGGCAATGTCGTCTCGATCGGATCGGACAACACTTTCACCGTTGTGGTGCGCACCGCCGGCACGAAGTCGATGGCCTCGCGCTGGGTCTCCGCGGCGGCCGCGTCGGTTCGCCAATGGCCAAGCGCTCCGTAACCCAGCACCAGAGCGACGACGACCAACACGGCGGCGAAAAGCCATTTGGAGGGCGGCGGAGGTACCGCCGACGGCCCAGCCGGCTTATCGTGGGCCTTTGGCGCCGTTTCGTCGGGCGGCTCGGTCACGGGCATTTTCTCGATCTTGTTCATAGCTCGATCTTGCTCATAGATAGTCTTTCAGGGGCTCGGCCTTGCCGGTCCGCAAGACGGAATAGAGAAAGGGCACAAACAGCAGCGTCGAGCAGGTGCCCACCAGGATGCCACCAAGCACAGCGCGTGCCAGGGCCGCGTTCTGCTCGCTGCCCTCGCCGAGGCCAAGCGCCATCGGAATCAATCCGACAAACATCGCGGCCGCGGTCATCAAGACCGGCCGCAGCCGGGTCTCTCCGGCCTTGAGCGCGGCCTCCACGGCGCTGCATCCGGTTTGCTCACGATGCTCGCGGGCAAACGTCACCAGAAGGATGGAGTTCGCGCTGGCGACGCCGACGCTCATGATCGCGCCAAACAAGGAAGGAATCGAGAACGTCGTCTGGGTCACGAACAGGCTCATCACGATGCCGCAAAACGCCAGCGGCAACGCCGCCAGCACCACGAAAGGGTCACCCCAGCTTTGAAAGTTGACCGCCATCAGGAGATAGACGGCGATCATCGCGATGGCGAGGCCGATGCCGAGGTTCTCGAAGGCGCTGTGCATATCGGCGATCTGGCCCAGCACCGAGATCCGATCCGGAACCGGCAGATTTGGCTGCTCATCCTGCATGATCTTTTCGATCTCGCGGCTTACCGAACCGAGGTCCCGATCCTGCACGCTGGCGAAAATATCGTATTTCGGCTGGGTGTTGAGATGATTGACCACGGTCTGCTCCGACTGCCGGCGCAGTTTGGCGACGTTGTTGAACAGCGTCACCACACCTCCTGACGACGCGTTGGCTGCGGCCTGGACGAACAGCGGGGTGTTACCGACGTCGGTCAGCGAGTTGTTGCGGTATTCAGGGGTTTGAACCCAGAGCTGATAGGGGATGCCGGTCTTGGGATCGGCCCAGAAATTCGGGGTGACCTGAAAGCTGCCGGCCAGCGAAATATTCAACGTGTTGGCGATCTGCTGCTCGGTCAAGCCGATTTCTCCCGCCATCTGCCGATCGATGTCGGCGAAAAATTCGGGCGCGTCGGTGATCTGCTGGATATGAACATCGACCGCGCCGCGAACATTACGCAGCCGCTGCTCGATGTGCTTGGCGACTTCAAGATCCTTGGCGGCGTTGCGGCCGGTGACCTGAACGTCGATCGGCGTCAGCGTACCGAAGTCCAGGATCTGGGTGATGATGTCGGAAGGCTGAAAGTAGAACACCGTGTCCGGGTAGGTTTCATTCAGGACCTTGCGCAGGGCTTTCCGGTAGGCGTTGGTCGGCGCATGACCTTCCCGGAGCGAAATCAGGATCTGGCCGTCATAGTTCGAAACAAACGATCCATCCCCGAACGCAAAATTGTAGTTGCTCGCGGGCAGTCCGATGTTGTCCAGGATCAGTCCGAGATCGTCCGGCTTGATCACCTTGCGGATGGTATCCTCGACGGCCGCAAAAGTCTGCTCGGCGGACTCAATGCGCATCCCCGACCGGGTGCGGACATGAAGCGTCAGTTCGCCGGCATCGATCTGCGGGAAATAATCCTGCCCGACGAACGTAAAGAGGCCGGCGGCGAGCGCGACGACGGCGCCGACGACGGCGAGCGTTGCGATCCGGCTGCGGATGACGACATGCAGCAATCCGAGATATCCGGCGTGGAAACGCGCAAAAGAGCGTTCGAAGCCGGCATGAAACCGCGCGAACGGTCCTGGCCGGCCTCCGCCCGATTCGCCGTGCTGGCGCTGTGGCCCGCCGAAACGCCGGTCATATTCACGTCTGACCAGCACGTCGATGAAGATCGGCACGATGGTTCGCGACAGCAGATAGGACGTCAGCATCGCAAACACCACGGCATACGCCTGCGGCGTGAACAGGAACTTTGGCGTGTCCTTCAGGAACAGAACCGAGACAAAGGCCGCGCAGATCGCCAGCGTCGAGATCAAGGCCGGCTTGGCAATTCCGGCCGCGCCCTCGGCGACCGAATTCCGGAATGGATGGCCCTCCTCCATCAGACGGTAGGTGTTCTCGATCGCCACGGTGGCATCGTCGACCAGAATGCCTACCGCCAGCGCAAGGCCGCCCAGCGTCATGATGTTGATGGTTTCGCCCATCAGCGCCAGCACCGCGAGCGACGTCAGGATCGAAAGCGGAATAGAGATCAGGACCACCAGCGTGGACCGCCACGAGCCGAGGAATAACAGGATCATCAGGCCGGTCAGGCCGGCGGCGATCACGGCCTCGCGGACCACGTCGGCGATGGCGCCGGAGACGAATACCGACTGGTCAAACAACAGGTCGATCTTGGCGCCGTCGGGCGCCGCGGCCCGGATCTGCGCCAGAAATCCTTTGACGTTGTTGACCACCGACAACGTCGAGGCCTCGCCGTTTTTCAGGATCGTCAGCAAAATGGAGCGGCGCCCGTTGGCGCGGACGATATTCTGCTGCGGCGGGGCGCCATCCCGGACGTAGGCGACGTCACGCACCAGAACCGGCGACCCCGCCACCACCTTGATGGGCAGCGCGTTGAGGGCCGGGATCGCTTCCGGCGCAGAGTTCAGCCGGATCGGATATTGCCAGTCCCCGATCTTGGACTGGCCGGACGGCACGGTGAGATTTTGCGCGGAAATCGCGTTGGTGACATCGAGGGGGGTGAGACCGTAACCCTGCAGCGCGTGCATATCGAGATCGACCATGATCTGCCGCGGCGCGCCGCCATAGGGCGAAGGCAATGTCGAACCCGGCACCTGGGTCAGCGTCTGACGGATGCGGAATTGCGCATAATCGTAAAGTTGCGCTTCGCTCTGCTTTTCCGATGAGAGCGCGAGCTGAACAACCGGAACCGACGATGCCGAAAAGCGCATCACGATCGGAGGCTGGATGCCAGGCGGCATGAGCGCACGGATCGAATTCATCGCCGACACAACCTGCGCGATCGCCAAATCGATCGACACCCGCTGATCGAAATAGATCTTCTCGATCGCCACGCCCTGCAGCGTCGTACTCTCCATCCGCCTGATGCTGTTGACGTTGTTGGAGAGCGAAAACTCGCTATAGGTCGTGATCCGCTGTGCCATGTCCGTGGTGTCGAGGCCGGTGTAGGTCCAGACCACGACGACAACCGGAATATCCACCGTTGGCAGGACGTCTTTCGGCATCACGATGATGGCACCGACGCCGCCCAGCATCATCAGCAATGACAATACATAGAAGGAGACGCGGAATTTGAGCGCGTATTTAACGAGCCCCATTTAAACCCTTCAAGAAAACTTCAATCGCCGGGATCGGCTCGATTTCCAGATTTTCAACCTAGGCAAAGCGCCGATGTTGCGCCGCACAAATTGTCGTGAGGAGCGCTGACATTTAAGGAGGGCTGATCCCAAAAAGGCGCATGTCACGAATCCGAGCAGCCGTCGATCGCTGTGCTGGCAGGAGCGGGCGGCCGGATCTGCCGGCCGCCCGCTCCGATCAATTGGCCCTTCGGCTCGATCACTTCATCGCTTCGTAGACGGCGAAGGTGTAGGCGCCTTCCGGCTTCTTGGTGATGACCGGGTCTGATCCGCCCGACAGCAGGGTGGCGACCGTCCGGTCAAAATCCTTGACGTCCAGCTTGCCGTCGGCGGCGCCGAGCAATTTGCCGATTTCCCCCATCATCCGCTTCTGGTCCTTTTCGGTTTTCGCGCCGGTGGTGTCGCCGGCGAGGATGATCTTCACGGCCTCGTCCGGATGGCTCTTGGCGTAGTCCCAGCCCTTCATCGAGGCCTTGACGAACTTTGCCATCTTGGTGACGAATGCCGGGTCTTTCAGATTTTTCTCCAGCACATAGAGGCCGTCCTCCAGGGTCGCTACGCCCTCGTCTTCATATTTGAAGACAACCAGCTGGCTCGGCTTGTAGCCGCCATCGATGACCTGCCAATATTCGTTGTAGGTCATGGTCGAAACGCAGTCGGCCTGCTTCTGCAGCAGCGGATCGACATTGAAACCCTGCTTGATGATCTTGATGCCGGTGGGCGAGCTGTCGGTCTTGATGCCAAGCTTCGACATCCAGGACAGGAACGGATACTCGTTGCCGCCATACCAGACTCCAATGGTCTTGCCCTTGAAGTCGGTGGGCTTCTTGATGCCGGTCTCGGCGCGGCAGGTCAGTTCCAGTCCGGACTTCTTGAAGGTCTGCGAAATATTGACCAGCGGCACGCCCTTTTCGCGCGACGCCAGTGCCGACGGCATCCAGTCGACCACCACGTCGGCACCGCCGCCGGCGATCACCTGCGGGGGCGCGACATCGGGACCACCCGGCTTGATCGTGACGTCGAGGCCTGCGTCCTTGTAGAAGCCCTTTTCCTTGGCGACAAAGTAACCGGCGAACTGGGCCTGCGCGACCCACTTCAGCTGGATGGTGACGGGGTCGGCCGCCTGCGCGGTCGAAAGCGACACGCCTAAGGTCATGCCCGCTGCGAGTGCCAGTATTTTTTTCATTCGATACTCCGAAGCTTCTGAGAACCCGCCGAACTAGGTTCGATAGGATGGATGCCAGAAAGTAGTCGCGCGCTCGGCGAGCGCGACAAGTCCGTAAAAGGCCATTCCCGCGATCGCGGCAAGCGCGATTTCCGCCCACACCATGTCGATCGCCATTCGGCCCGCTTCCGTCGAAATCCGGAAGCCGATGCCTTGGGTCGGGGTTCCGAAGAACTCGGCGACGATGGCGCCGATCAGCGCCAGCGTGGCGTTGATCTTCAGCGCGTTGAAAATGAACGGCAGCGCCGCCGGCAGATAAAGTTTGGTCAACATCTGCCGGTGGTCGGCGCCGTAGGATCGCATCAGATCCCGCTCCATATGGCCGGATGCGGACAGGCCCGCGAGCGTATTCACGAGCATCGGGAAGAAGGTCACCAGCGCCACCACGGCGGCCTTCGACGGCCAGTCGAAACCGAACCACATCACCATGATCGGCGCTACGCCTACCAGCGGCAATGCCGAAAAGAAACTGCCCAGGGGCAACAGGCCGCGCCCGAGAAAGGGGAAACGTTGCGCTGTGATCGCGACCAGAACGCCCGCACCGCAGCCGATGACATATCCGATCAGCACGCCGCGCACGAAGGTCTGGACGAAATCCGCACCGAGGGTCGGCAAGGACGCGGCGAATCGGGCGGCCGCGGCACTCGGCGCCGGCATGATCACCGGGGACACGCCGAAGCCGCGCACCGCCACTTCCCAGAGATAGAACACGGCAGCCCCGAACAGCAGCGGGATCGCCAGGTCGAGCGCGCGGCGCGCCGACCCCGCACGCGGCCGCGCGGTCGCCAACTGCATCACGCAAAGGGCGGCTGCAAGCCAGGCCGCCAGCACCATCGCCCAAAAGCCCGCCGCGGCCGATCCCGCGAGATCAGGGTCGCGCAGCAATGCGAGCGTGGTCGCAGCGGCGCACAACACGCCGGCGAGACCGGGCGCGATGGCCCGCGATCCGCCCGCCCAGGCCGCGGCCGCGAATAACAGCGCTGCCGCGAGCGTCAGCGCCAACAGCATAGGCCGCGCCGGCAACGCGGCGGCTGCCTCAAGCGAAAGCGGCAAGATCAGAGCCAACAGCATGGCTGCGGCGGCGAAGACGAATCCCAGCCTCAGCTTGTGCGTGTTCACGGCCGCGCCCCCATGCGCAAGCCGACCAGTCGTTCGGCGAGGTCCACCAGTCCGATCAACCCCGAGGCCAGGATCGCCGCCGCCAGCAGCGCCGCCCAGATCTGGATGGTCTGGCCATAGTAGGATCCTGCCAAAAGCCGGGCGCCGATGCCGGCCTCTCCTCCGGTCGGAAGCTCAGCCACAATGGCGCCGATCAGCGAGATCGATATCGCGACCTTGAGGCTCGCGAACAGGTAGGGAACGGCCGACGGCCAGCGCAGTTTTGCGAGCACCTGCCTTGGGGTTGCCGACCATGTCCGCATCAGATCGAGCTGCATCGGGTCGGGCGCGGTAAAGCCCTTCACCATCCCGATCGTGATCGGGAAGAAACACAGATAGGCCGAAATGATCGACTTCGGCAGCAATCCCTGCAGCCCGATGGCGCCGAGCACGACGATGAAGATCGGCGCCAGCGCCAGGATCGGGACCATCTGCGAGCAGATGATCCAGGGCAAAAGGCTCTTCTCCAGCACCCGGCTGTGCACGATCATCAGCGCCAGGGCGATGCCCAGCATCGCCCCGAGTGCGAAGCCGAGCAACGTCGCCGACAATGTCACTGCCGAGTGATAGACCAGGCTGCGCGGCGCGGTCGGCGCATAGCCGAAGACCCCGTCGGTGAAGGCTGAGATGACCTGGTGCGGCGCCGGCAAAAGCGGCCGCTCCGCGCTCATGGTGCCCGCGATCAGGTCCGAGATGGTGTAGGCCGTCTCCTCCCGTTCGAAGGCGTCGCGCACCAGCGAAAGGTTCATCAGCACTGCCGCAATGTACCAGATCGCCATCAGCGCCAGAACGATCGTCCCTATAGGCGCATAGCGAACCAGCAACGGATGACGCCGCAGCGTGCCGGCAGAAGGCGTCGCGAAAGCGAGCGCGCTACTCGTCATAGGAATGCCCGGCCCGCAGGCCAACGCGCACGCGTTGCGCGATCCTGAGAAACTCGGGGGTCTCGCGAATTTCCAGGGTGCGATGGCGCGGAAAATTGCAATCGACGATATCGATGATCCGCCCCGGGCGCGGCGACATCACCACGATCTTGCTCGACAGGAACACGGCTTCGGGAATCGAATGGGTCACGAACAAGACGGTCTTTCCGGTTTTGTCCCAGAGCTGCAGCAGTTGCTCGTTGAGATGGTCGCGAACGATCTCGTCGAGCGCGCCGAACGGCTCGTCCATCAACAACAGCGCCGGGTCGAACGACAGCGCGCGGGCAATCGAGACCCGCTGCTGCATGCCGCCGGACAATTGCCAGGGATATTTGCGCTCGAAACCACTGAGATTGACCAGCGCCAGATAGCGCTCGGCGCGCTGTCGCTGCTCGGCCTCGGAAAAACCCATGATCTCCAGCGGCAGTTTCAGATTCTTCTCGATGGTGCGCCACGGGAACAGCGCCGGGGCCTGAAACACGTAGCCATACCTGCGCTCGAGCCGCGCCTGCTCCGCACTGACGCCATTGACCAGAAGCGCGCCGGCCGTCGGCTGCTGCAGATCGGCGATGAGGCGCAGCATCGTAGTCTTGCCGCAGCCCGAGGGTCCGATGAAGGAGACGAACTCGCCGTCGGCGATCTGCAGGCTGACATCCGACAGCGCATCGACCTTGCCGTCGGCGGTCTGGAAGGTCAGCGAAACATTGTGGACGTCGACCGCCAGCCGCCGCGGCGCCGATCCTGATTGAGCCGTGGCATCCACTGTCTTGTTCATGGTGTCTTGTTCATGGTCACCGGTGCGATCGGAGCAATCGACACTTGTTTGCCGCCCGGCCGCAGCGTAGCTCCGGGATGATCTGGCATCAATGACTTCGGCATCGTCCGGCCATGAGCAAATAGTGACAAACGCCGCTGCAAATGGCGCGCTCAATGTTTACGCACGCGGAGATATTAATGGGCAAGAACAACCATCGGGGTCCAACATACCCCTATCGGATTTTCAAATAGCCGAAAAGCGGCGCGATATTTTGACTTGCGCGGGGGGCCGTCTCATACTTCGAAAGCGGCTTGTCGCCCCGAGCGCCAAGACCGCGTTTGGACTGCCTGCACCCGAGCGCCATGAAGCCTGCTGCCTTTAAATATATCGCCGCGACCTCGCTTGCGCAGGCGCTGGCGCTGAAGTCGGAGCATGGCGACGAAGCCAAATTTCTGGCCGGTGGACAGAGCCTGATGCCGACCATGAATTTTCGCCTGGCCCGGCCGGCGATCCTGATCGACATCAACGGGATCGGGGATTTGGCCGGTATACGTCCGTCGGCGCAAACGACGCGGGTCGGAGCGCTGACGCGCTACCGGGCCCTGCAGCGCGACCCGGCCCTCGCCCGCCAGTTTCCCCTGATCGGCGAGGCGCTGCCGCATATTGCGCACCCGCAAATCCGCAACCGCGGCACCATCGGCGGTAACCTCTCGCACGCCGATCCGGCTTCGGAGCTCCCTGCGATCACCCTGGCCCTGGGTGCCCGATTTCGCGTTCAGGCCCTCGAACGCGAACGCTGGATTGAAGCCTCGGACTTCTTCGTCGGCGGTCTCACGACCGATCTTGCGCCCGATGAAATGCTGGTGGAAATCGAATTGCCATTGCTGCTGCCGCGCACCGGCACCTGCTTCATGGAGATCGCACGCCGGAAAGGCGATTTTGCCATCGCCGGCGTAGCCGCTGTCGTGACACTGGACGATCAGGATCAATGCAGCGATATCAGGCTGACCTTATGCGGGGTCGGCGAGACCCCGATCGATGCCAGTGCGGCGGCGGCTCTCCTCACCGGGCAGGTCCCGGGCGAAGCGGCGGTCCGCGACGTCGCGGCCGCGGTGCAGGCGATGATCGATCCCGGCGGCAGCGTTCACGCCACCCCTGACTATCAGCGCCATGTCGCCGGCGTTCTTACCGAGCGCGCGCTGCATTTAGCCTATCAGCGGGTGCGCCATGGACAGGGATGATCACGACATTACGCTGGTGGTGAATGGCAGCAGCAGCCAGCGCCGGGTCGAATCGCGCATGCTGCTCAGCGACTTCCTGCGTCACGAGCTCGGCCTTGCCGGCACCCATGTCGGCTGCGAGCATGGCGTCTGCGGTGCCTGCACCATCCTGTTCGACGGCGAGCCGGTGCGGGCCTGCCTGATGTTGGCGGTTCAGGCCAACCAGCACGAAATCTCGACCATCGAAGGCCTTGCCAGTAAGGACGGCGAATACCACCCGCTGCAACAGGCCATGCACGATCACCATGGCCTGCAATGCGGCTACTGCACGCCGGGCATCCTGATGACCATGTCGGCCTATCTGCGGGAAAACCCCTCGCCTACCGAAGCCGAAGTCCGCGAGGCGCTGTCGGGAAATTTGTGCCGCTGTACCGGATACCAGAATATCGTCGACGCCGTGATGGCGGCGGCGAACCGCATGCGGGTCTGAGCCGATGTCCACCCGCACCTTCGGCGAACCGGTCAAACGCAATGAGGACCGCAGGCTTCTCACCGGCCAGGCGCTGTTCATCGACGACGTCGAGCTGCCGGGCATGCTGCACGCCGCCTTGTTGCGCAGCCAGGCCGCGCATGCCCGCATTTTGAAAATCGACGTGCGCAGGGCCTTGCAGCGGACCGGCGTGGTCGCCGCCTATGCGGCCGGCGATCTCGGCGACTACTGGCAGCCCGGCCCGGTCCTGGTGCCGCCTCCGCCCATCGCCGGCATTGTCTTCAACGCGCGCACCCAGGTGCCGCTCGCGAAGGAAAAAGTCCGTCACGTCGGTGAGCCCCTGGTGATCGTGATCGCGGAGAGCCGCTATATCGCCGAGGACGCGCTCGATGATATCGACGTCGAACTCGAACAGCTCCCCGCGGTGGTCGATCTGGAACAGGCGCTCGGCGACGGATCGGCGCTGGTCCACGATGACGTCGGCTCCAACGTGTCAGCTCACGTCCGGCAAACCAAGGGCCATTATGCGGCGGCGGCGGCACAGGCTGATCACATCATCCGGCGGCGTTTTCACTACGAGCACGGCATTTCCTCGCCGATCGAAACCCGCGGCGTGGTGGCGCAATGGGATGGGCGCGCCAATCAGATGACGATCTGGGATACGACGCAAGCGCCGGTGTTCGTCCGCAATGGGCTGGCCGGCGTGCTCGGGCTCAACGAGCGCCAGGTTCGCGTCATCGCGCCGTTCGTCGGCGGTGGTTTTGGTCCGAAGATCATGATGTTCTATCCCGAGGAGGTGCTGCTTCCCTGGGTGTCCATGCAATTGAACCGGCCGGTCAAGTGGATCGAGGACCGGCTGGAGCATTTCTTTGCCACCACCCACGAGCGCGGCCAGATTCACGATGCCGAGATCGCGCTCACCAAGGAGGGGCGGATCCTCGGCATCAGGGACGTGTTCCTGCATGACGGCGGCGCCTACGATCCCTATGGCCTGACGGTGCCGATCAACAGCCAATGCACCCTGCTCGGCCCCTATGTCGTGCCGAACTATGACAGCACTTTTACGCAGGTGTTCACCAACCTGCCGATCGTCACGCCGTATCGCGGCGCCGGCCGCCAGCATGGCGTATTTGTCATGGAACGCCTGCTCGACTTCGCCGCCCATGAGCTGAACATCGACCCGGCCGAAATCCGGCGGCGCAATCTGATTCCGCCCGAGGCCTTCCCCTACAAGAACGAAATCATCTACCAGGATTTTGCGCCGCTCGAATATGACAGCGGCAACTACGAGCCGGTGCTCGACATGGCGCTTGAGGCGATCGGGTACAACACCTTCAAGGAGGAGCAGGCCGCGGGGCGGCTCGAAGGCCGCCATCTCGGCATCGGCATTGCCTGCTACGTCGAAGGCACCGGCATCGGCCCCTACGAAGGTGCAAAAGTCCAGGTGCAATCCAACGGCAAAGTCAGCGTCGCCACCGGGATCGGCACCCAGGGCCAGGGACATTTTACCGTTTTTGCCCAGATCGCGGCCGACCAGCTCGGCGTTGCCGTGACCGACATCAACGTCGTCACCGGCGATACCGATCAGTTCTACTGGGGCGCCGGCACTTTTGCGAGCCGGGGCGCGGTGGTCGCCGGCAACGCCGTCAACGAGGCCTCAAAGGTGGTGCGCAAGAAGGCGCTGAAACTTGCCAGCGACCTGTTCGAATGCGCCGAGGAAGACCTTGTGATTGACGACGGCAAGGTCTCGATCGTGGGCATCCCCGAAAAATTCGTCTCACTCGGCGATCTCGCACGGCTTGCCAATCCGATGCGCGGCGCGGTCCAGCCCGGCACCGAACCGGGGTTGGAATCGACGCAATATTTCGGCCCCAGGATGGGCGCGACGGCCAACGGCGTCCACGCCATGATCATCGAAATGGATCCCCGGACCTTTGAGCTGAAGATCATCAAATACGTCGTGGTGCATGACTGCGGCACCGTGATCAACCCGATGATCCTGGCCGGCCAGATCCACGGCGGCGTGGCGCAGGGCATCGGCAACGCCTTCTACGAGAAACTGGTGTTCGACGAACAGGGACAGCTGCTGAACGCCTCGCTGGCCGACTATCTCTTGCCGACGGCCCTGGAAGTGCCGCGGATCGAGCTCGCCCACACCGTGACCAAATCCCCGCTCAATCCCCTGGGCATCAAGGGCGCGGGCGAAGCCGGCGCCATTCCGGTGGGACCGCTGTTTGCGCAAGCGATCGAAGACGCGCTCGATCTCAAAGCCCGGGGCGTCGAATTAAAAGAAATCCCGCTCAGCCCGAGCCGGCTGTTCGAGCTCAGCCGGCAATGACGCTCGAACGGGGCGCCCACAAGGGGCGCCCCTACGCCATGTCGATCCCGGTAGCAACCCTTGTGGTCGCCCTCCTTCCGCGCCTCCGCATCGAGGCAAATTTTTCTAAATTTTGCCAGTCCATGGGGGCTTGAGGGTCATGGCGGCGGCGGGAAATTGGAGGATTCCAGTCTGGCTTTCGTCATCTCGATCGCCCGGCCGTAGTCGGCGAGCGCTGCGTCGTTTTCGTCATCTCGATCGCCCGGCCGTAGTCGGCGAGCGCTGCGTCGTTGTCGTGCTTTCGCGCATGGGCCAGGCTGCGGAAGCGATAGGCATCCGCGTCGCCGGGGTCGATCTCGATCTGCCTGGTGAAATCATCGATCGCGTGGTCATAATCGCCTTTGAACGTGTAGGAGCGTCCACGGCTGTTATAGGCGTAGGCGTTGTTCGGATCGATCTCGATCATGGCGGTGAAGTCGGCGATGGCACGGTCGACCTCGCCCATCAACGCATGGATATATCCCCTGATACGATGGCCATCGACGGATCTTGGATTGATGTCGATCGCCGTGCTGGCATCGGCAAGGGCGTGGAGGGCGTCGCCCCTCCGCACATAGGCATCGCCGCGCATGGCGTAAGCCAGGGCGCATTGAGGGTCGATTTCAATCCAGCGGCTGAAATCGGCGATGGCGTGGACAAAGTCGCCCTTGCGCAGGAAGGCTTCTCCGCGAGGCCGGTAACCGTCGAAGCCGCCCTTGGGCTCGATTCCGGTCGCCATGTTGAAATCCGAAAACGCGCTGCCATGCTCGCGCCTTTTCTCACGGTGAGAACCGCGAGCCATATAGGCCGCGATGGATTTGGGGTTGATCTCGATCGCCCTTGTCGCGTCGGCGATCGCACCGTCCAGGTCGCCCTTGTCGGCTCGGGCGATGCCGCGATTACTGTAGGCCACGTCGTTGTTCGGATCGATGTCGATCGCCTTGCTGGAATCGGCGAGCGCTCGATCGTCATCGCCCCTGCCGCCGTAGGCGGCGCCGCGTATCACCAAAGCGTCGGCAAAACGCGGGTTGATCTCAAGGGCTGAGTTCGCATCGGCAATGGCTTCGTTGAAATCGCGCTGCCGCCAACGCGCAGTGGCGCGGCGATCATAGGCGATGGCGCGATCTCTCTGCGAGAGGTCACTGGCCTCGATCAGGCGCGTGCAGGCGGGAATGGCGAGGTGGTCGGCATCAGGCGCGTTACAGGACAGCCAGTCCTGATCGTCCCGGGCCAGCGAGCCACGAGGCACGGACAACAGCACCAGCGCCATCAATGACACCCTGATGATCGATAGCCTGATGATCGATGGCGAGAACCCGACCGCCGCAATATCCGAATGATGAGGCCGCATGCTCCATCCTGGAGTGTAAGGATGAGCAATGCAAGGTACGTCCGGAACCAGACAGGAACCAGGCGCGGTCGCGCATCAATGAGATCAGCCGCGTGGCATCGTCGGGGGCGGCGGCCCGATCAGACTCCGCGGAGCGGGCTGGCAGACTTTCAGCTTTCGCCCGACCCCCGGATCGCTCATGATACTGCGATCAATCGCATTTTCGCGTTTTTGGCGCAGCTTTGGGTGAGTTTGGTAGTGCATATCAATATTATCAATTATAGATTGAAACTTTTTGAGACACAGAACTCTGACGGAGGCCGAACGAGGTCGATAACCAGGTAAAAGGAATTCTTAAAGGTAACACAGTACGACTACGGCCGATTTTATGGAGCGGCCGATGGCATTCGGATCGGGAGAAAGTGGCTTGGTTTTTTGGCGCCTTAACCTGGGTCCAAAGGCCGTCCTGAGCGCGGCGCTCCTGATCGCAGTCAATACGGCGCTCGTGGTGGGAGCGGGCTACGCGTCGCTGACGCGCGACTTCGATACCCGCGCCAAGCGCGATATCGACGTCAACCTGCGCACGCTCAGTCTGGCTTTTGGTGAGGCCTTCCCCGCTGCGAGGATTGTCCTCCGGGAGGGCATCGTCGAGCGCATTGAAATTCCGCAGATGCCGGAATTCGGCGATCATGCGATTGTGGACCGGGCCACTTCCTATGTCGGCGGCACGGCCACACTGTTCGCTTACGACGAGGCGTCGCAGCAATTCGTCCGCCGAACGACCAATGTGAAGAAAGAAAATGGCGACCGGGCCGTCGGCACGCAACTGGCCGCCGATCACCCCGCGCAGGCGATGCTGCGCCGCGGCGAGACCTATAAGGGCCCCGCGATGCTGTTCGGCCGTCGTTTCTACACGGCCTATCAGCCTGTGTTCGGTGGCAACGACAAAGTAATCGGCATCGCCTATGTCGGCATTCCCACAACTCAACTCGATAGCATGCTTTGGCAGGCGCTCTGGGCCATGGCCATCGCCGCCGCCATCGCCGCTCTGCTCGTGCTCGCGATCACGATGCTGCTGGTCCGCCGGATCACCAGGCCGTTGCAGGCCGTCGCGGCAACGCTGACCGTTCTGGCCGACGGCAACACCGAGGTCGAAGTCCAACACGCCGGCCGCCACGACGAAATCGGCATGATCGCCCGAACCGTCGGCATCTTCAAGAACCACCAGATCCAACATACTGAGCTCGAGGCCGAACGCATCAGCACCGAAAGGCTCGCGATGGATCGCCGGCTGGACGAGCGCAATCGATTTGTCGAGGAATTCCGCACCAGGATCGGCGGCATCATCGAGCGGCTGCTGGATTCGTCGGGACAGTTTGAGAAGGATGCGCACCGGCTGTCCCAGACCGCCCATACCACGGCCGAGATGTCGGGCCAATCCGCCGCTGCTTCCAGGCAGGCCTCCGGGCACGTCCTCAGCGCAGCGACCGCTTCGAACGAGCTATCGCAGTCGATCGTGGAAATCAGCCGCCGGGTTGCAGAGTCGAACGGCATTACCGCCGATGCCGTCAGGCAAGCCGGCGCCACCGATCAGCGGATGGCGGAACTGTCGGCGGCGGGCGATCGGATCGGCGAAGTGCTGAAGCTCATCACATCGGTTGCGGCGCAGACCAATCTCCTGGCGCTCAACGCGACCATCGAGGCCGCTCGGGCCGGCGACGCCGGCCGCGGATTTGCGGTGGTCGCGCAGGAGGTGAAGAACCTCGCGGGCCAGACCGCCAAGGCCACCGACGAGATCGGCTCCCACATTGCCAACATGCAGCGCGCCACCGGCGAATCCGTCAGCGCGATCCGGGCGATCGGGACGACGATCGAACGCATCAGCGGCATCACCACCTCGATTTCCTCTGCGGTCGAGCAGCAGGACACCGCGACCCAGAGCATCGCCGCAGGCGTCGATGCCGCAGCCAGCGGCACCCTCGTTGTCGCCGATAACATCGAGCGCGTCGCGCACAATGCCCGCGAAACCGGAACGACATCGGGCCTGATGCTGAAATCGGCCAAGCAACTGTCGGAAGTGAGCACACACCTCAAGGCCGAGGTCGAGAGATTCCTGGATAGCGTCCGCGCGGCCTGAGTGCGCCCCGCGTAGAAGCCATGAATTTTTCGCAGCCCGATTGACAGTTCCTGTAACCGCGGTGCCGGGCAAAGGCTGCTCCTCTCAGGATGAGGACCTTCGAACCGTCATTGCGAGGAGCTCTTGCGACGAAGCAATCCAGCTTTTCTTTCTGCGGCGGCGATGGATTGCTTCGCTCAATCGGGCGCGCGTTCGCGCGCCCGATTGGCTCGCAATGACGAGCCAAGATATGCACCTTATCACCCCTATTTTGAGCCAGGCTTTCATTCGAAAGGGTTTCATGTGCAGAGGGTCGGTGCCGCCGGTGGGTAACTCGGGATGAGGTCCGGGGAGGATGCCGATATGATCAGCCACTAGATCAGCGTTTCCGAAGTTCTGATCATATCGGCATCCTCCCAGGTCCTCATCCTGAGGAGCATCGCGCAAGCGATGCGTCTCGAAGGATGGCCGCAAAGGACGGTCCAAGCTGCCATCCTTCGAGACGCAAGCCTTCGCCCTCTGGGGCGAAGGCTTGCTCCTCAGGATGAGGACCGAGAGCCCGGAAACGATTGGTTTCACGGAATCGCTCAACTAGTCCGCATGAGCCAACGGGTCGGCGCGAATGCGCCGCCCGATGACAGGCTCCGCGATATGCCGGACCGCCGCAAGGAGGAAGTCGGATGTCGCTTCGCTCATCCGGGCTACGCTTGCTTTCTGCGTCATTCCCCGACGCGCCAATTGGCGCGTCTGAGGGCGCGCTCTTGCGCGAGCCTGGAATTCATAACCACCAATCGGGGTTATGGATTCCGGGCCTGCGTCCTCAGTCGGCTATCGCCGACTGGAAGGCGCATCCCGGAATGACGCTGGGAGATTTTGCGACTCTCTCGATGCGACTTATGTTCTCGGTAGCCGCGCGGTAGAAGTCGACCCGGCTCGCTCCCCGTCAAGACGGTGAAACGTCAACGTGCTCAAAGGCCGCCCAGACCAACTCGGCCGCATGGCTCTGGCGCGCCACGGGCCGAAAGAGACGAATTTCGATGGGTATCTCCAAACCCGGATCGCCAGCCTCAACCAACCGGCCGGATGAAATGTCGTCCTCGGCCAGTGTTCGGGGCAGCCATGCGACACCATCTCCCGCGCGCGCCATCGACAACAGCGTTGCGGCAAGATGGGAAGTGAAAATCGTCTGGAGCGTGAAGGCCCGACCTTTGCCGCACCGGGCGGCAACTATTCGGCCCAATCCCGACTGTGCACTATAGGCAAGGTACTTCACGGATTTCCTTCCTCGAAGGCTCCAGCGAGGAACTCCAGTCTGGTCAGGCGCGCTCAACGGAACCAGGGTATCAGTCCCGACCACGATGCTCCGGAATTGTCCAGTCTCAACTCGGCTACTCATGTTCTGGTGGTAATGACAGAGCAAAAACTGGGTATCGCCCCGCAGCATCATCTGTTCGCAAGCCTGCATGCTGTCGGAGATCAGGTTGAGATTGCCAAGCGCCAACAGTTTTTCATTACTGCGAACCCATTTTGGGAAAAACGTGAAAGATAGCGCATGCGTTGCCGCGATCGACAGGGGCCTTGTGCCTCGACCCGAAACTTCGACTGTGTCGCGGCGCAATTGATGCAAGGCCCGGGTCAATACTTCGGCCTGATTGTGAAAATGCTCACCCGCCGGCGTCAGTGAAACGCCATGCGTCGTGCGGGAGAATAGTGCCGCGCCGACCCAACTTTCGAGTGCCTTAATCCTTCGGCTAAAGGCCGGTTGAGTGACGTGACGCAAGTCGGCAGCCCTGGAAAAATTCAGGGTTTCTGCGAGCGCAAGGTAATCCTCCAGCCAAATCAGTTCCATGGTAATGCCGAAACCACATAACTAATATCGCTCTTAGCATTGGTTCTGGGTTCGATCCAGCCTTAACGATCCTCCTGACAAGACCTGCGCGATCGGCCCGACGCGTGTCAGTCCGATCCGGGGTCAGAGCTCACAAAACCCCTGCGAACCAAAGGAAGGAACATACCATGCGTATCGTCGATGTCGTCGAGATCACCAAGCCCATCGCCTCTCCGATCCGGAACGCCTATATCGATTTTTCGAAAATGACGGCGAGCCTTGTCGCCGTGGTGACGGATGTCATGCGTGATGGTCGCCGCGTCGTCGGTTACGGTTTCAATTCGAATGGTCGCTATGGTCAAGGCGGCTTGATCCGGGAACGCTTTCGCAATCGTATCGTCGAGGCTGAACCCAAGAGTTTTCTCAACGACGAGGGCACCAATCTCGACCCGCATCGAATCTGGGCGGCGATGATGTCGAACGAAAAACCCGGCGGCCACGGCGAGCGTTCCGTAGCCGTCGGCACGCTCGACATGGCTGTCTGGGATGCAGTCGCAAAGATTGCCGGTCAGCCCCTGTTCCGCCTTCTGGCAGAGAACAAGGGCCATAAGGCCAATCCGCGCGTGTTCGTTTACGCCGCTGGCGGCTACTATTACCCGGGGAAAGATAATTCCGCGCTGCAAGCTGAAATGCGCGGCTATCTCAATCGTGGCTACAACGTCGTGAAGATGAAGATCGGCGGCGCGTCGATCGACGAAGACCGTGGGCGGATCGAAGCCGTGTTGAAGGAGATTGGATCGCAAGCTCGGCTTGCGGTCGATGCAAACGGACGTTTCGATCTTGAGACCGGCATCGCTTACGCTAAAATGCTGCGCGACTATCCGCTGTTCTGGTATGAGGAAATAGGCGACCCGCTCGACTACGCCCTGCAAGCCGCACTTTCGGAATTTTATCCGGGACCGATGGCGACGGGGGAAAATCTGTTTTCGCACCAGGACGCGCGCAATTTGCTGCGCTATGGCGGAATGCGGCCTGATCGCGACTGGCTGCAATTCGATTGCGCTCTCTCATATGGCCTCGTCGAGTATCTGCGAACCCTGGATGTTCTGGCCCAGCACGGCTGGTCGCCGTCCCGCTGCATTCCCCATGGCGGACATCAGATGTCACTCAACATCGCGGCGGGCCTCGGCCTGGGTGGCAATGAGAGCTACCCAGATCTGTTCCAGCCTTACGGCGGGTTTCCCGACACTGTCCGGGTTCAAGATGGTCATATCACGATGCCGGAACTGCCCGGGATCGGCTTTGAGGGCAAGTCTGATCTTATCAAGGTCATGCGCGAACTGGCCGAATAGCCGCCCGCTTCCAGGCGATACAACAGGCGCGAGGGTGAGTGGCCAAGCTCCACGACCTCTGCGGCAAGCGAACGCGGCCGGACACGTTTTGCTACAGCGGCCTTTCCATCCCTCGTTGCTCTCACATTCCATTTTATGGCGGACATGTCGGCTCCAATGCGCCCCACGAGCTTCGGGTGTCGCCGCGCGCATCAGCCGGCATATGCCGTGTCGAGGTCGGCGATGACGATCTTATGCATCTTCAGCATGGCCTGCATGGCGCGATCGGCCTTTTTGCGATCGGGATCGCCGAGATAACGGCCGAGGACCTTGGGCACAACCTGCCAGGACAGGCCGAATTTGTCTCTGAGCCAACCGCATCTCGATTCCTCGCCGCCGTCGGCGATCAGCCTGTTCCAGAAGTAGTCGATCTCTTCCTGGCTTTCGACGCTGATGAAGAAGGAGATCGCTTCGTTGAACTTGTATTTCGGGCCGCCATTGAGGGCGTTGAACTTTTGTCCCTCGAGCTCGAAGGTGGCCATGAAGTCGTTGACGGTTTCGACCTTGGCATTAGGAAACACCGATTGGTAGAAGGCGACGGCCTCGCGGAGGTTGTTATCGAACCAAAGGAACGGCGTGATGGAAGTCATGCGGGAATTCCTCGTTGCGACCCGGCCGTGTCCCGGCACCCTTCCAAGGCTGCCGGATATCGGTCTCTTATAGTGTAAGCGTGGATTGACAAAATTCGAATGCTAGAAAACAATTGTCTGACGCGGGTGAACAAGACCCTTGAAACTCGCCCGGCCTGCCTTCATCGCGGGACTGCTGGCCACCTCGGCCGCAGCGTGATCAAGCTCGGCTCAATTGAAGCCGCATCGCGTATTGATGGCCTAAAGAAAGGTCAATTCGATGAGCAAGGACAGCGTCAGGCCAGCGCGCCGCCGGCAAAGCCGGATATCGATGCGCGCCATTGCCGTGATCACGCTCGCACTGTGCTCATTCGTGATCAATGCGGCGGCACATGCCGCAGAGCCAGGCAAGGATGCGGGCGCGGCCACCAATCTGCCGCGAGTTCTCGTACTCGCGACGGGAGGGACAATCGCAGGTCAGGCAGAGTCTCGTGCGACCGGCGCGTACAAATCCGGTCAGATCACGGGAGAACAACTGGTCCAGTCTGTCCCAGGCCTGGACAAACTGGCGAAACTGAGCGCCGAACAGATTTCGTCGATCGGATCCCAGGATATGAACGACAAGGTCTGGTTTGCGCTGGCCCATCGTATCCAGCAGGCCTTCGACAACAACGAGGCCGATGGCGTCGTCGTGACCCATGGCACGGACACGCTGGAAGAGACCACGTTTTTTCTGGATAACGTGCTTAAAGGTGACAAGCCGGTGGTGATCGTGGGTTCAATGCGTCCGGCCACCGCGGTCAGCGCCGATGGCCCCGGCAACCTGTACGAAGCAGTCCAGGTCGCGGCCGATCCGCGTTCTCGCGGGCGCGGGGTCATGGCCGTGCTGAACGACAAGATCGAGGGGGCTCGCCTGGTCACCAAGACCAATACCACGAGCATCGAGACGTTTAATTCTCCCAACGGCGGACCAATCGGCTATGTCGATACTGCCGGTGGTATTCGCTTCATGGCGCAGGCTTCAGGGCTGAAGCGCGCGACCTATGATCTGCCGGCGAACGAGCCATTGCCCCGCGTCGAGATCGTATACTCGCACGCCAACATGGACGCCGTTCCGATTGAGGACGCTATTTCGCACGGCGCGAAAGGCATCGTTCTGGCCGGCGTCGGCGATGGCAACACGTCGAAGCAAGCCCTCGACGCACTGGAACAGGCTGCGAAAAAGGGCATCATCGTCGTTCGTTCCACGCGGGTCCGATCCGGCTTTGTTACTCGAAATGTCGAGGTTGATGACGACAGATACGGATTTGTTGTTTCCGAGGACCTCAGTCCCCAGAAGGCGCGCGTTCTTACTCAACTGCTGATCGCCAACGGCGTGACAGCGCCCGCCAAGTTACAGCAGGCCTTTACCGCCACGTGGTAACTGGCCGGGGATCTTCACCGTCATTGCGAGGAGCCCGTGCGACGAAGCAATCCAGCTTTTCTTTCTGTGGCGGCGATGGATTGCTTCGCTCATTCGGGCTCGCGTTCGCGCGCCCGAATGGTCTCAATGACGAACCAGGAGATGCACCCTATCAGCCCGCTCATCGTGGTTCGCCGGAGAATTCCTGCCGCAGGGCCGACAGCCGGTCGAGCGCCGCTTGCGGCAGCGGGCCTTTTTCGACCGCGGCGAGTGCGTCCTCGAACTGCCGCGGCGTCGCCATGCCGACCAGGATCGTGCCCATCGCGGGGTGAGACAGCGCAAACCGCGTGGCGGCTTCGGTCAGGCTGGTGGCAAACCCCTCCTTGACCAGCGGGAGCAGGCGGCCTGCGCGGGCGACATCGGCATCGTAGCTCATGGCCGAACCGATCGGCTCGGGCGCCGGACCCGCGATCGGGTGACGCTCTGATGAGCCCGATAAGGCGCCGCCCGCCAGCACGCGGATGCCCACCACGCCAACGCCGGCTATCTTGGTATGATCGAATAATCGTCCATAATCCTGCGCCGGATAGTTTTGCGGCAACGGCTCCGCGGCAGATGGATTGAGCATGTTGTAGACGACCTGGGCGCTGTCGAAGGCACGTGCATCGATCACTTGATGCAGGGCCGCCGTGTCGCCCAGGGCCGTGATCCCGAGGAAGCGGGTCTTGCCATGCCGACGCAGCTGCTCGAATGCCGGCACGACGTCGTCCAGCACCTGTCGAACGCTCAGCGCCGATCCGCCCCCGGCCTCGGTAATCTCGTTGTGCAGGTGAAAGATGTCGACCCGGTCAAGACGCAGACGCGCCAGACTGCCTTCGAGCGACGTCTTTACGGCTTCGGCGATGCGGCCGAACTCGCCGGGGGGAATGCGGACCTTGGTGCCGACCGCAACGTTGGCCGGCTTCAGCTTTTGCAGGACGCGGCCAAGGTTCTTTTCCGACTCGCCGTTGCCGTACTGCACCGCCGTGTCGAAGTAGTTTACGCCGGCGGCGATGGCGCGCGCGATGGTACGCTCCTGGTCGGCAGGATCGCCGCGTACCATCAGCCCGCCCACCGCGCCGCAGCCAAATCCGAGCACCGAGAGCTGCATGCCCGTGCGCCCAAAGGTCCTGCATTGCATCTCTGTTCCTCCGTCTGCATGCATCATTGACGATGATGAATTAAGCCGTTGTTGTAGGGTGGGCAAAGCCTGCGGATCGCGCGAACGCGCGCACCCGATGGCGTGCCCACCATCTTTTCGCATCTGAAAATGGTGGGCACGGCGCAAAGGGCGCCTTTGCCCACCCTACGTAATGGTTAACATAGAGCATGACCGAAAAATGCAGCCGACGAAATACCGGATTTTCACACCGTCATTGCGAGCCACCGGCCCGGCGCAAAGCGCCGTCCGGTGTGCGAAGCAATCCACAGCCGCGTACGCGGCAAGATGGTAGAGTAGGAGTGTGGCGCAGTGAACTTTAGGCCCAGCATATCTGTTACCGCCCCTTTCGTTTGGCGGTGCCTTAGCGGCTG
>NZ_JBEKXH010000103.1:0-16588 GCF_049512235.1 Bradyrhizobium sp.
GAATTGCCGGCCCTGGCCGCCGATGTGCCCCTGCTGCGCATCGAGGGGGTGGTGAAGACATTCGGCCGCATCCCTGCGGTCGATCAGCTGTCGCTCGACATCAGGGCCGGCGAGTTTTTCGCCCTGCTTGGTCCGAGCGGCTGCGGCAAAACCACGCTGTTGCGGATGCTGGCCGGCTTCGAGACCCCGGACCAGGGCCGCATCCTGCTCGATGGCCGGGACCTCGCGCAGGTTATGCCGCACCAGCGTCCGGTCAACATGATGTTCCAGAACTACGCGCTGTTTCCGCACCTCAATGTGCGGGACAATATCGCGTTCGGCCTCAAGCGCGCCGGAATGCCGCGGCAAGAGATCAATTCCCGGGTGGCCGAGATGGTGGCGCTGGTCAAGCTCGAAGGCTTCGAGAAGCGCAAGCCCGAGCAGCTCTCCGGCGGTCAAAGGCAGCGGGTGGCGCTGGCGCGCTCGCTGGCGCGGCGGCCCCAGGTGCTGCTGCTCGACGAGCCCTTGGCCGCGCTCGACAAGAAGCTGCGCGAGAGCACGCAGTTGGAATTGATGGCGCTGCAGCGCCGCCTCGGCATGACCTTCATCATCGTCACCCACGACCAGGAAGAGGCGATGACGGTGGCCGACCGGATCGGGGTGATGGATAACGGCCGGCTGGAGCAGGTGGCGAGCCCGCGGCAACTCTATGAGGTCCCCGGTTCACGCTGGGTCGCCGAGTTTGTCGGCGACGTCAACATCTTCGAGGGACAGATCGGCCCGTGTGAGGCGGGCCGCATCATGGTCTCGACCAAAGACGCCGGTATGCTCGCCGTCGCCGAGCCGCGCCAGCGCGTCGAAAAGACCATGATCTGCGTCGCGATCCGTCCCGAAAAGATAAAACTGTCGCGCCGCGGCCCGGCGTCGGATGAGGCCCATGCGCATGCGATCAACCGGCTGGAAGGGACTGTCACCGACGTCAGTTACCTCGGCGGAGTGACGAACTACAAGGTAAAGCTCGACAGTGGCGCCGTGGTGCGTTCGTCGATGGCCAACACGGCGCGGCTCGATGTCGATGCCTACAGCGCGAGCCAGCGCGTGGTGGCATGGTTCACGCCCGACGATTGCGTGGTGCTGGAGCAATGAGCGTCGGCAACATTTTTACGCGCCCGGCGCGCATCGCCGCGATCGCGCCGTATCTGTGGCTGGTGCTGTTCTTCCTGGTGCCGTTCGGATTCGTGCTCAAGATCAGCCTGTCGCAGACCGCGATCGCGCAGCCGCCCTATGTTCCGGTGTTCGACCTGACACAGGGGTTTGGTTCGATCAGGGCGGCGTTCGCGGCCCTTTCGCCGGATAATTTCAGGCTGCTCGTCACCGACGACCTCTATGTGCTGTCCTACCTGCGCAGCCTCGTGGTTGCCGCGGTCTCGACATCGATCCTGCTTTTGATCGGCTATCCCGTTGCCTATGGCATGGCGCGGCTGCCGCGGCACTGGCAGGGAATCGCGATGATGCTGGTGATCGTGCCGTTCTGGACCTCGTTTCTGATCCGCATCTATGCCTGGATCAATATCCTGCAGCACGATGGCCTGCTCAACCAGATCCTGCTCGAGCTGCATCTGGTCTCAGTGCCGGTGGTGTGGCTGTCCACCGACGGCGCGATGTATCTCGGCATTGTCTATTCCTATCTGCCGTTCATGATCCTGCCGCTCTATGCGGTGCTCGCCAAACAGCAGCCGGCGCTATTGGAGGCGGCCAGCGATTTGGGCGCTTCGCCGCGCCAGGCCTTCTGGCTGGTGACGTTCCCGCTGTCGCTGCCGGGCATAGCTGCCGGGGTCTTGCTGTGCTTCATTCCGATTGTCGGCGAATTCGTCATTCCCGATCTCCTGGCGGGCTCCGACGCCCTGATGATCGGGCAGACGCTGTGGCTGGAATTCTTCACCAACAAGGACTGGCCGGTGGCTTCGGCCGTCGCGGTGGTGCTTCTGCTGCTGCTGCTGGTACCGCTGTTGCTCTACGACCGGCTGCAGCGCCGCCAGCTCGAAGAGGCGCCATGACGCCGCGCCCGACCCGCACATTGTCGCGCTTCAACGCGGTCTCGCTCGCGCTCGGGCTCTGCTTTCTGTACCTGCCGATCGTGATCCTGGTGATCTATTCGTTCAACGCCTCACGGCTGGTGACGGTGTGGGGCGGCTGGTCGCTGCGCTGGTACACCGAGTTTTTCGACGACGGCGCCATGCTGGAGGCGGCATCGATGAGTTTCAGGGTGGCGGCGACCTCCGCTACGCTGGCGACGCTGTTCGGCACACTCGCCGCGGTGGCGCTGTCGCGCGGCGAGCGTTTTGGCGGCCGCACCCTGTTTTCCGGCATGCTCTATGCGCCCCTGGTGATGCCCGAAGTCATCACCGGACTTTCGCTCCTGTTGCTGTTCGTGGCGCTCGACGCCGAACGCGGCTTCTGGACCGTGACGATCGCCCACACCACGCTCACTTTGTGCTTCGTCGCCGTGGTGGTGCAGTCGCGGCTCGGCACGCTCGATCGCAGCCTCGAGGAAGCGGCAATGGATCTCGGCTGCGATCCGGCCCGCGCCTTCGTCGCGGTGACGCTGCCGCTGATCGTGCCGGCGATCGCGGCGGGCTGGATGCTGGCCTTCACGCTGTCGCTGGACGACCTCGTGATCGCGACCTTTACCACCGGCCCGGGTTCGGAGACGCTGCCGATCCGGATCTATTCCGAAGTCAAGCTCGGCGTGAAGCCCGAGATCAACGCCATCTGCGCGCTGGTGGTCGGCCTGATTGCGGTGGTGATCGTGGTGGCATCGCTGGTCGGAAAGCTGTCGAATTCGCGCGGCGAGAGCGCCGCACCGCTGTAGACGGCGCCGATCACCTTATACCAGCGTGTTGGCAGTGACCCATCCTCCGTCATGGCCGGGACGGAGCCCGGCCATGACAGTGGAGGGTCATCGCCAAAGCCAGCTGGTATTACACCGGCGTATAGATCACGAGCTTCAGCGCCGGTCGTCATTGGCCTCAAAGCCCGCGTGCTCGATATTTCAAGCCGCCCGGAAAAGTTCGGCTGCCAACGCGGCCGTATGCTGATGAACCGACCTCCGATCGACGCCGGGCGCGTCGATACAGCAGGCCGGGTTGGCAAGACGGCCAGCCTCCGTCGCCTCCGGCATGAAGACATAGTGACCGGCCTCGGGCGCCAGCCGATCGAGCGCGCTGGTCGGCAGTCGCTCGTGCAGCCAGAGCGCGACCGGCAACACGAAATCGGAGCCGCCGACAACGATGCGGTTTGGCGTCGTGATCGAGCGAAGACTGTCCTCGTTGCAGCCGAGGACCGAATTGCCGGGCGCCAAAATCAGCGCGGCCCTGACCCGAGGGTCCAGATAAGAGTCCGACATCCGCGCCCAGGAGTCGCGAAAGATCGCGCTGCTCTCCAGCAGGCCCGGAAGATGGTCCGCGAGATCAGGGAATTCGCGCGGGCCGCGGCCGAAATTCTTGTTGCGCGGAGAGCGCTCAAATCGGGACGTCTCGGTGATGGCGCCAAGCAGTGCCGCGACCGTACAGCCGCCGAGCGAGTAGCCCGCGACATAGACCCTGTTCAGGTCGACATGACCAGCGAAAGCGCTCTCCGAGGCGATCAGATCAAGCAGCACGGTCAGATCGCGCGCCCGTTCCCACCACGCCAGGAAACCCTCGGCGCGATAGGGTTCGGTGGTCGTATTGCCATGATGGTTCATGGCGACCGCGATGAAGCCGTGCCGGGCGAGATCGCTGGCCAGCCATTCAAGATGAAAGGCCGCGCCGCCGGTGCCATGCGAGAGCAGAACGATGGGATAGCGCCGATGGATCTGCCCGATTGGCGCATCCGGCGCGGCCGAGCCAAAAGCGAACCATGCCGCCGTGGTGTCACCGGCGCGCAGTTCCTGTTCGACGACGTCCTCCGCTGCGGGATACCACGCGGCCCAGCTCAGTGGGCGCGGCCCGCTGCCGTCCCATTTACTTCGCGCGGCGTCTTCGAAGCAGCCTTGTCGGAATCCAACCGGCATCGAATCCTCGACTAGTAGACCGATTCCTTGAAAGCTATCATATCCACGCTCTCGGTCCTTTTCCTCCCCTCCCCCCACGCGCATCGCGCGTGGTGGGGAGGGGTCGGGGGTGGGGGGTGGCGCGGCGTACACCGAAGCAGCGGTTCCTGCTGATGCACCCCCCCCACCGACCCCTCCCCACCGCTTCGCGGAGGGAGGGGAGAAGATAACGGCGCCGACGCCGGGTAACTCGAGAAGAGGTTCACGCGCGATATCGATATGATCACAACTTCGGAAACGCTGGACCAGGGTTGCTTCGAATATCCCCTTTATTTGAGAGGCGGAAAACCATGAGCGTTGTCATTCGCAAGATCGTCACGGTGGTCGAGGAGACATTGCGGGAGATGGGACAGGCGGTGACGCCGCCGACCCGGCGCGCGGCGGCGATCGCCGTGATCGAAAATCCCTTTGCCGGAAGATATGTCGAAGATCTCGATCCCCTGATCGCGATCGGCGAGGAACTCGGCGAATTGCTGGCGGCCAGGGCTGTGAAGGCGCTGGGCATCGACGGATCGAAGGCGCACAGCTATGGCAAGGCCGCCGCCGTCGGCGAAAACGGCGAGCTCGAACACGCGGCCGCGATCCTGCATCCGAAGATGGGTGCGCCGGTGCGCAAGATCCTGGGCAAGGGCGCGGCGCTGATCCCGTCGTCCAAGAAGCGCGGCGCCATGGGAACCACGCTGGATATTCCCCTCGGCCACAAGGATGCGGCGTTCGTGCGCAGTCATTTCGACGGCATGGAAGTGCAGATCAACGACGCGCCGCGCGCCAACGAGATCATGGTTGCGGTCGCGGTCACCGATAGCGGCCGGCCGCTGCCGCGGGTCGGGGGGCTGACGATTGCGGAAATCAGGGGTGAAGACGGCCTGCGATAAGTGGTTTTTCAATAGTGGAGATACGGGGATGCGACGAAGCAAACGGATTTTGGGTGTGGCAGCCGCGATTTTGTTCTGCGCCATGGCGCATTCGGCTGACGCTTTCGACATCAAGATCGGCGAGATCAACAGCTACTCGCTGCTGCCCGCCTTCACCGAGCCCTATCGCAAGGGCTGGCAGCTCGCGGTCGAGGAAATCAATGCCGCCGGTGGCATCAACGGCAACAAGCTCGTCGTTATCTCCAAGGACGACGCCGGCAAGCCCGCGGACGCGCTGACCGCCGCCAACGAACTGGTCTCGAGCGAGAACGTGGCGATGCTGGCGGGCACATTCCTGTCCAATATCGGCCTTGCGGTCAGCGATTTCGCCAAGCAGAAGAAGGTGTTCTTCCTGGCGGCCGAGCCTCTGACCGACGCCATCACCTGGTCCAAGGGCAATCGCTATACTTTCCGCTTAAGGCCTTCCAACTACATGCAGGCGGCCATGCTGGTGGAAGAGGCGGCCAAACTGCCGGCCAAGCGCTGGGCCACGATCGCGCCGAACTACGAATATGGCCAATCCGCGGTCGCGGTGTTCAAGAAGCTGATGTCGGAAAAGCGGCCCGACATCCAGTGGGTCGACGAGCAGTGGCCGCCGCAGGGCAAGATCGACGCCGGCCCGGTGGTGCAGGCGCTCGCCGCCGCCAATCCGGAAGCGATCCTCAACGTCACCTTCGGCGCCGATCTGGTGAAATTCGTGCGCGAAGGCAACACCCGCGGGCTGTTCAAGGATCGCTCCGTCGTCAGCTTCCTGACCGGCGAGCCGGAATATCTCGATCCGCTGAAGGAAGAAACGCCGGAAGGGTGGATCGTCACCGGCTATCCCTGGTACAGCATCAAGACCCCGGAACACGACGCGTTCCTGAAAGCCTATCAGTCCAAGTATAATGATTATCCAAGGCTCGGCTCGATCGTCGGCTATCAGACCATCAAATCGGCCGCCGCCATCCTGGCCAAGGCCAATTCGACCGATCCGGAAAAGCTGATCGCAGCAGCTGAAGGATTGTCCGTGCCGTCGCCGTTCGGGGAGATCACCTTCCGCAAGATCGATCACCAGTCGACGCTCGGCGCATTCGTCGGCAAGACCGCGCTCAAGGACGGCAAAGGCGTCATGGTGGATGCGGTCTACCGCAAGGGCTCCGACTATCTGCCCGGCGACGCCGAAGTGGAAAAAATGCGTCCGAAGGAGTGATGGCGTTAGCGCGGACTGCAAATGGCGTTTTACTTCGTTCAGTTCCTGACCGGTCTTGCCAGCGCCGCCTCGCTGTTCCTGGTCGCGTCCGGCCTGTCGATCATCTTCGGGGTGACGCGGATCGTCAATTTCGCCCACGGCGCGTTCTATATGCTCGGCGCCTATCTGGCTTTTACGCTGACCGAGCGATTTTCCGGCGCGACCGGTTTCTGGGGTGGCATCGTTGCCGCGGCGCTGATCATCGCCGTGGTCGGCGCGCTGGTCGAAATGCTTCTGCTGCGGCGGATCTATCACGCGCCCGAACTGTTTCAGCTGTTGGCAACCTTCGGCCTGACCCTGATGGTCGAGGATCTCGTGGTGCTGATCTGGGGCCCCAGCGACCTCTTGGGCCGCCGCGCGCCGGGTTTTGCCGGCGCGGTAGATTTTTTCGGCCAGAATGTTCCGACCTACGATCTCATCCTGATCGGCCTCGGCCCGCTCGTGCTGGGCGCGCTCTGGCTATTGTTCCAGCGAACGCGCTGGGGCGTGCTGGTGCGGGCCGCGACCCAGGACCGCGACATGGTGGCGGCGCTCGGCGTCAATCAGAAATGGCTGTTCACCAGCGTGTTCGCCTTAGGCGTCTTCCTGGCGGCGCTCGGCGGCGCGCTGCAGATCCCACGCGACGCGGCCAACCATGCCATGGATCTGCGCATCATCGTCGATGTATTCGTGGTGGTGGTGATCGGCGGGCTCGGCAGCATATCGGGCGCCTTTGTCGCGGCCGTGCTGGTTTCCGAATTGAATGCGTTCGGCATCCTGATCTTTCCGAAGATATCGATGATCCTGGTGTTTCTGGTGATGGCGGTCGTGCTGATCGTGCGGCCCTGGGGCCTGTTCGGCAGGCCGGAAGCCGCCGCGCGCCGCACGCCGGGGTTGACCGTCAACCCGTGGCGGCCGCTGACCTCGAACGAACGCCTCGCCGCAATGGTGGCGCTGGCGCTGGCGGCTGCGCTGCCGCTGGTCGGCGGCAGTTACGCGCTGACGGTCGGTTCGGAGATCGCGATCTTCGTGATCCTTGCCGCCAGCCTGCATTTCCTGATGTCGGTCGGCGGGCTCGCCTCGTTCGGTCATGCGGCCTATTTCGGGCTCGGCGCCTACGGCGCAGCGCTGCTCGCCAAGCTGGCCGGCCTGCCGATGCTGGCCTGCCTGGTGCTCGGCCCGCTGCTGGGTCTGTCGGGCGCGGCGGTGTTCGGCTTGTTTTCGGTTCAACTGTCCGGCGTCTACTTCGCGATGCTGACGCTGGCCTTCGCGCAGATCGTCTGGTCGATCGCGTTCCAATGGGTCGAGGTGACCGGCGGCGACAACGGCATTCTCGGTGTCTGGCCCGAGAAATGGGCGGCGAGCCCGGCGCATTTCTATTGGCTCTCCATCGGCGTGGCCGCGCTGGCCGTGGCCGTTCTTCGGATCATCGTGTTCTCCCCGTTCGGCTACGCGCTGCGCGCGACCCGCGATTCGCCCCGGCGCAGCGAGGCGATCGGGATCGACGGCAAGCGGGTGCAGTGGACCGCCTTCGTGATCGCCGGCACTGCAGCTGCGATCGCGGGTGCGTTGTTCGCCTATCTCAAGGGCAGTGTGTTTCCCGACAGCCTCGGTATCTCGCTCTCGGTCGATGCACTGGTCATGGTGCTGCTCGGCGGCGTCGAGACGGTTTCCGGCGCGGTGGTCGGCGCCATCGTCTATAAGGCGCTCAGCATCTGGCTCGTCAGTCAGACCGATCTGTCGAAACTGGTGCTCGGCGGCGTCATCGTCCTGATCGTGGTCGCCTTTCCCAAGGGCATTGTCGGGATGCTGGGGACGATCGCCAATCGGCGCCAGCCCCAGCCGCCCAAGGCGCTGGTGTCATCCGGAATCGAGACCGCCGAATGAGCCCCGCGCCGACATTGCTGTCCGTCGAAGGCCTGACAAAATCCTATGGCGGTGTCCATGCGGTGCGTGGGGTGTCGTTTAGGCTGCAGGCCGGCGAAATCCTGGCGCTGATCGGCCCCAACGGCGCCGGCAAAAGCACCTGCTTTGATATGCTCAACGGCCAGACGACGCCCGATTCCGGGCGCATCAGCCTGCTCGGCCAGGACACGTCAGGGAAAAGGCCGCGCGATATCTGGCGGCTCGGTGTCGGGCGCACCTTTCAGATCACGGCGACCTTTCCGACCATGACGGTGCGCGAGAACATCCAGGTCGCGCTATTGTCCTATGGCCGGCAGGTGTTCAACCTCTGGCGCTCGACCCCACGCTACGCCCCGCAAGAGGCCGCGCGTCTGTTGGAACTTGTCGGCATGGGCGGTTATGCGGAGCGCCCCTGCGGCGAACTCGCCTATGGCGATCTCAAGCGGCTCGAACTCGCCATCGCGCTCGCCAACCAGCCAAAACTTCTGCTGATGGATGAGCCGACCGCCGGCATGGCGCCACGCGAGCGCATCGAGCTGATGCAGCTCACCGCCGACATCGCCAAGGAAAACTCTATCGGCGTGCTGTTCACCGAGCACGACATGGACGTGGTGTTCGAACACGCCGATCGCATCCTGGTACTCAATCGCGGCACATTGATCGCGGAAGGACCGCCCAATGAGGTCCGGAGCGACCGCCAAGTCCGCGCCATCTATCTCGGCGAGGGCATGGTCTACGACGCCCGCCACCGCCAGGGGACGCCGGCATGAAGCTCTCCGTTCAGGATCTCAACAGCTATTACGGTCCCGCCCATATCCTGTTCGATATCTGCCTCGATGTCGGCGATGGCGAGGTGGTGGCACTGCTCGGGCGCAATGGTGCCGGCAAGTCCACGACCTTTCGTTCCATCGTGGGTCTGGTCGAGCAACGGTCTGGGCGCATCCTGTTCGAGGGCCAGGATGTCTCGGATCAGCCGACCTACGCCATCGTGCGCAGTGGTTTAGGCTACGTACCGGAAGAGCGGCGTATCTTCACGGATTTGACGGTCGAGGAAAACCTCGAAGTCGGCCGTCAGCCGGTCCGGCCGAACGCGCCGCACTGGACAAAGGAAAAATTGTTCGCGCTGTTTCCGAACCTCGGCGAGATGCGCGGCCGCCACGGCGGACGGATGAGCGGCGGCGAGCAGCAGATGCTGACGATCGCGCGCACCTTGATGGGAAACCCGTCGCTGGTGCTGCTCGATGAGCCGTCGGAAGGACTGGCGCCGAAAATCGTGGAGCAGATGGTGGATGCGATACTGACCATGAAGAAGGCCGGCGTCAGCATGGTCGTGTCCGAGCAGAACCTGCATTTTGCCCGTGTGATCTCGGACCGCGCCTACATCATCGAGCGCGGCCGCATCTGTTTTGCCGGCACCATCAGCGAGCTTGACGCGCGTCCGGACATCAGGGACGCGCACCTGGCGCTGTGATCTTCGGCCTAAGGAAAACGCAAGGGGCGGAACGCAGAGATGACCAGGAGCCTTTCGGCCAAGCGTAGCTTAAAACCGGCGCGGCCCGCCTACATTCTCGATGAGCAGATCGGCTTTGTTCTGCGCCAGGTGTGGCAGCGTCACGCCGCGATCTTCGCGCGCGAAATCGGCATCAACCTGACGCCGACGCAATGGGCGGCACTGGCAAAACTCAGCGAGAGCGGGCCGTGCTCGCAGAACCAGCTCGGACGCCTGACCGCGATGGATGTCGCCACCATCAAGGGCGTGATCGACCGGCTCACCGCCCGCGGCCTGACCGAGACCTCCGCCGACCCCGAAGACGGCCGCCGCCTGCTGGTCAGCCTGACCCGCGCCGGCCAGCAGCTGGCCGAAAAGGCCGTGCCGAACGCGCTTGCGATCACCAGGGAGACCCTGGCGCCGCTCGAGCCCAGGGAGCGCGAGACGCTGGTGGCGCTGCTCAGCAAATTGCGGTGAATGGCGGTAGCAGCCGTTAAAACACGGCTTCCTTCCGGGATCTTGCCGATCGCCCTGACCGACCAGTGCGGGAAAAAAAGAGCCGCCGGGTTCACACCCTGACGGCTCCAGGTGGTCCTTGGCGGGAGGAGCCAAGCTCATGTACCGCCGTTATGTTTGCGGCCATACCACGTAAGGATAAATCTGCTTCGGCTGAAACGTGATCCATCGACACAGCCGAGATCATCCAATGGAAACCAAAAGCAACGGGGGATACTAAAGCCGCCTTCGCCGCGGCTTGACCATCCAGGGCAGCGCATCGCGGGCTTTGACGAGGCGATGGGCATGCATGCGGTGTGATTCGGTAGATCATCGCGCTTTGCGTGCGGCTATTCAACCCGATGAACTACGGGTACGCCGTCATGATGCCGGAGACAGACAACCGAAGTGGGGCAATACGCTTACGCCATTGCGCCCTGCGATCGGCGCCGATGCGCGATAAGAAAAGTGAGCCGCCGAGTTTTCCGCCCTGGCGGCTCCAAGTGGTCCTTGGCGGGAGGAGCCAAGCTCGTGTACCGCCGTTACCTTGTTCGCGGCCATACCACGTCAACATAGCGCTACTTCGGAGAAAATGATGTGATCCAGTTAACACAGTCGCGATCAATCGATCGGGAACCAGAAGCACGCGGAGGTCAACAGGCCTGCGGGATGCTACTCCTCCCAATCTGCTATCGATAAGCCGCCACGATGTCCGACACGGCCCGCTCCAACTGTTTCGCCGTCGCGCATTGGCGCACAACGCTGCAGAAGGCGGCATAGCGCGGCATTTCGGAATCGCCCCAGCCCCAGGCCATGCGGCCTTCGGGATTGAGCCAGACCAGCCGCTTGCAACGCTCCGATATGCGGCGAAGGATGTCGGCGCGCGGATCAAGGTTATTGGTGCGGGCATCGCCGAGCACGATCACGGTCGTCCTCGGCGTCACCGCCCGGATGAAAGCCTTTTCGAAATCGGAGAATGAACCGCCGTAGTCGGATGAGCCGTATCCGACCTTGGTCATGATCTCGCTCATGGCCTCCTCGGGCGATTTTGTGTCGAGGATCCGGCTGACCTCGATCAGATGGCCGGAGAAGGCAAAGGAGCGCACGTCGTCCACCACTTCATGCAGGCTGTGGATCAACAGCAGGAAAAAATCGGACACCTGTGCCACCGAGCCGCTGACATCGCACAGCGCCACGATCTTCGGCCGGTCGCGGTGGCGGCGTTTCCAGGAGGTGAGAAAGGGGACGCCGCCCCAGGCGGCGTTGCGCCGCAACGTCCGCCTAATATCGAGATGGCCGCGCCGCTTTCGCTTGCGCGGCTTGCTGTAGCGCTCGCGCAGGCGTCGCGCGATGCTGCGGATCAGGGCCTGCATCTGTTCGACCTGCCGGCGTTCGAGCCGGGCGAGCGGCGCATTGCGCAGAATCTCGTGGCGAAGGTTTTCGGTCTCCTCGCGCCCGTACAGCGACAGTGCCTGCGAGACGACGTCGCGCACGTTTTCGCGCAAGGCCTGAAGTGCGGCGGCGAGGCGTTCGGCCCGCGCGGGGCTTGCCGCCGTCAACGCGTCCAGATCGTCGCGCAGCCGTTCAATGCCGAGCGCTTCGAGCATCCGCGTCGAGAAGATGCCGCGCTGGGTAAAATAGCGGATGTCGGACAGCGCCGCCGCACTGCCCGCGTTGGCCATCGCGGCTGCGATGGCGTTACGGTCCCGCGACAGCAGCATCTGCGCGAGATCGCCGAGATCAGGTGATGGTGCGCCGGCCACGCCCGGCGGGCTCTCGCTGGCCTGCGCATTCGCATCTGCGCCGCCGGCTTCATCCTCCGGCGCCGCCGCCTGCTTCACGTCAGGCTGGCTGAAGAACAGATCAAAACAGTCGCCGAGCGCCTGCTTTTCTTCCTCGCTCTTGGCAAGCGTCAGCAGCAGCGCGTCACGCAATAGGCCGCGGTCGGCGAAACCGACCGCGGCGACCGCGTTCATGGCATCGATGCTTTCCGCCGGCGAGACCCGGACGCCGGCGCCGCGCGCCGCCCGGAAGAAGCGATGCAGCTCTTCGCGCATCAGCCGAACACGCCCTTCCGGCCGGCCTTGGCGACGAAATTCGTCACCTGCGGCAGCGTGGTCTCGATGTCGGCTTCGTATTTCAACAGCACATTGAGCGTCGTCTTGACGGTTTCATGATCCAGTTCGCTCGACTGTAAAAGCACCAACACGCGCGCCCAATCGATGGTTTCGCTGACCGAGGGCAGCTTCTTCAGATCAAGGGTGCGGACCTGGTTGATGAAAGAGACGAGCTGCTGGCGCAGCGTTTGCGAGATGCCGGGAACGCGGCTTTCGACGATGCGCTCTTCCAGTTTTTGTTCCGGAAAGCCGATATGCAGATGCAGGCAGCGGCGCTTGAGCGCGTCGGAGAGATCGCGCTCGCCGTTGGAGGTCAGGATCACCGTGGGCTTCACCACCGCGACGACGGTGCCGAGCTCGGGGATCGAGACCTGGTAGTCTGAGAGTATTTCGAGCAACAGCGATTCGAATTCGGCGTCCGACTTGTCGATCTCGTCGACCAGCAGCACGCAGCCTCGGGGCTGCTCCAGGGCCTGCAGCAGCGGGCGCGGCTCGACGAATTCCTTGGAAAAGAACACGTCGCCGAAATCATGCAGCCGGTCGAGAGCGGCGGATAAGGTTTCAGCGCCGCCAAGCACTTCGCCAAGCTTGTCCTTCAGGATCTGGGTGTAGAGCAGCTGCTTGGCGTATTTCCACTCATACAGCGCCTTGGCTTCATCGAGCCCTTCGTAGCACTGCATGCGGATCATCTTGAGCCCGCGCCAGGCCGCCAGCGCTTTTGCGAGCTCGGTCTTGCCGACGCCGGCAGGGCCTTCGACCAGGATCGGCTTCTCGATCCGTTCGGCCAGATAGACCGCGGTCGCGATCTGCCGGCTGGCGATATAGCCCGCGGAAGCCAGTCCTGACGTGACCGCCTCGATCGAGGCTGCGGGCAGATGGTTGGTCATGACGGGTTCGAGCTCCAGAGGGGCGCTGCTCTCGCGGCATCGCAGGCTTTCTAAAGCACACGGGTGCCGGCCGCGAGTTTATTCTTGCTACGACCGTGGCCGCGGCAGACAGTAGCGCGGCCCGGCGTCCGGTTTGGTGGTGGCTTGTGTGATGTCCCTGATCGAAAAATTTCTCCCGCAATATCAATTCTCCGAGCGCCATCGAACGACACTGCGCTGCACGCCGGGCGAGGCACTCAACGCCGTCATGATGATGAGCCTGCAACCGCCGCGCGATCACGTGGCCGAGACCGCGATGTCGATCCGGATTTGGCCGGCCAGACTGCTGCACTGGATCTCACCTTCGCGATTTCCTTCTGCCGCGCCATTCACCGTGGTCAACTTCACCCCGCTCGGAAGAGACGGCGACCGGGAAATGGTTGGCGCGTTGGTCGCGAAATTCTGGCAATTCTGGCGCGCCGATTTTGGACGGTGGCCGATTGCAATGAACGACTGCGATGCAGCGACGCGACGCAGACCTGCGCTAAGCCAGACTGCGGTGATCCCGCCGATCCTTGCCGTCTGGGTTTTCGCTCTCGTCGTCGCCGCGCCGGCATTCGCCCAGTCGGCGATGAATACCGACGGCGAGGCGATTTATCGCGAGCGCTGCGTCGGCTGCCACGAAGCCGGCGCAGCCCGTGCGCCTGATCTCGCGGCGCTGCGGCAGATGTCACCGGATCGGGTTTTGGCCTCGCTCCGATCCGGCAGCATGAGCATGCAGGGCCAGGGTCTCTCGAACGCGCAGCTCGACAGTCTGAGCCGCTTCGTGGCCGCGGCAGCAGTTCCGGACACCGCGCGCTCGAACGGCGCTTGCGCGGCGGCGACCGCATCGCTTGCCGATGCGCTGGCGCGGCCACACTGGAATGGTTGGGGCGCGGACCTGTCGCAGCACCGCTTCCAGCCGGCCGCGATGGCAGAGCTCGCCGCGGAGGACGTGCCGCGCCTCAAACTGAAATGGGCTTTTGGCTATCCCGGCGCCACCCGCGCCCAGGCCCAGCCGACCCTGATGGGCGGACAAGTGTTTGTCGGCAGCCAGAGCGGCAAGGTCTATGCGCTCGATGCAAGCTCCGGGTGCACCCATTGGGTGTTCGATGCCGGGGCCGGCGTGCGCTCGGCGATCACGGTTGCCGCGAGCGGAGATGGCTGGTCGGCCTATTTCGGCGACCAGCGCGGCAATGCGTTTGCGATCGACGCGGTGACCGGTGAACTCCGCTGGAAGACGCATCTTGAGGCCCACCGCGCCGCCATCGTCAGTGGCGCGCCCGCGCTCGCCGGCGCCGTGCTCTACATACCGTTGTCTTCGTTTGAAGAAGCGAGCGGCGCCAATCCACGCTATGAGTGCTGTAGCTTTCGCGGCAGCGTGGTCGCGCTCGATGCCGCGACCGGAAAGATCGTGTGGCAGAGCTATACGATTCCCGAAGCGCCGGCGCCGGTGCGCACGAATGCCGTGGGTACCCAGCTCTGGGGACCATCGGGCGCGGCGATCTGGTCGTCGCCATCGGTCGATCCCGATCGCGCGATGATCTATGTCACGACCGGTGACAGCTATTCGGACCCGCCCGCCGACACCTCGGACGCGTTCATCGCCTTTCGCATGCAGACCGGTGAGCTCGCCTGGTCGCGCCAGATGACTTCGGGCGATGCCTACACTGTCGCTTGCGCCGGCACCGAGCGCACCAACTGTCCTCAGGCCAACGGCCCGGATCTGGATTTCGGCTCGTCGCCGATCCTGGTCGATCTGCCCGATGGCCGGCGCGCGCTGATCGCCGGTCAGAAGTCCGGGGTCGTGCATGCGATCGATCCGGACCGGCAAGGCGCGATTTTGTGGCAGCGCCGGGTGGGCCGCGGCGGTCTCCTCGGCGGGGTGCAATGGGGCTCGGCGGTCGACGGAGATAATGTCTACGTCGCCGTCTCGGACCTTTCCCTTCGCCTCGCGGGGGAGGGGACGCCGGGCGCGCAGAAGTCAATTTTCGGCCCCAGCCTCGCGCCTGATCCTGGGCTCGGCGGCGGCATGTACGCGCTCAAGCTTGCGACCGGCGAGGTGGTCTGGCAGACGCCCCATCCGGGTTGCCACGACGTGCCGGGCTGCAGTCCCGGTCAGTCGGCCGCCGTCACCGCCATCCCCGGCGCGGTGTTTTCCGGCGGATTGGACGGTCATCTGCGCGCCTACGCGGCATCGGACGGAAAAATCATCTGGGACGTCGATACGGCCCGGACCTACACTACGGTGAACGGCGTCGCCGCCCATGGCGGCTCGCTCGACGGGCCGGGCGCCGTCATCGTCGGCGGCATGCTCTATGTCAATTCCGGCTACGCCAATTTCGGCACCACTCCCGGCAACGTGCTGCTGGCGTTTTCAATCGATGGCAGATGAGGCGCACGCCGCACTCGAAAAGAATCCGTACAGCCGCGCACGCCGCGCGATGGATTGCTTCGTCGCAAGGCCTCCTCGCAATGACGGTGGAAGATCCCCGGGGATCGGGCTTCGCGACGCGCGCAAGCGGCTCCCGCGATGATGGAGTACCCGAACTCTGTAGGCTGGCCCCGTTCGCAACTCAGCATGACGGATTTTAGAACTGCTTCGCCAGGGCTGCGCCCGTCGTCATGGTGGATTAAAAGCAGATACCGAGGATTTTGGCTCGGCAGGATTGGACCGCCGATTTCCTGTCGGTTGCAGGCCGCGTTTTCCTGCTGGCAGCGATCGGCGGCGGCTCATATTCGCCTGCGATCTCCATCGCCCAATAGGTGCGATGAGAGGCGGCACTTGTTGCGCTGGCGACGCCGACGCGAGAGGCGTTGTGAAGCAGGAGATTTCTTCGGTGCTCCGTTGAAGCGATCCATTGATCGAGTGTCTTTTCGAAACTGTCATAGCCATAGGCAATATTTTCCGCGGCCCGCCCCGCTTTCGATGATGCGATTCGCGAACTGAAAGATCCGAGCACGTCGTGGTCGAGGGTGTCTTTCGCAGCCATTGCCCTGGCCTGCTCAAGCGCAATCCGGTTGAGAGCGGCATCCCCGGTGACATGTCCTTCGCCGTGTTTTTGGCGAAAGTCCGAGATCATCCCGGCGGGCGACGATGCCGCGGCGGGCGAGCCGCTGAAAAGCAGAATCAATGGGAGCACAACGGTGAATGGTTTCATTTGCGGCCTGACCCATAAGCCTGGCTCAACCTGACCTTGTTTTCTCTCATTATAACAGCGATCGCAAGGTACCGGGATCGCGGGAGGGCCACCACGGTTGACCTTTTGTCCGAGAGTTTCTGGCTCGCTGCAGGTTCGAAAAGCGGCAGCCGCAATTGCACCGCGGGATAAAAAATTCCGGTGCAACAGTGGTCGAGAATCTTGAAGCGTTGGCATTCGCATCGATAGCATGGAAATGATTCTGGGGTGACCGACCGATTGGCGGACGAAGTCAACCGTGGTGAATCCGGGGCGCGAATATGCCAATTGATCTGTTCACA
>NZ_JBEKXH010000104.1:0-16583 GCF_049512235.1 Bradyrhizobium sp.
CTTATAATGACGGCAGTGCCCATCCTCACCCTGGGCAAGAACGTTCATTCATTCGCGGCGGGATCCCGAACAGTTCTTACCCTGTTGTTTCCCGGTGCTTGCTGAAGAATTTCCCAATCGAGCCGACTATTGCTCTGATTTAACACGCGGGGAGTCCGACATCTCAAGCAGGTTCGTAGGGATAATCAATACGGGCGGCTCGTCATATCCTTTTCGACTGCTGTAAAAGAGGAGCGCCAAAAGGCCGAAGCCAACAGCCAACGAAACGATGACGCCGATTGCCATCGCGACATAACCTGACGTCGGCACATCGGCGTCCGTCCCACCATGCGTCCAGCCAAGGTAAACAATCACGGATGTGGCTGCCAAGAGCGATAGGAGCACGATGAGAATGATCCACGAACCGACACCCATCCGAGCCGTGTTGGAAGCATCCGCCGGTGCGTCAGGCTCCCGCTCTGCCGTTTTCATGCTGAATTCCGTTCCCGTGGTTGTGCTTGAGCGCGCAATCGCTCTATCTCGCTCTCAAGCTCGAGAATGCGATTGTCTCGTTGGGCCAGCGAAGCGGCGACATCGGCCGCCTCGAACCGTTGGGGGATGTGCTGAGGGCAATTCGCATCCCACGCGCCGACGGTAAACAGGATGACTTGTTCCGGTCGCGCCTTGTATCCTTCCGGCATGAGCTTCGCGATAAGACCGTCGTCGCCCTCGACCACGCGGGCTTCGCCCCAGATCTTTATTCGCCGCTGATGCGCATAATCGATCAGGAACAGATGGGCCTTGGGATTCTCCGCAAGATTCCCGACCGTGATATATTGGCGGTTTCCAACAAAATCGACGAACGCGATCGTCTTCTCATCGAGCACCCTCAGAAATCCCGCCGGACCTCCGCGGTGCTGTATGGTCGGTTGCCCGTCCCGGTTTGTCGTGGCCAGGAAGACACTCCGTTGCGCTTCGATGAACGCCTTTAGCTCTGCCGTTATGCTGGTCTGCCAGGAACCTCTGGCCTCGACGCGTTCATAGGCATGCCGCGAACCTTTTCGCGATTGGACGGCCTTGACCGAAGGCGTGAAGGCGACGTCGCTCGGGTATTTGTTCACGCTGGGCATCCCGATCTCCTCAGAACCCAAGGTCACTGCGCAACGGCTGATGGTCCGGACGGCGGCAGTGGCCAGTAAAATCTGCGATTGCTCCCGCTGATCGGTGAATCGTTGATACTGGCGATGCACCGACGCATCAGGCCGGCTTTGTCGCGGCGCCCTCCCATCAAACGCCCTCATAGACCAGCTTTGTGAACAACGCCGGGGTGATCACGAACTGACCCCATTTGGAATCGTAGGCGGCAGTCGGCTTCGCCGCGATAATCGCTTCCAGCGAGAGCTCCTGCTTCTTGAGCTTCGCGACGTTGCCGCGGATCGCGACCAGCATGTCACGATACTCCTTGAGCTCGGCGCGGTTGCTCACGGGATAGCCGTGACCGGGAATCACGATCGTCTGTTCGGTCGCTGTCCGCAGATTGGCGTCGGCGGCGAGGATCATTCCGTCGATGTTGCCGCCGGTGGAGTAGTCGATGAAAGGGTAGATTCCGTTCCAGAACGTATCGGCAACGTGCAGGACGTCGGCTTCGACAAAATGAACGGAAATGTCGCTATCGGTGTGGGCCGGCTTATAGTGTTTCATCTGCAGGGTGGCGCGATTGACCGACAGGGTCTTGTCTTGTGAAAACGTTTCGGTCGGCATGGCGCCTGGAGCCAGCGCGGGGAAATTGAAATCCCAGTCTTCGACCCGCTGCATCGTCGAAAGATGTTTTTTGGTATTTTCATGGGCGAGGATGGTTGCGCCTTCGCCGTGAACCCATTCATTGCCGTCGGCGTGGTCGAAGTGCCAATGGGTATTGATGAGATGCCGGATCGGATCGTTGCTAAGGCTTGCAAGCGCTTCCATCATGCGGGGCTTTGACACCGTTATGCCGGCATCGACCAGAAGCTTTCCGTCCGGGCCGGTGAGGACGGCAACGTTGCCGCCGGATCCCTCGAGCACGCTCACGCCGCCGCGCTATTTGTGCACCTTGATTGTCGCCGTTGCAGCGTCCGCCCGGATCATGTCAACGATGTTGTGAGCTTCGGCATACGCCTGACGCGGGCTCAGCCACCCGCCGCCTGCGCTGAAAGTCGCCGATGCGATGCAGCAAAGGCAAAAACCCCGCCGTGTGATTGTTGGAAGAGCCTGGGTCATCGTGAAGTCCTCGCTGGCTGTATCATCAGATCGTTCACCGCCCCCTGCGGTCGGCACGTCCTTAGTAATCCTCGGCCTTCAGTTGCGATTGGACGAATTCCCGCAGGTTGGTACGTTCGAGCGACGTTCAGCGTCACGGCTACGACGATGCGGGGCTCTTGCCTGGATCAGTTTCAAGGAACGAGTCGGCGTCGGCAAACCCGAACCGCTCTCGGTCATATTCCCGTGCCCGGCCCTGCGGATTGCGACCGGGGCCCGGGCGACCGACTCTGAGTTTGAGGAGGATCGGCAACGCCACCAGGCCGTACCGTGCCTAGCTGGCGGGTGGAAAGCTGAAGGCTCGGGCGCCTCCTTCCGGGTATCCCGCGCTCGAAATAGGGACGAGCCTTGGCCTGTCCCTCGATGTCCGGTCGGCAAGAGCTTCGCGGCTTCGGATCGCAGCTTCACGATTAAAATCGAAACCGTTATGCCACGCCGGGGATTTGAATGATATTACGCCATGACTGAGGGCATCCGCGGTCAGGCTGGAACATAGCGGTACCCATCGCCCCTGCGCTCCGCAAAGCCTATGCCTGGATAGGTCCAGTGATAGCCGAGAAGTTTGGTTCGGTCGGATGCCGCGCGATCAATCAGGCGCGCCCGGTTTCTGATCGCGAGCTCCGGAATGGTGTCGTAGCCGAACTTGGCTTTTGGATGCTGGAACGAGTAAATTTCGTTGGTTGCCGCATCTGCGCTGATGATCAGGCCGTCGCCGCCCGTCACTTCCAGCGAAATGTGGCCTGGCGTGTGGCCAGCGGTATCGATTACTCTTAAGCCGGTCACGATATCATCTCCAGGCTTTACCATGACCACGCGATCCTTGATGGCGCCGAGATCGCGTTGCGCGCCTCGGGCGAATTCATGCAGTTCGGATGGCATGCTGTTGAGATAATCCGGATCCATCCAGTAGTCCCATTCGGCGGCTCCGACAAAGTAGGTCGCGTTCGGAAATCTTAGGCTGCCGCCTGGCGCGAGCGTCCCCCACACATGGTCCGGATGTGCGTGCGTGAACACGACCTTGGTAATGGCGTCCGCGTCTATTCCGGACGCCAATAGGTTTGCGGAAAGCCGCCCATCGGAAGGCTGGTATTTGTCGCCAGAGCCGATATCGACGATGATCAGATCGTCTCCCTTCTTGATAACCGGAATATTTGTTTTGGAATCGACCAGTCCGGAGCTTTGATGTCCGGTTCGCCTCAGGATCTCGGCGCGCTGGTCTGGAGATGCCTCCGGGGCGACGATTTCGATGGGTACGGTTATGAAGCCGTCGCTGATGACGGTGACTGCGAAATCACCATGAACGAAACTGAAATTGGAATCCGCTTGCGACGGAGAACCATCCGGTCCCAATTCTCGTTGCTGAACTCCTGCGGCGGCCATGGCATTTCCTTTCGGTTGCGGCCGCCATGTTGGCATCATTAAGCCCGCCTCGATTGAAGGAACCTCTGCCGGATTGCCCTTTTCGTCGGTTTCCTGAAGAAGGCTTGAAGGATCGACCGATGTCGCCAGCGGCGCCCTTCCGGGGCGGACTGGCTGTCACGTCTCATGCCATCGAACCGGAAGGCGATGCTCGAACCATCAGGACCGAGGGCTGCGGTCGGTGCTGCATCAATTCTTCTGCGGCGAGGCCAGTTGGAGCTTGGCAGCCATGGTCACGAGGTCCGCCAAAGAGTTGGCTTTCATCTTGCGCATCACCTTGCCTCGATGCGCCTTCACGGTGATCTCGCTGATGCCAAGCTCGAATCCGACCTGCTTGTTCAGCAGACCTGAAACCACCAAAGCCATTACCTCCTGCTCGCGCCGGCTGAGTAGGTCGTGACGGTTCCGCAGCTCCCGTACCTCCGCTTCATGACAAAGTGCGGAATGGCTGCGCTCGATGGCCTGACCGATGGCGCTGAACAGCTCCTCGTGGCTGAACGGCTTCGTCAAGAACTCGACAGCGCCGGCCTTCATAGCCCGAACCGTCATCGGTATATCGCCATATCCGGTAATGAAGATGATGGGGATATTGATCCCATCCGTGTTCAATCGCTTCTGCAGATCGAGACCACTGATGCCTGGCAGACTGACGTCAAGTACGATGCAGCTCGGAACGGTCTTCCGTGGGTGCGAGAGAAACTCCTGTGCTGAGGAAAATATCTCGGTCTCCCAGCCTTCGGTGCTGATCAGTCCTTCCAGGGATTCGCGTACCGAGACGTCGTCGTCAACAACGAATACCATTGGCTTTACTTGTGAAACGGGAATGGATCCGGTTTTCCAGTCAGCTTTGCCGGATATTTTCATGCATATCCCCTCGTTGGAAAAGCATGGCATATCGCTCACTTACTTAGCGGGCGGCACTAGGTGCCTCTCGGCGAGCAATCACCGCAATTATACTGCTCGAAAAAAACGGTCGTGGCTTTGCGACGGTTGCCGCGGCATTGTCATTTCTTGCTGTTTGCGGGAAGAAACGGAACCAAACGGGAACGGAATGATCAAGGGGGGGGCGACTCCACGGCGCCTGCCGGCCATCAACTGGATGACCGATTCCACCAAAGCTGGCGGTTCAGGCCGGCAACGCTGTCCTCTCGCTCCCTCTCCCGCACTTCGTCGCACTTCGCGGGGCAGCGATAGCGCAGCACGGCAAGTGTTGAAATGGTCAGAACTTAAAAATTGCAGGACTAGGTCGAACCGCGCCTAAATTGTCCAGGGGCTCGACCCGTCATGTGACGGAAAGCTCGCGAGAAATTGGCCTGGGAGGAAAAGTTGAGAGCGAGCGCAATATCGACCAACGGGCGATCTCCTCTCGTCAGCAGCTCTTTGGCGCGCTCCAGACGCTTCGCGCTGACGTACTGATGGGGCGATCGACCCACGGCCGCTTTGAAGGCGCGTGCGAAATGAAACCGGCTCAGGCAGGCAATCGATGCCAACTCATCAAGCGTGAGATTACCTTCCAAGTTAGCGTCGATATACTCCAAGACACGCGACAATCTTCGTCGATCAAGACCTTCCTGCGCAACCAGCGATCTGGCTTGTGCAGGTGATCGGCTAACATACTTCTGAAGCAATCTTGCCGCGAGGCTGGAAGCCAATGTATCGGCAAGCACCCGACCAGCAGAGGTCTGGGTCTCCAATTCTGCAGCTATGGCATATCCTATCTCCGCGAGAAGGGGATCCTCGAAGCTGCTCTCAAACCGCAGTGAGTCGATCACCGATTGATCGAGGTCGACACCAAGGCCCTCTGGCGTGAAGTGACTTCGAGGAAGATAGATATGTAAAACCTCAGGCATATGATCAGAGATATCCAGGACATCTTCCTGCAGTCCAGCCGGAGACATCCAAAGCTTCCCTCGCGCAGCAATTGTCTGGTCGAAAATGCCCCCGCCCGTCCGTGTAACGACCGACTGATTGCCCAGCAAATTGACGCAGATTTCGGTGTCGGGCTGGACATTTTTCCACGACAGGACGCCGCTGCCGTGTTGGAAGAGTGCTGCGGATAACCCGGTCCAGCCTCGATCGGCTGACGAAACCAGTAGGCCGTCGGGTCCATACTTCTCGGTACCATATCCGTGCGGATCAGCCGAACCGGCTGCATCGAGAACATTTCGCGCAGGGTCCCTTCTCGGAAACTGCGAAGCCATCCAAAGCTCCTGATTTCGATCTTCGCAGCGCCGGCACGGATTTTGCCGCCCCTCCCCAAATAATGCCAGCGCTTTGACCTTTCCGCAACGCCAGTCAGTGCCGACAAAAGCGCCAATCCGACGGCGAGGGACTGCGCCAAAAAGCAAACCTCTCCAATAAGTTAGGTCGGTCGCTCGGTGATCGAAGCGTGAAAACGCATCAAAAAACCACCTGCGAGCTTCCGTATGTTATGCGTCAACCGCTTTCAATCGACACAGGGAAGAGTGAAGGAAAATGTCGCTCCCGGGCCATCATTCTGCGACGCCCAAAGACGTCCGTTGTGGCTGCTGATGATAGAGCGGCAGACGAATAGGCCGATCCCCATGCCGCCGCTCTTGGTGGTGTAGAATGCATCGAAAAGCCTTTCCACGCTTTGAGGATCAAAACCCACGCCGGCATCTCGTATCGCCAGGCAAACAGAATCGTCTCCGTCTCGTTCCGTCGTAACCACCAACTGCCTGGGACGATCATCGATGTCGCTCATCGCGTCCGCGGCGTTCGCAAGCAGGTTCAAAATCACCTGCTGAAGTTGCACGCGATCGCCCATAACGGGCGGGAGGCCGGTGGTGAGATCCACCTGCAATACCGCTCGGCTCTTCTGAAGCTCACCTCTAAGCAGGGCGATGACCTCCCGCGTTGCCTCGTTCAGGTCCAGCGGCTCCATTGTCGTTTGCTTCTTGGCGAAGAGCGCCCGCAATCGCTTAACGACATCAGATGCGCGATTGCCGTCGCGAATCGTGCGCCGTGCGGTCTGGCGCGCGCCATCAATGTTGGGAGGGTCAACAGCCAGCATCCGCAAACAGGTGCTGGCGTTGGTTATAATGCCCGCAAGTGGCTGGTTGACTTCGTGCGCGATCGACGCCGTCAATGCGCCAAGGCTCGACACCCTTGCCACGCGCGTCAAATCGGCTCGAGTCTGGGCAAGGGCTTCCTGCGTGGCCTTGCGATCCGTGAGGTCCAAGACAAAGCCGACGGTGCTCGCCGGACGTCCCTCGAGAAGTGCGCCTCCAATCATCACCGGAATCCGGCTCCCGTCCTTACAAAAATACTCCTTCTCGAACGGTGCGTATGTTCCACTTTCCCTGAGCTCCTGGATCGCTCGAGAATCCGCGACCTGGAATTCGCTCGGTGTGATTTTCTTCCAATCGATGCGACCAGACTGCAAGTCGAGACGGTCGTATCCAACCAGCTTGAGAAAAGCATCGTTGGCTTCGAGAACTTCACCTTCAAGTTCCGAGATCATGATGCCGATGATGTTGGAATCGACCAAACGCCGGATCTTCGCTTCACGGCCCCTGAGCTTTTCCGCCATTTCGTTGAATACGCGTGCAAGCTCACCGACTTCGTCCCTGCGGGCATCATCAAGTCTAAAATCGAAATTACCGCCGCCGATAGTGGCAGCGCCGGAGCTTAGCTTAGCAAGTGGGCGGAGTACGCTTGTGTAGGTAACAAAAATCGAGATTGCAAAGATGAGCAGAATCAGCCCGCTGATCGTAGCCACTGCTATTCCTTCGTTACCTTGCGCCATCATCACACCCATACGGCTTTGTTCGGAAAGGGTTGCGGCATCTGAGATCATGGATTCAAGCCTGATCATGATCTGGCCCGTCAGTCTCTCCTCCAGTTCCTGGCGCAGCGCCGCCTTTAAGCCATCGCTGGCGTTCGTCTCATAGTTCTTCACAATTTGGGAAAAAAGAGACTTTACAGTTCCGTTTGTGAGCCGCAGATTGACGAGAACATCGTCCTGCGCGCCCGTGAGCGCCGGCTGAGCTACCAACAATCTCAATAGCGAATCTTCCGTTATGAGCCACTGAGCCCGCGCGCGCTCTTCGTGATGGAGCACGTACTCCTGCAGCAGATATCGGATGCTGAAAACGTCGTTCAAAATCTCGCCCGCACCTTCGTTATTCGCCAACTCCTGCCGCACGGTTCGGTTCGTCGATACCAGAACCGATCCCATAAGCGACACAACCGCCACCAGCACTGCTCCTGTAAGCCCAAGGCGCGTCGCTATCCTCATGAAACGGGCTCAATGAATTACCGTTACGGCGGATGGTGCGGCTGCCCGAAGAGGGGCAAGCCCCAGATGATCCAGATAGTTCGGTACTTTCGTCTTGTCGGTCAGTCTATTCTTGATCGCCCAACGCGCCTCGTCCTCCAAAGTGAGAAGTAGGCCCTGCCGCAGGCCGACTTCAAACCGATACGATGGCCAGATAGCCTTCAAGACGACGGCGTCCGTATTCATTGCCTTGGCGAGAACCTCGCGGGCAAGGTCCGGCGATTCCTTGCAGAATTGAGCACCTCGTATGGTTGCCCGGAGAACCTTCTCGAGCGTTGGCTGATGCGCGCTGACGTAGTCGCGCGTTCCGGCCAGGGCGAACAAAGCGTCGTATACGCCTTCGCCGGATAGCACTGTCGCCTTGTCCTTGAGGGCGGCCGCCGCCATGTTCAGGAATGGTTGATACAATACCACCGCGTCGATGTCGCCTCGTGCAAGCGTCTCGGCCAGTTTCTGCGGCAGCATGTCGACTAAGGTTATGTCCGTAGGCGTAAATTGTTGCCGGTTTAAGAATGCGTCGAGGAAGAATTGTGTGGTGGTGCCCATCGTCACCCCGAGGCGCTTCCCCTTCAAGCTGGAGGGACTAATGATACCCCGATCCTTTCTTCCGACGATCGCGTGATCCTCCATCGCAGTCATCGCGGCAATCACCGAGACGGGCTGATCGTTCATCGCCGCGAACATGATGGGAGTATCGGCTGCGGTGGCCAGGTCGGCGCGCCCTTGCAACGCTTCTGCAAGCGCCACTTTACCGTTCGCCTGGAAGTTTACTTCTGCTGCGATACCCTCGCTTGCAAGATAGCCATTTTCTTTCGCCATCAGGATTGGGCACGAGCCGATGTACGCAACCGCAGCAATTTTGACCGACTCTGTCGGTGCAGCATCGAGAGTCGATGGCCAGCGAGAGGTCCAGACGTAGTTTCCCGCGAGCGACCCGAAGGCGGCCATGGCGCCCGCACAGATGAGCCAGGTGCCAAGCTTCCCTACCCTCATTCTGAGGCCGCCTTTGGTCATTGGATCCGCCTCAACATGGCGCTGGCCGTCTCGCGATCGAACCATTTACGGTTTAAGGATTGTCGTCTGCAACTGCTTGTGGAGGGGCAACAATGCGCGGACGCTGCGAGCGCATTTCGCGAACAATGCCCAGGTCTGCGGATCGAGCAGTGGTCGCCACTGACTCGGGCAGCCTGGCACCGTATCCAGCCAGGGCCAAAATCGTGTTGGCATGCATTGCTACCGCCGCAAGCCAACGGTTCAAACTCCAAAAGCCGCATCGAGTGCCTTGAGCAGCTCGGCATCGCTAAATGGCTTGAGCAGGCAATCAACGGCCCCCCGCTCAAGCAGGCGCGAAAACATGTTCTCATCTTCATAAGCGGTGATGAAGATGATGGGAATTGCCAGCCGTCGGGATCCCATTTCCCGTTGCAGCTCTGGCCCTGTCATTCCGGGCATGGAAATGTCAACGATCAGACATCTGGTCTGACCGACGTATTCCGAGGCGAGGAATTCTTCCCCCGACGAAAAGGCCATCGTCGCAAAGCCAAATTCCCCCAGCAAGTCTGGCAAGGACTCACGTACGGACTCGTCGTCATCGACGACCGAAACGAGCGATCGTGTAACCATATTCAAATCCTGACACTTCGCGTGATCTTGGAGGCAAGCGAAGGGTCCGTGACCGACACACGCGATTGCACAAATATAGGGCAGCTCACAACCCGACGTCCATCCTACCTTGGTGTCGATTTGGCGATGGATAGAAGCGGTTAACCGTTGCGAGCTACCCGAAAATCAGGCGCCGGTCCGAGTATAGATGGGAATGGAAACGTGGGCACCTCAGGTCCATCTGATCCGACCGATACCATCGTCCGATAGTGCTCCCCCTAGTCTGTTGATATTGCCCTTATCCGGGGACATCTCGATCGGCGGCATCGTCACCGCGGGATGTCGCGGCCGAGGTCCGGTAGGATCTTACAAAGGGATCCGGATAAACCAGCCGTTCGAAGATCGCCGAAATGATGGCATTTGATAGGTGTGCCGCTATACTTGCTTGATAGGGCCGATCCTTTTCGGGCATTATTTGGGGGTGGTGAGCAGTGAGCGGTCTCTTCGGACACGCCATTGAGATTTTTCGAGAGGACAGCGAACTTGCGCTTTACCGCGGCCACAGACTGTTCGGCTCGCGCCTCATCATAGCTGTTGCGCCGCGCTATGGAACACGGATCGGGGGTGGTCCTAGGACGGTTCGATAACGAACTTGCCATTGCCGGCGTCTAGAATCAGCGTGGGCAGCGAGGCCGTTGAGCCCGTTACCCAGCAATGGGCGGGCGACGCTGGCACTTGAGGGCCCCGGAGGCTGTACATAGGAGATCGTTTTGCAGCAGGCTACGCTAATCGCATGTGTCGATGACGACCTGACGGTCCTTAAGGCTATGGAGGACCTTCTTGATGCTGCCGGTTTCCAAGTCGATGGGTTTTCGTCGGCCGAGGACTTTCTGAACAACGGCCAGCTCAAAGCGACGTCGTGTCTCATTACCGATGTGCAACTGGGTTGCATGTCGGGTCTTCAGCTTCAGGACCGCCTGGCGATGTCGGGATTTAGAATTCCGACCATCGTGATTTCGGCGTTCGTCACTGAACAGTTGCGCATCCGTGCGTTGGGTCTTGGCGCGGTGTGCGTGCTCAGCAAGCCGGTGAGCAAGCAGGATTTGTTAAAAGGTATTCAAGATGCGCTGCAGCGTGGGCGCGGTGACGAGAAAGGCTGAGTTAGATATCGGCTTGTCACGATCGGGGGTGGTCGCTTGGGCTCGGATTAGAAAACGGATGGCAAAATGTGAGTAGGGTAGTGGAGCGTGGTGAGAAATTGCGCATGGCCTCGCAATGCTCCGCCAGGGGTTGTGCCAATGCGAGATGAAGTCGTCGGCCTTTCCGGGGAGCAAAGTCTCTTTTCTTCAGAGTTGTCGCCTGGCCCAGCGCAAAAAAGGCTTGCGCTGTTTTTGGTGCTCGTATTGGTCACCGCCTATTTCCTCGTTAGCGGGCCATTCGCCGGGGTCCAATTGGGTCAGAATACCTGGTTCGTGCCAGCTTATGTGGCAGCGATGTTCGTGAACGATTCGGTCACCGCGATTCTGCTGTTCGCACAGTACTCCATACTGCGCTCCCGGGCGCTACTCTTGATTGCAAACGGCTATGTCTTCACGGCGCTTATCACGATTCCATGGGTTATGACCCTTGCGGGCGGCCTCGCGCCGAACGCTCTGATTGGTGGTGTGCAAAGCCCGGCATGGCTCTATATTTCCTGGCATGGTGGTTTTGCCTTGTTCGTACTCGGCTACGCTATGTTGAAGGATGCGGAGTCCAGGAAGCGATACTGGCAGGGCAGCGCGCGAGGGGCGATCGCCCTGAGCGTGACTCTGACGGCAGCCATCGTGTTTGCCCTGTCATTTATCTGCACAGAAGGCGAAGGACTATTGCCCCGGGTTTCACAGGACCCGCTCCATTTTAACGCGGACTGGCCTTATCTTATCGGCGGACCCATCGTACTCCTGTGTATGGCCGCCCTCACCGTACTCTGGGTTCGACGACGTTCAATGGTCGATCTCTGGTTGATGGTTGTGATCTTCTCGTACGCGATAGAGATACCTCTAACCTACTATCCGCATCCGGTGCGCTATAGCCTCGGCTGGTATACCGTCCGGGTCATTGGCGTTTTTTCCAGCGCTGTAGTTCTTGTTGTCCTGCTTTATGAGATAACAACGATCTATGGGCGACTGCTCCGAGCCGTGCGTGCTCAACGTCGTGAACGAGGGGCGAGGCTCGCAACTGGTGATGCCGTTGCGGCAGCCGTTGCTCACGAAGTCAAACAGCCGCTGTTCGCCATGTTGATGCGAGCGCAGACGAGTCTCAGCTGGCTTGATCGTTCCACCCCCGATCTTGACAAAGCAAGGGCGCAATTGAAGCATCTCGCTGCTGACGGTGATCGCGCCGTTGCAGTAATCGAACGTGTTCGAGCGAACTTTAAAAAGGATGCCAGCGTCAGAACTTTGCTCGATTTGGATGATCTAATCGGCGAAACCATCGAATTGTTGCGCGGTGATCTCCAACGGCATCGGATACAGGTGAAAATCGAGCCGTCAGCATTGCATCCGCAGGTCAAAGGCGATCCAATTCAGCTACAGCAAGTACTTTTGAATTTGATCACAAATGCTATCGATTCGATGACGAACCAAGAGGGACCACGGATTCTGAGCCTGAGATCAGACGTCCTGGAGAGCGGCGGTGTGACGGTCTCCGTTTCGGACACCGGAACAGGTATCGCTGCGCGGGATATCGAGCGGATATTCAATCCGCTCTTCACGACAAAGGCCGACGGTATGGGTATGGGCCTTCCGATTTGCCATTCAATTATCGAGGCTCACGACGGCCGCTTGTTGGTTGATTCGAACAATCCTCGGGGTACAACCTTCAAATTTGTGCTTCAGCCCGCAGCAGACGGTTGAATGAATTTGGTGCCCTCTCAAGGGACGTCCGTCATGCCATGGTACCGATCTGACGAATGATGGAAACGGTTACCCATGCGAGGCGCGCAAAGGTCAGGGCGCTGGTCCCAGCATGGATGGGAATGGAATGGTAGGCGCTTCCGGACTGCCATCTGATCCGACCGATACCATCGTCCGATAGTGCTGCCCTTAGTCTGTTGATATTGCTATTTTCGGAGGCCATCTCGATCTGCAGCATCGTAACCGTGGGATATCGCGGGCAAGATGGATCAGGCGTTAGTTGTCCGCCGGACTGGCCTTCGATGGGTGTGCCGCCCTAATTGCTTGAGAAAGCCTAGCCATTGCGGGCATTTTTGGGGGTCGTGAGCAGTGAGCGTAATCTCCGGACACGCCCTTGAGATTCTTCGAGAGGACAGCGAATTTACGCTTCTTCGGGGCCATCGACTGTCTGACTCTCGCCCTGTGTTGGCTCTGACGCCGCGTAATGGCTCTGGGAGCGTGACCACACTAAGACGGATGGAGAATGAGTTCGCCATCGCTGGCGAGCTCGATTCTGCGTGGGCGGCGAGGCCTATTGAATTGTTGCGCCGCAATGAGAATGCGACCTTAATACTTGAGGATCCAGGCGGTTATCCGCTGGATAGCCGGCTTGGCTCCGCATTCGAAACGACAGCGTTTCTTCGGATCGCCGTAAGTCTTGCAGAAGCCCTTAGACAAATTCATTTCCGCGGTCTGATCCACAAGGACATCAAGCCTGCTAACCTGTTCGTGGATGAAGCTAACGTCGTTCGTGTCACTGGCTTTGGCATTGCGTCGCGGTTGTCGCGGGAGCGACAAGCACTCGCTCCTGTTGAATTTATCGGTGGTACGTTTGCTTACATGGCGCCCGAGCAAACAGGTCGCATGAACCGATCGGTCGATGCTCGCAGCGATCTCTACTCCATGGGCGTTACTCTGTACCAAATGCTTGCGGGAATGCTCCCGTTCACCGCGTCGGATCCAATGGGTTGGATTCACTGCCATATTGCTCGTCAGCCGGATCGACCGGAGGAGCGGATCAAGGGGATTCCGAAGACGCTGGCGGAGCTCGTCCTAAAGCTCCTCGCGAAAAACGCCGAGGATCGCTACCAAAGCGCGGCGGGCGTCTTGGCCGACCTCAAGCGGTGCCAAGCGGATTGGGAATCCCGGCAGCGCATTGATATGTTTTCCTTGGGTGAGAGCGATGGCTTGGATCGCTTGCTAATCCCGGAAAAGCTCTACGGTCGTGAACCGGACATAAATGCGCTTCTGGAGGCATTTGGCCGGGTCGTTCACGGTGGTTCGATGGAACTCGTATTGGTGTCAGGGTACTCGGGCGTTGGAAAGTCTTCGATAGTAAATGAGCTCCACAAAACCATTGTTTCGCAGCGCGGCTTATTCGCTTGGGGAAAGTTCGACCAATACAAGCGCGATATTCCCTACGTGACGCTCGCCCAATCGCTCCAGGGTTTGGTTGGACAAATCCTGGGCCAGAACGACGAGTCGCTGACTCACTGGCGAAACAGGCTGCAAGACGCTCTCGGTCAAAATGCCCAGCTTGTCATAGATCTTGTTCCGCAGATTGAACTCATCATCGGAAAGCAGCCACAAGTTCAAGAGCTCTCGCCACAGGATGCGCAAAGCCGCTTCAAAGCCGTGTTTGGTCGATTTATCGGCGTGTTTGCACAGCCTGAGAAACCACTTGTGCTCTTTCTTGACGACCTCCAGTGGATCGATCCCGCCACCCTCGACCTTCTCAAGCACCTAACTACCCACGCTGAAGTGCGAAATCTGCTCCTCGTCGGTGCTTACCGTGACAACGAGGTCGGCTCAACCCATCCCCTGACGCGAACGCTTTCCGATCTCAACAAGGCAAAGGCGACGGTACGCCATATATCGTTGGCCAACCTCGTTTTGGGGGATGTCACCAGGCTGGTAGCCGACGCTCTGCGGTGCAGATCAGACCATGCCCGCCCACTCGCGCAGCTTGTGCATGCCAAGACCGGCGGGAATCCATTTTTCGTGATTCAATTTATTTCGTCACTCGAGCTGGAAGGCTTGCTTGCATTTGCTGCCGGGAAGGCGAGTTGGGCATGGAACGTCGAGGAAATCGCAACGAAGGGTTTCACTGATAACGTAGTCGATCTCATGGTTGCGAAGCTGAGCCGGCTCCCGGTCCAGGTGCAGAACGCCCTGAAACAACTAGCCTGTATGGGCAACAGCGCACGCATCGAGACCCTGACCGCGGTGTATGGGGGAACCCGGGAGGTGCTCGATAAAGCACTATGGAAGGCCGTTCGCCTCGATTTTGTGTCCTGTCACGACGACACGTATTCGTTTATCCATGATCGAGTTCAGGAAGCAGCCTATTTGTTGATCCCTGAAGCTGAGCGTGTTCCCATCCACCTTCGTATTGGCAGGGTACTGGCGCATGGCTTGACCGCGGAAGAAGTCGACAATCAAATCTTTGATATCGTCAACCAATTCAATCGTGCCCTGAATCTGATAGAAACTCCGTCTGAACGTCAGCAGGTCGCAAACTACAATCTAATGGCCGGTCGACGTGCCAAGGCTTCCACTGCCTACGCGGCAGCGTTGAAGTATTTTGTGGCCGGTAGCGCGTCGCTCTTGTCCGTAGAGACTTGGGGTCACTGCTATCGACTGAGTTTCGACCTCGAGTTAAATCGCGCCGAATGCGAATTTCTGACTGGCGATCTTGAAACGGCGAACATTCGGCTTTCAAAACTTGCCGACCGCGCAGAAAATGTGATTGATAGTGCCGCAATTACTCGCCTCCGGATGACGCTCTATACGACGCTCGACCGAACAGACCGTGCGGTCGCCGTTGGGCTTGATTTTTTGCGTCACGTTGGCGTCGAATGGTCCCCCCATCCGGCTTACGGCGAGGTGAGCCAGGAACTGGCAAGAATGTGGGAGTTGCTCGGGGCGCGGAAAATAGAAGAACTAAAAGATCTGTCAATCATGGATGATCCCGAGCTGCTCGCCGCCGTAAATGTTCTAGCCGAATTCCTCGCGCCTGCGTCGTTCACCGATAACAATCTATTCTACCTCGCGGTACTACGGATCACGAATCTCAGCATGGAACATGGTAACTGCGATGCCTCGGCTTGTGCCTACGCCTTACTCAATGTCGTACTGGGTCTCGGCCACGGCGACTATCAGGCTGTTTTGCGCTTCGGGCAACTCGGATGCGATCTCGTTGACGAGCTTGGTTTGGATCGTTTCAAGGCGAAAGTCTACACGTTTTTCGGAACATTCGTTCTTCCATGGACTGCGCATTTTCCGCGCAGCCGCGCGATATTAAAGCGCGCAATCGATGCTGCGACGGCCGTCGGCGACCTAACCTACACTGCCTACGGTCTAAGAAGTGTGGTAGCCAACATGATGGTCTCGGGAGAGCCCCTATCAGACGTTCATCGGGAAGCCGACAAAGCACTTTCTTTCATGCGCGAAGCAAAGTTTGGCCTGGCCGCTGATTCGCTGGTTGCTCAACTTATTCTCGTTGGTGCGCTTTGCGGACAAACTGTTAGCCGCAGCTTGTTCTTGGAGTCGGACCGGGACGAGCGCGGTTTCGAGCAGCGTCTGAACAAAGGTGGCTCGCGTCTCACAGTCGCCGCGGCCAGATACTACATCTATAAGCTGCAACGGCACTTCTTTGAAGGAAATATAGCAGCAGCGGTGGTGGCGGCAGCCAAGGCGCGTGACCTCGTATGGTCGACACTTCAATTTCTTGAGATTGTTGACTATCATTACTATAGCGCCCTGGCGCTCGCGGCCGCCTGCAAATCAGCTTCGGTGGAACATCGGCAATCCAATCTTGATGAGATCGAGACGCATCGGAGGCAAATAGAGAAATGGGCAAAGGGTTGCGCGGGGAATCATGCGCACCGGGAAGCTTTGATAGCTGCCGAGATCGCAAGCCTTGACGGCCGCGACTCGGATGCAATGAGGCTCTACGAAGAGTCGATGCAATCGGCGAGGGAAAACGGATTCGTCCAAAATGAAGGCGTCGCTTCGGAGCTTGCCGCGCAATTTTACCAATCGCGTGGAGCCGG
>NZ_JBEKXH010000105.1:0-16570 GCF_049512235.1 Bradyrhizobium sp.
AACGTTGCCTGCGCTGCGGCGGGGGGAAAAACCCGGCGATAGTCGCGGTTGACAGACAGTCCATGCCGGCAGGCAGCCGCCGATAGGGATGGGTGCGATGTTCCAATGATCGGGCCTGAAGCTGCTGTGGAGCCGCGGTGCACCGGTTGAGATGACACCATGGCTGCCGTCGTTGCCGGAAGACACGATCGAGGATGAGCCCGCGATCTCGCCGGTCGCCGTACCGCTGCACGTCGCCGCGGGCTCCCCTTGATCCGCGCCGACAATGGCTTGCTGGCGGTGGAACGGGAAGGCGAGCCGCGATACGAGCGGCCGATCGAACTGGTCTCGGCGGTGCACATTCATGGCTGGGCGACCATCACCATCTATGATTGAAATATTTATGTGCGCAACCATTCGGAGCAGCCAAAGTTGCGCCAAAAACGCAAAAATGCGATTGATCGCAGTATCATGAGCGATCCGGGGGTCTCGCGAAGTCCGGCCACGAGCAGCGGTTTTTGCGATGCCAGTCACCCGATAGCCACACTCAAATGGAATCGCGCGGTTGATGCCACATTAGGTTGTTCAGCGCCATGGTTCCGCCCTCATTGCCTGCGGGACTAATGTGGGGCTGGAGGTGGCTACAAATGTCTTTCCTCAGTACGGCCAGAACTTCATCTGACGGTAAGGCAAACCGTCTTGACCCGCCTTTGGCCTCGTCTGCTGCTGCCCGGGGCATCATTTTGCGGTTTGCCGTCGTTCTCGCAGCCGCTTCGCTTGCGGCCTGCGCGCAGTCCTCTGTCGTCAGCAATAGATCCGCTCTCTTAGCCCCCAGCCGACAGGCCTCGCTGCAACACGATTCCACGGCATCACGGGTGACGAAGAGGCGTGTGGCGGTCACGTACACCCCGTTCGCGCCGCGCCAACATGCAGCCGGGACACGGCTCGCCTCGCAAGGACTTGCCAGCTTCTACTCGGAGGGCACACGGACCTCGAGCGGAGAAAAGTTCGATGCGAACGAATTGACCGCCGCGCATCCGACATTGCCGTTCGGCACAAGGTTGCGCGTGACAAACGTCTCGACCGGGCGGTCCGTGACAGTTCGGGTCAACGACCGAGGTCCGTTCGTTCGCGGACGAGTTGTCGACGTCTCGTATTCTGCCGCCCGGCTGCTGGGAATGGTCGGAGATGGGGTTGCAAAGGTCAAACTGGACGTCGTCCAATAGGATGTCATGGCAAACGTCAATGTGCGGCGACCCTACAGGGGCGTATTTCCGGTCGTGCCGACGGTGTTCGATGGCGACGGCCGGCTCGATCTCGACGGCCAGAAGCGCGCCGTCGACTGTATGATTGACGCCGGCTCGCACGGCGTCTGCATCCTCGCCAACTTCTCCGAGCAGTTCGTGCTGAGCGACGCCGAGCGCGACCTCGTGCTCGACACCGTGTTGCACCATGTCGCGGGCCGTGTCCCCGTGATCGTCACGACCACGCATTTTGCTTCGCACATCTGCGCCGAACGCTCGCTGCGGGCGCAGCAGGCCGGCGCCAGCATGGTGATGGTGATGCCACCCTATCACGGCGCGACCATCCGGGTCCGCGAAAGCGCGATCTTCGAGTTCTTCCGATCCATTTCGGAGGCGATCGCAATTCCCATCATGATCCAGGATGCACCCGTAGCCGGGACGCCGCTGTCGGCGGCCTTCCTCGCGCGCATGGCACGAGAGCTGGAGAACGTCTGCTACTTCAAGATCGAGATGCCCCAGACCGCCGCCAAGCTGCGTGAGTTGATCGAATTCGGGGGTGATGCGATCGAAGGCCCGTGGGATGGCGAGGAAGCGATCACGCTGTTGGCTGACCTCGACGCCGGAGCCACCGGCGCGATGACCGGCGGCGGTTATCCCGATGGCATCCGGCAGGTCACGGATCCCTATTTCGCCGGCCGCCGCGACCAGGCCGTCGCCGCCTATGAGCGGTGGCTGCCGCTGATCAACTACGAAAATCGGCAGTGCGGCCTCCTCGCCTGCAAGGCGCTGATGAAGGAAGGCGGCGTCATCAGGCACGAAACCGTCCGTCATCCGCTGCAGCCCTTGCACCCGGCGACCCGCGCCGGGCTGATCGAGATCGCAGGGCGTCTCGACCCGCTGGTGCTGCGCTGGGGCAAATAGGGCGCGTGTTCCAGGCGGCTGACACTGGTCGCGATGTGGGAGCGGCGCGCAACATTGCGCGGATACGGCGGCCATGCTAATTTTTCTAACGTTGCCGAGGGATGCCCGAAGGGCACGCGGAGTCCGGCAGTCGGGAGGTTACGTTGCATGGCACCATGAACCATGCCGCGCCAGTCCGGCGCAGCGCGCGACTCGATCAATGGAATGAGATTGTAGGGGATACCTTCAGGGGGTGCGTCGTTGACGCGGACGGCCCGCAATTTGACGGCAAGCTGGCGACGCATAATTTCGGCACCATCGGACTGGTACGCATCAAGGCGCAGCCGTCGCGCGTAAGACGCTGGCAGTCCGGGGTGCCTCCGAAACGATCCGGTTCGGTGTTTCTGCATCTCCAGGTCGGCGGTACCGGCGTCAACATCCAGTCCGGCCGCGAGACCATCATCAATCCGGGTTGCGCCGCGTTGTGCGATCCCGACCGGGGCTATGGCGTCGATTTCGTCACGCCGTACGAGTTGTTCGTGCTGGATTTGCCCTTATCCAGCATCGCGCTGGCGCACCCGGCATTCGATCTCGAGCGCGCGGCCGGCCAGGCCATCGATCCCAGCCGATCCGAGCTGCTGATCTCTTTCATGCGCACGGCCTGGAGCCAGCTCGCTTCGCTCGCCACCGACGCCGACTGGCGCGATTGCATCGATCGCGTCGGCCTCGATCTCGCTCTCCATGCGATCGGACAATCGATGGAACCTTGCGCCCCGGGGGCGCCTTTTGAACTTCGCAGGCTGGTGCTGGATTATGTCCGCGATCATCTGTTCGATCCGGAGCTTCGCACCTCGTCGATCGCGCAGGCGCTTCACATCAGTTCGCGTTCGGTCCAGCTGGTGTTCGAGCGGCTGTCGACGACGGCGTCGGCCTTCATTCTCGAGCAGCGCCTGTGCCGCGCCGCCGAGCGGTTGCGGACCGAGCGCGGCCGCGTTTCGATCACGCAGGTGGCCTATGATTGCGGCTTCAGCGATTCGGCCTATTTCTCGCGGTGCTTCAGCAAGAGCCACCGTGTCTCCCCGCGAGACTTCAGGGCCGGCCGGCGCGACCAGGCGTCCTGAAGGGACCGAATTCCCCGGCGCAGGCCCCGACGCCGCGCCGCACCGGCGGCCAGTGCCGCAGTTGATCCGGACCCTGGCCGCGCGAGGACTTCGATCCGTCCGCTCAGGCGTTGCCGAATTCTCCAACTCGGCTGCCGACCCGTCAAAGCCGCCGCTCTCTGTTCCAGCTAGCTTTTCCGCCAATTGCCGCGCAGACGGCATCCAAGCCAATCGCACCGCGCGTGATCTCGCTGCGGCGCAATCAACACCGTCACCGATGGAGAGGAAGATGTCCGCCAAGCCCAAGGTACTTCTGATCGTCACCCAGGACACCAAGGAGCAGGAAGGCCGCTTCCTGCGCGGCGTTCTGGAGGAAAACGGATGCGAGGTGATCCACCTCGACGCCAGCGTCCGGCGCACCGTTGGCGGAGCCGAGATCTCACCCGAAGAAATCGCCGGCGCCGCCGGCAAGACCATCGAGGAAGTCCGGGCACTCGGTCATGAGGGCAAGTGCCAGGCGGTGATGATCGAGGGCGCCATGAAACTGGCGGTCGAGGCCCACGAAAGGCTGGGCTTTTCCGGCATTCTGTCGATCGGCGGCTCGATGGGCACGACGCTCGGCACCGCCATCATGCGGGCTTTTCCCTATGGCCTTCCCAAGCTGATGATCTCGACGCTGGCCTCCGGCTTTACGGCGCCGTTCGTCGGCCTGAAGGACATCTGCATGCTGAACGCGGTGTGCGATATTTCGGGCCTCAACAGCATCGCCCGCGAAGTATTTCGCAACGGCGCCGCAGCCGTCGCCGGGATGGCCCATGCCTATCGCCCGGCCAAGGCCGACGGCCGCCCGCTGGTCCTGATCTCGACCTTGGGAACGACCGAGCGCGGCATGCGCACGCTGCGCGAAAAACTGGAAGCCGACGGCTATGAGGTGATGGCGTTCCACACCACCGGCAACGGCGGCAAGACGCTTGACTCGATCGCCACCGATCGCGACGTCGCCGCCATCGTCGACATGTCGCTGGTGGAGATCAACGACCATATCCACAACGGCATCTGCACCGCGGGTCCGGAGCGCGCCACCGCCGGTCTTGCCCGCGGTATTCCCACCATCTTCGCGCCCGGCAATACCGACTTCTACATCATGCCCTCGCCGATGGCGGTCGGCGACGACCCGTTCGGCGGACGGCGGTTTCACATCCACAATGCCGCGCTGACCGCGGTGCGGACCAATTCAGGCGACCTGGAGCGGCTGGCCGATCATGTCGCGGGAATTGCCAAGGACGCCAAGGGACCGGTCCGCTTCTATATTCCGCTTAAAGGTTTTTCCCATCACGACAGCCCGGAGGGGCATCTGCACGATCCCAGCCTGCCGCCGATCTTCGCCGACTATGTCGCAAGCGCGATGCCCGGAAATGTCGACGTCCGCCGCTTCGAATACCACATCAACGATCCGGAATTCGCAATCGCCCTGGCCGATGCGGTGCGCGAGCTCACCAGCGTCAAGGCGGTGGCATGAGCGGAGATGACCAAGGAAATTCCGATCACGCGCGAGGACATCGAAGAGATCGTCACGATTCTCGACAAGACGCCCTATGACCGACTCGATGTCAGGATCGGACGATTCACCCTCAAGGTCGCCCGCACCGGCAAGGGCTGGTCGCAGGAACTGGAATTGGATGATGTGGCAGGCGCGGAGACAGCGCTCGATCCCGCAGCGGTCAGCACCGAGCCGAAGGTCGCGGCGGACGACAGGACGCTGGCGATCCGTGCGCCCTTGCCCGGGACGTTTTATCGCGCGCCGCAGCCGGGAGCGCCGCCCTTTGTGGAGGCCGGCGACCGGGTCGGGCCTGACACCGTGGTGGCCATCATCGAGACCATGAAGCTCATGACGTCGGTTTCGGCCGGCTGTTCCGGGATCGTCGAAGAGATTGTCATCCCAAATGCAACCCTGGTCGATACCGAGGCCGTGCTGATGCGGGTGAGGCCAGACGCCACATGATCCGCCGCCTCTTCATCGCCAATCGCGGCGAGATCGCGTTGCGCATTATCCGCACCGCGCAGCGGCTGGGAATGACCACCATTCTCGGCGTATCCGAGGCCGACCGTCTCTCAATGCCGGCACAGTTCGCGGACGAAAACGCGATTCTTGGCCCGGCGCCTTCCGCCGCGAGCTATCTGTCGATCGGGCGCCAGATCGCCGCGGCGGCGGCAGTGCGCGCCGATGCGATCCACCCCGGCTATGGCTTCCTGTCCGAGAATGCCGGTTTTGCCCGCGCGGTGGCCGATGCCGGCATCATCTTCGTCGGGCCGGATGTGTCCAGCCTGGATGCGATGGGCGACAAGCTGAAGGCCCGGCAGATCGCTGGTGAGGTCGGCTTGCCGGTGGTCCCGGGTGGCGAAGCCGGGGACAAGGCGGCGGCGCGCGACCAGGCCGCCATCACCGGCTATCCGCTGCTGCTGAAGGCCGTGGCCGGCGGCGGTGGACGCGGCATGAAACGCGTCGACAGCGCCGACGAACTGGATCGTCAGATCGACATGGCGATGGCGGAGGCGCGCGCGGCGTTCGGCGATCCGCGCATCTATGTCGAGCGCTATATCGGCCGCGGCCGCCATGTCGAGGTACAGGTGCTCGGCGATGGAAGTTGCGCGATCCATCTCGGCACCCGGGATTGTTCGATCCAGCGCCGCTATCAAAAGCTGATCGAGGAGGCGCCGGCGTTCGGCATTCCCGAACAGAAGCTGCGGGCTTTGACCGATGCCGCGGTGCGGCTGGCACGGCATCTGTGCTATCGCGGCGCCGGCACCGTCGAATTCCTGGTCGATGCCGAAACCTTCGACTTCTATTTCCTTGAAATGAATGCCCGCATCCAGGTCGAGCATCCCGTGACCGAAGCAATCACCGGCATCGACCTGATCGAGCAGCAATTGCTGGTCGCCGATGGACAGCCGCTCGGCCTGACCCAGGCCAGCGTCGATTTCGAGGGCCACGCGATCGAACTCCGCATCAATGCCGAGGACTGGGAGCGTGATTTCCGTCCCTCGCCCGGCCGGGTGAAGAGCGCCAGCTGGCCCGCGGGTCCCGGCATCCGGGTCGACAGCCACATCGGTAGGGGCGGCGAGGTGCCCCCATTTTACGACTCCTTGATCGGCAAGCTGATCGTGGCCGGAAAAACGCGGAGCCAGGCGGTGGCGCGGCTGGGTGACGCGCTGGATGGCCTCGAGATCGAGGGCATAAAGACCACAACCGGTCTGCATCGCCGCATCCTGGCCGACCCGCGCTTCATCCGCGGCGAGGTCGATACGCGCTTCTTCGAAGGATTGGCCCAAGGACCGGCCCAAGGATCGGCCCAAGGATCAGTTCATGGCTGAAATCGGACTCATCGACGTCTCGATGCGGGACGGCAACCAGAGCCTGTGGGGCGCCACCGGGCTTGGCACCCACCACATGCTGCAGATCGCGGGCGCGCTCGACCGCGTCGGATTCCGCGCCATCGATTTCACCTCGTCGAGCCACATGGCGGTCGCGGTGCGCTATTTCCGCGACAATCCCTGGGAGCGGATCAGGCGGGCGCGCGCCGCGATGCCGCGCACCCCGCTGCAGTTCATCACCACCGGCTTGCGCTTTATCGCCTGGCAGCAGGCCGATCCGGATTTCATGCGGCTGGTCTACCGCCGCCTGCAGGCCTGCGGCATTCGCCGCTTCATCATGCTCGACCCGATGCACGATATCGACGCCGTGCTCGATGCCTCGCGCATCATCAAGCAGGAGGGCGACGCCGAAGTCATGGCGGCGCTGACCTTCACGCTGTCGGACGTCCATGACGACGCGTTCTATTCCGCGTTCGCGCGCCGGCTGGCGCAGAGCCGGGATATCGACCTGTTCTACCTCAAGGATCCCTCCGGGCTGATGAGCCCGGACCGGGCCCGCACGCTCACGCGCGCGGTCAAGTCGGAAATCGGCTCCAAGCCGCTCGAAATGCACATTCACTGCACCATCGGCTACGGCGCCTTGTCGAGCTTAGAAGGTGCCGAACAAGGCGCCTCCGCGGTGCATGTCGGTATCGGCCCGGCGGGCGAAGGCACTTCGCTGCCCGAGGCCGTCCGCATGGTCGCCAACCTTCGCGCCAAAGGCCACACGGTTGCGGTCGACGACGCCATGCTGTCGCATGTCAATGATTATTGGTGGCGGCTGGCAAGAGCGGAAGGATTGCCGCCGGGCGAACCGCAGAGCTTCGACGCCAGCTTTCTGCAGCACCAGATCGCCGGCGGCGTCATGACCACCATGGAGCGCCAGTTGACCGAGCTCAAGCTCGCCCACCGCCTGCCGGAGGTCATTGCCGAGACCGAACAGGTACGCCGGGACCTCGGCCAGCCGATCATGGTGACGCCGTTCCCGCAGATGGTCTGCACCCAGGCGCTGTTCAACGTGGTCGGCGGGCGGCGTTACGGCCAAGTCTCCGACCAGGTGATGCGCTACGTGATGGGCAAGTTCGGCCGGCCGACCCGTCCGGTCGATCCCAAGGTCGAGGCCGCGATCCTGGACCGCCCACGCGCCCGCGAACTGGAGCGGGAGGATGATTTCCCAACCCTGAGCGATTTGCGCCGCCGTTTCGGCGCCACCATGCCGGAGGAGGAGTTCCTGCTGCGCGCGGTGATGCCGGGTGACCAGGTCGACGCCATGCTCGGCGCGGGACGCGGCCGCACCGGCTATTCGCCGGAAATGGCACCTGTGCTGGCCTTGCTGAAAAAACTCGCCGAACGGCCGGCCGCACGCGATCTCGTGGTCGAGCGGCCGGGATTCCGGCTCGCGCTGCACGCGGGGAGCGGCCTTGACTGAGTTCAACCCTGGTTTGATCGAACGGGTGCAGGCGACCCGCGGCGTCATCTTCGACATGGATGGGACGCTGGTGCTCGGCGATGCCAAAAGCGGCGGCCACACCCCATTGCCTGGCGCGATCGACCTTCTGAAGCTGTTGCGGCGACGCGAGATTCCGTTCCGGATTTTTACCAACGGCACCTTCAAGACGCCGCAGACCTACGCCGCGAGCCTGCGCCATGCCGGCCTCGATGTCAGCGATGGCGAGATGATGACGCCCTCCACTTCGGCGGCGGCATGGTTCGAAAAGCGCGGCATTCGCAAAATTCGGGTGCTGGGCGGAGCCGGCGTGCAGGGTCCGCTGCGCGAGCGGGGGCTTGAGGTGGTCGGCCCTTCCGAAACCGCCGACGGCATCGAGGCGGTCTACACCGGCTGGTTCCGGGAATTCACCTTCCCGGATCTGGAGGCCGCCTGCCACGACGTTTGGGCCGGCGCCTTGCTGACGACGGCCTCCAATGTGCCGTTCTTTGCAACCCAAAGCGGCAAGGCGATCGGCGCCAGCTTCGCCATCAACGCCATGATCCGTTCGCTGACCGGCAAGCGGGCGCGGGTGCTGGGCAAGCCGTCGCGCGAGGCCATGAGTTGCGCGCTTCGCGCGATGGGCATCCCGGCGTCCGCGGCGAGCCAGGCCATCGTCATAGGCGACGACCCGGCGCTGGAGATGCGCATGGCGCGTAGCTCCGGAGCCCTTGCCATCGCGGTCACCACCGGTCTTCTCGATCGTGGCTCATTCGGCAGGGCCGTGGCGGCCGAGCGGCCCGATATCGTTCTCGACGGGCTCCTGCCCATGATCGACGTGCTGCGCTGACATCTGCGCTGTTCCGCCAGCACCGGAAATACTTTGCTCCGCGGCGCCGATGGGTGGCGTGAGAGCGCAACGTGAGTGAGGCAGGCCATGGCGGCCGGCCTGTGGGCCTGCGACAAAAGGCTGACGATCGTCAGCCTTCACTGACCTTCGCTGCATTGATATGAACGCCAAAAACTTCACAATCGGCACAACAGGGAGAGAACATGACCAAGGATCTTGCCAATAGCGGGCGCTTGATGGTGCGCCGTCCCACCCGTCGCGACGTGCTGGCACTCGGAGGAGCCAGCGGGCTCGCGCTCGGTCTCGGCGTTCGCGGCGCTTTCGCCGCCGGCGCCGAAAACACGCTCAAAATCGGATTTGTCAGCCCGCGGACCGGCGCGCTGGCGGGTTTCGGCGAAACCGACGGCTACGTGCTCGAACTGGCGCGCAAGTCGCTCGCCGGCGGGCTGAAGATCGGCGACAAGACCTACGACGTCCAGATCCTCGACCGCGACACCCAATCGGATCCTTCGCGCGCCAGCCAATTGGCCAAGTCCCTGATCAACAGCGATCAGGTCGACCTGATGTTGCCGATCTCCACCCCGGAGACCATCAATCCGGTGGCGGACGCCTGTGAGGCCGCCGGCGTGCCCTGCCTGTCGACCGTGATGCCCTGGGAAGCCTGGTATTTCGGGCGCGGCGGCAAGCCGGGAGCGCCTTCGCCTTTCAAATGGAGCTACCATTTCGGCTTTGGCGGCGGCGAGTTCTTCAAGGCCTATGTCTCGATGTGGAACAGCATGGAGACCAACAAGAAGGTCGGCGTGCTCTATCCCAACGATGCCGACGGCAACGCCATCCGGCAAAACCTGGCACCGGGGCTGGCCAAGGCCGGCTTCACCATCATCGATCCCGGCCCCTATGAGGACGGCACTACCGATTATTCGGCCCAAATCTCGACCTTCAAAAAGGAAAAATGCGAGATCTTCAACACCTTCCCGATCCCGCCGGATTTCGCCGCGTTCTGGCGCCAGGCCGCCCAGCAGGGTTACACCAAGATCGTGAAAATAGCCCAGATTGCCAAGACCGGCCTGTTCCCGGCCCAGGTCGAATCGCTCGGCGACCTCGGCTACAACCTCGCCACCGCCTGCTACTGGCACAAGACCTTCCCCTACAAGTCGTCCCTGACCGGAATTTCCGGCGTCGAACTCGCCGACGGCTATGAGAAGACGTCCGGCAAGCAATGGACCCAGCAGCTCGGCGCCAGCATGGCCCTGTTCGATGCCGGCATCGCCGCGCTGAAGACCAGCGCCAATCCGAAGGACAAAGCGGCTGTCGCCAAGGCGATCGGCTCCCTGAACACGTTGACGATGGGCGGCAAGGTCGATTTCACCTCGGGGCCGGTTGCAAACGTCTCGCCCGGACCTATCATCGGCTGCCAATGGGTCAAGGCCAAGCCGGGATCGAAGTTCAAGCTCGACTTCGCGGTGGTCGAGAACGCCACCGATCCGAACGTACCGGTCGCAGCCAAGCTTGTTGCCTATAACCAGAAGTGAGGCGCGCGAGCGGACTACGTGACGGCCGAGCTGAACGACGCTGAACCGAACGACACGGTGCTTTCGACGTCCGGCATCCACAAGCGCTTCAGCGCGCTTGTGGTGCTGCACGCGATCGACTTTTCGCTCCGCGCCAATGAGGCGGTCGGCATCGTCGGTCCGAACGGCGCGGGCAAAACGACCCTGCTCAGCGTGCTCGCCGGCGCGCTGCCGCCGACTTCAGGGTCGATCCATTTTCACGGCGCCGACGTCACCGGGCTTTCGGCCGCGCAGCGCTGCCGGCTCGGGATCGTACGCACCCACCAGATCCCCAGGCCGTTCAACGGCATGACAGTGTTCGAGAATGTGTTCGTCGCCGCGACCAATGGCGGGCAGTTCAAGCCCGATGAAGCCAACCGGCGCGCGATCGAGGCGATCGCCGCGTGCGGCATGCTGCGCCTCGCCAATCGGCGCGCAGAAACGCTCGGCCTGCTCGATCGCAAACGGCTCGAACTCGCCCGCGCGCTAGGGGCAAACCCTTCGGTGCTGCTGCTCGACGAAATCGGCGGTGGCCTGACCGACGGCGAAGCCGGCGAACTGGTCGAGACCGTTCGCGGACTGCACAAAAGCGGGATCGCCATCGTCTGGATCGAGCACATCGTCCACGTCCTGCTGCAGGTCGCCGAGCGGCTGATCTGCATGGATGCGGGCCGCATCATCGCCGACGGCGAACCGCGCGCGGTGATGGCCGACAAGGCCGTGATCTCGGCCTATCTCGGCGGGAGCGTTCATTGAGCCTGCTTGCCGTCGAACATCTCGATGTTCGCCATGGTCTGTTGCAGGCGGTGCGCGGCGTCAGCTTTGAAATCGAGCGCGGTGAGACCGTGGCGTTGATCGGCGCTAATGGCGCCGGCAAGACCACGCTGTTGCGCGCCATCGCCGGCGCGCATCCGATCGCCGGCGGCCGCATCAAGTTCAATGGCACCGAGGTCACCCGGGCGCCGTCGTACCAGCGCGTTGGCTTGGGCATTGCCCTGGTGCCGGAGGGACGGCGCCTTTTCGCGCAGATGAGCGTCGAAGAGAACCTGACGCTGGCGCGAGCGGCCGGCCGCGCCGGCGCCTGGACCATCGAGGCGGTGATGGAGGCTTTCCCCAATCTCAGGGCACGCCGCCACGCTCGCGCCGGCACCCTGTCGGGCGGCGAGCAACAGGCCACCGCGATCGGGCGGGCGCTGATGACCAATCCCGAACTCTTGATGCTGGACGAGGTTTCGCTAGGCCTTTCGCCGCTGGTGGTGGAGCGCGTCTATGCCTCGCTGCAAATGCTATTGACCTCGGGCACCACCATCATCCTGGTGGAACAGGATCTCACCCGCGCGTTGCGCGTGGCCGGCAGGGTATTCTGCATGCTGGAAGGAAAAATAGTCCTGGAAGGGAGAGCCGCGGACCTGACGCGAGAACAGGTCACCGAGGCCTATTTCGGCCTCGGCAAAGCGGGACGCGAGGCCACCCTGCCGTGATCTGGTTCAATCAAATCGTGCAGGGCCTTTTGCTGGGCGGCTATTACGCCCTGATCGCCTGCGGATTGTCCTTCATGTACAGCGTGATGGGCATCATCAACATCGCCCACGGCAGTTTTGCCGTGCTGGCGGCATACGCGTTGTACGTGCTCGCCGATCGTTTTGGGGTGTCGCCTTTTCTCGGCCTGCTGCTCGTGCTGCCGGCGATGGCGGTGATCGGCTGGGCGCTGCAGCGGCTGATTCTGCAGCGAAGCGCGCGGGCCGGCGTGCTGGTGCCGATCCTCTCTACGTTCGGCCTGTCGATCGTCATCGACAATCTGCTGTTTGAGCAATTTGGCGCCGACACGCGCTCGCTGGCACCCTATATCGGTTCGTTCTCCTACGATTCATGGTCTCTGACCGACGATATCGATGTGGGCTACCTCTCGGCCCTGGTGTTTGCCGCCGCAGTGCTGGTGCTGGGCAGCCTGCATTTATTTCTGTCGCGAACGCCGCTCGGCCGGGCGATCCGGGCAACGGCCGAGGACCCCGACACGGTCGGCCTGGTCGGCATCAATGCACGGCGGGTGAATGCGACCGCCACCGCGATCGCGATGGCGACCGTCGGCCTTGCCGGCGCGGCGCTGGCGATGCGCGCCACTTTCGATCCCTATGCCGGCGGCCCGCATCTGATCTTCGCCTTCGAGGCGGCCGTGATCGGCGGCGCCGGGTCCTTGTGGGGCACGCTGCTCGGCGGCATTGTGCTCGGGGTCGCGCAAAATATCGGCGCCCAGATCAACCCGCAGGGATTTTTCATCGCCGGCCATGGCGTGTTTCTGGCGGTGCTGTTCGCGCGGCTCTATCTCGGTGACCGGGGCAGCCTGTTGCTATCGACGCTGAGGCGCCGGGCATGAGCGGCGAGAAGATCACCGTCGAGCGCTGGAGCCGCCTGTCGATCGGCGCGGTGGCGGCCTCGGTCGCTGTGGTCCTCCTGTTCTCCGCCGGTCCCCTGCTGTTTCAGGCCAACGTCATCGATCAGCTGACCACGCTGTTCATCTACATCATTCTGGCCGTTACCTGGAACGCGCTGGCGGGCTATGGCGGCCTGGTGTCGATCGGCCAGCAGGCCTTCTTCGGCCTTGGCGCCTATGGCGCGGTGCGTCTGGCGGATGCCGGCGTCAGCGTCTATTTCGCGCTGGTGCTATCCGCGCTTGTTGTCGGACTGGTGGCGCTGCCGATTTCCGCCTTCATGCTGCGGCTTAAGACCGGCGAGTTCGCAATCGGCATGTGGGTGGTCGCGGTGCTTACGCATCTGCTCGTCAATCTCGACACGCTGGTGCGCGGCGAGACCGGGACCTCGTTGATTGCGCTCAATGCCTATGCCGCCGAAACCCGTCACGCGTTGACCTACTGGACCGCGCTCGGCGCGATGACCGCGATGCTCGGCATTCTGTTCGCGCTGCTGCGTTCGCCGCTGGGCGCGGCCATCCAGGCCATCCGCGACGATGATGACGCGGCCGCTTCGATCGGCGTCCGCGTGATGCGGACCAAGCGGATCATTTTCGTGCTTGCCGCCGTCGGTATCGCGCTGGCGGGCGCGCTTTGGCTCGCCACCACCATCACCTTCCAGCCGAAAACCTATTTCAGCGTGCAATGGACCGCCTACATGATTTTCATGGTGCTGGTCGGCGGCCTCGGCACCTTTGAAGGCCCGATCCTGGGCGCGGTGATTTTCTTTGCAATCGAGGCATGGTTTGGCCAAACCGGGGTCTGGTATCTGGTCGGCCTCGGCGCCGCCGCGCTTTCGTTCGCGTTGTTTCTTCCCCGGGGAATCTGGGGCTGGGTCGATGCGCATTTCGGGCTGCGGCTACTGCCGGTCGGCCGCACCTTGAGGGAGCCTTGAGCGCAGACAAGGATGGCGCGGGGACCGGTCCGGCCTACGCAGCCGCTCGCCCTGCCGCTTTATCCGTTCTGGCCAGCAGCGCCGCGATCTGCTCATGTGGAATCGGTCGCGAAAACAGGTTGCCCTGGCCGAGGTTGCAGCCGCCGGCCTTGAGCAAATCGAGCTGCAAACCATCCTCGATGCCCTCGGCGACGCATTGCAGCTCGAGATTTTCGCACATCGAGATGATGGAGCGCACAAGGCTGCGCATTTTCACATCGCTGCAGATTTTGTCGACAAAGCTCTTGTCTATCTTGACCTTGTCCAGCGGCAGATCCTTGATCTGGCTGAGGCTCGAATAGCCCGTGCCAAAATCATCGAGTGAAATTCTGATATTCGCAGCCTTCAGGTATTCAAGAGTGCGGCGCGCTTCATCGACGTTCTTCATAAGCGCCGTCTCGGTGACCTCCGCCTCGAAGCGGTGTGGCGGCAGGCCTGCTTCGCCAAGAATCGAAATGATCTTCAGCCCGGCCCCCGGCTTTACGAGCTGCGCGGCGGACAGGTTGAACGACAGCACCAGATGATCCGGCCAGGTCGCCGCGATCGCGACCGCCTTCCTCAGCAGGTCGTCAGTCAGCTGCTCGATCAGTCCGATCTTCTCGGCGATGGGAATGAAGATGGCCGGGGAAACGTCGCCCAAGTCCGCATCGCGCCAGCGCGCCAACGCCTCGAAGCCGGTCACGCAGCCAGAGCCCAGATCGACGATCGGTTGGAAATGCACGGACAGGGCCCGCGCCGACACGGCCAAGCGAAGTCCCTGCTCGATTCGGGCGTGCTCCAGTACGGAATTCTGATAGTCCGCGGTGAATACCGAGGCGCAGCCGCGTTCTTGCGCCTTGGATCTGTAAAGAGCCATGTCGGCCTGATTGATGAGTTCGTCAGCATTCATGGCAGACGTGGGATAGATCGAAAAGCCGCAACAGCCGCTGAGCTGAACCACTGCGCCGCCGTCAATGGCGATGGGCGCAACGAAGATCTTCTGCATGTCTTCCGCGAACGCCAAGGCCTCGTCCTCGCTGGCTACGCCTTCAGCCAGGACGGCGAACTCGTCACCGCCCATGCGGGCGGCCTGCCCGCGGCCCGCCATGAAGGAGCCCAGCCGGCCGGCCGTTTCAACCAGGACGCTGTCGCCGACGCGGTGGCCATGGATGTCGTTCACCGGCTTGAAGCCGTCAAGATCGATGATGCCGACGGCGAAGGGCTTCTGCCGTCGTTCCGGATGCGAGACGCGCTCATTCAGGAGGCGCTTAAAATAGCGGCGATTCGCCAGATTGGTGAGATAGTCCGTGTCAGCCAGTTTGGTCGCGGTCTGTCGCGCTGCTTCGGCCTGCCGACGCTTTTCGTTGATCTCGGCCCGCGACTGCACCATGGACGTGAAGGCCGCGTAGTTCTGACCGAGGATATAGATGACAAGGCCGGTGAGGATGCCAAACAGACCGGCCAGGACTACCTTCATCTCATCGCCACTCCACAGAAAGGAGACGGCTATTGGAAGGCCGGCGCTGAGCACCACCATCTTCGAGGCGGAAGGCAGCGCCGCAAGACAGAACGCGCTGGCTATCGCTGTGATCCAGATCGCAACCACGGCGAGCGACGACTGCTGGTAGGGGTCGGAATACGGCATCAAGCCGATACCGATCAGCGTAAGGGCGAGCGTGATCGATGGTCCGAGGAATTGTGTGCCGCGTATGTCGCGGCGCATGATCGCCATGTCCTGGTTGCGGCCGAATGAACGCGCCTTGATCCAGTAGCGCAAGCGAAGGGTCACGATCAGGAGAAGCGCCAAGGGCAGCCAGTGGATCAGCCAGGCAGGTGCGGTGCCGCTGAAAGCGAGGCATAGCGAAGCTGTGGCGGTAATAACCACGATATAGAGAACAGGCACGAGGCGGGTCAGCGAATAATACTGCTCCCGAACCAGCATCTCCGAGGAACCCGGAAACTCCTCCCCGCCGCCTTCTGATTTCGAACCCATATCAGCCTCTGCCTCGACCTGATCGACGCCGGTCCCGACGCTAGCAGCAGCGCCTCAGGGATCTGTTAAAATTGATCTCCGGGTTCCAGAATAGTTAGGTTCACGTGAAGAACGGATGCTCCGCTAGTGCGTCTTGCGCCACGTGGGATGTCGGCCGACGTCTCGGTCGGGTCAATTGCGTCGGTTTTGACGGTCGCCCGACCGCTTTCGGTTCCCCCGATCAGCGGACTCTCAGGGACGGTTGGCATGTCTCAGAGATGGCAGGTGCCGATCTCGTCGCGCTGGTCATGCCGTCGTGTGCCGCGGGGCTTTGGCACAATGGACAGCGCGCGGCGGCGCGGGCGGCGCGCATGACACCTGCGATAAGCGCGGCTCAATCGGCATTGAGTGACGCCATGTCTGCGCGGGATCGGGAGCGCATGAACGGCGTTGGCAGGTTCTGCCGGGAACGCGAAACGGCGGTCGCCGAACGGCGCCAGATTCTCGACACCGCGATGGCATCGGTTGGAAAGACGGCGGACCCTCGAACTGATGCCGCCGTCAAGCTCGTCGCATGGGCTACCCTCGGCGAACTCAGGCCATCGGGCGAGGACTTCGCCATGCTTCGCCTCGTATTGCTGGCGTTGCTGCCGCAGATCGGCGGGATACTGTTGATGGTCAGCCGACTGGAACTGCGGGCGGGCGCGAGCTAATTCTCTCTGGATTGATCAAGGGAATCAATTTGTAGTAACATTTC
>NZ_JBEKXH010000106.1:0-16480 GCF_049512235.1 Bradyrhizobium sp.
ACGGGTGGGGCCCTCCTCATCCCGGAGGAGTCGATAAGGCTGGACGTGATGCAACTCAGCGCCTTGGTCCGCGACTGGCAGGCGTCGCATTGGCTCAGCGTGCCCTCTTTTTATCGCGTTATCCTTGATGAGGGGATGGCAGATCTCCGCTCGCTTGAGACCGTCATCATGGCCGGGGAGGCGTGCCCCGGAGAACTCGTAACATGTCATCGCCAAGCGCTTCCCGCGACCGGCCTTTTTAATGAGTACGGTCCGACCGAGGCGACGGTATGGAGCAGCGTCCATCGGTATTCTCGCGCGAGGGAGGGCGAGTCCCTGCCGATCGGCAGGCCGATCGCGAATACCCGGATGTTTCTGCTCGATGCGCAGTTCTGTCCGGTGCCAATGGGCGTCGTCGGCGAGATTTGCATCGCGGGAGGCGGGGTCGCTCAAGGCTATCACGCACGACCGGCGCTGAGCGCGGAGAAATTTGTCCCCGATCCTTTCAGCTCCGGCGCGGGGGAGCGCCTGTTCAGAACAGGCGACATGGCCCGCTACGCCCCCGATGGTGTCATTGAGTTTGTCGGCAGGCGCGACCAGCAGGTAAAGGTGAGGGGACATCGCATCGAGTTGGGGGAGATCGAAACTGCGTTGCGGAAGCATCCGCTGGTCCGCGACGCCGTCGTCGTGCCAGCGAACAAGCGCGGACGCACGCGTCTTGCGGCGTTCGTTGTTGACAGGCAGCCAGTCGGCGCCGGCGAGCTGAAGGAGTTTCTCCGTCACAAGCTGCCCGACTTCATGATTCCGGCATCGTTCGTGGTCCTGCGCGAACTTCCGCGCAACGCCCACGGAAAAGTCGATCGGGCGCGGCTGCCTGACCCCGACACGGATCTTGACCCGAAGGTCTCGGATTTTCTCAAGAGGCTTGAGCAGTTGCCCGAGGCGGATGCGAGGGCTATGCTTTCGAAGGTCCGCTCGTCCGGGTTAGCCGCGGCCGTACAGGCGCCGAAATGACGCCGCGGCAGCTTTCGAACGGCTCGCGCCGCGACGTGACGGGATTGCCGACGCATCGTTTTTGTTATTCGAATGGACGATCATGAGTGAGTTCTTGAAGCGGCTGGAGCAACTTTCTCCGGAGAAGCAAGAGTTGATGAAGCTTTTTCTCCACGAGGAAGGGCTGCAGGCACCGCGGGAAAACCATGTGGCCCCCCGTACCCATGTTGAAGAGACGCTCGCAGGCATCTGGAGCGAGGTTCTCGGCGTCAACGAAGTGGGTATTCATGACAATTTTTTTGCGCTGGGTGGGGATTCCATTCACAGCATTCAGGTCATTGCAAGGGCCAATCGTGCAGGCCTCGGGGTCAGCTCTACGCTGCTTTTCCAGCATCCAACAATCGCTGAGTTGGCGGCAGCAACCAAGGAAGCCGGTCAAAACCCGGTGGCGACAGCGGCTATGCACCGGCTTTCGCCTCCGCCGAACGCCAGCTCCTCGGCAATAACGCCCCATGAGTTTCCGGAAGCTGATCTCAGTCCCGACGATCTGGCGAGGATCATCAGAAAGCTGGCATGAGGCGCTGAGGATGCGGCGGGAAAGCGTCGAGGATATCTATACGCTGTCACCGATGCAGCTGGGCATGCTGTTCGACATGCTCGCCGCCGGCGATGCCGGCATGTATTTGGGGCAGTCCCTCTACCTTGTGCAGGGCGCACTCGACATCCCGCGCTTTCAAAAAACGTGGCAAAGTGTTTTGGATCGGCACGCGGCCTTGCGGACGGCCTTCTTGTGGGAGGAACTCGACAAGCCGGTCCAGGTGGTCAGCCGAAGCGTTGAGCTGCCGTTCGTGGTCATCGACTGGCGTGACATGCCTGCCGAGGTTCAGCAGCTCCGGCTGGCAGCGCTTCTCGATGCCGACCGAGCGAAGAGTTTCGACCTTTCGAAGCCTCCTTTGATGCGCTTGACACTGATCCGAACAGGCGCGGATGCCTGTCAACTATTGTGGACCAGCAGCCACCTGATCATAGATGGCTGGAGTGAATACATTGTGCTTCGAGACGTGTTTGCGCGATGCGCATCAGACGAAAACTGCGACGGGAAGCCGGAAGCGACCTACCGCGACTACATCGCTTGGCTGAAGCGCAGGGATCGCTCGGCGGCCGAACGCTTCTGGCGGGAGATGCTGGCGGGATTCCGGCAGCCAGCGACGCTCACGAACCGGGAGAGCCCGGCTCTTTCGCCGCCAAAGGGACAGCCGAAATCGCAGGAGCGTGTTGAGGTTCCCCCGGCAGCGGCCTCCAGGCTGAACTCGCTGGCGCGGCAGCATCAGTTGACCCTCAATACGATCGTTCAGGGCGCCTGGGCGCTGCTCGTAAGTCACTCCGCCAACACGCGGGACGTCGTCTTCGGTTGCGTTTTCTCCGGGCGGCCGCCCGAACTCAGGGATGTCGAATCCATTGTCGGGCTTTTCGTGAACACCCTGCCTATCCGAATTCCAATCAGGCCGCAGGATTCGTTGGTTCCATGGCTACACTCGATCCAGCGGCTCCTGGCGAATATTCGAGAGTTCGAAAACACGCCGTTGACGGAAATTCGCAGGTTCAGCGAGGTGCCGTATGGAACCTCCCTGTTCGAGAGCGTCGTCGCGTTCATGAAGCCGTGGTCGGTCTCGAACCGGCACCCCGGGGCCCCGGGGATACAGGCTCAGGACTACATGACGAATTCGAGCTTCCCGCTGGTGGTGAAGGTGGTGCCTGGATCGGGACTTGGGCTCGAATTCTACTACGATCCGGATCTGTTCCAGACGTCTCAGGTGCGGAAAATGCTCGTTCGGTTCCGGGCCGTGCTCGAGCAAATGGCCGCCGGCTTCGATGCACCGCTGCAAAGCTATCTCGACCGCCTCGGCCGTGAGGACGAGGAATCGAGCGAAGCCGAGGCCGAGGAGCGGCGAAACATCACGCTCAGCCGATTCCGCCGAGCGAGACCCAAGCCCTTAACGACGTCCAATGCAGAGTTGATCGAAACCGGATTTCTTGACAGCGGCGAAACCCGGCTACCGGTGATCCGGCCGGCCGTCTACGGACTCAATTTGAACGGATGGGCCAATCACAACAGGAACAGCCTCGAACAGCAATTGCTGACCTTTGGCGGCGTGCTGCTGCGGGGATTTCCCGTCAATGACGTGGACTGTCTGGAGCAGTTTGTCCAGTCCGTCTCGGATGAACTGCTGGAGTATCGCTTTCGCGCTTCGCCCCGCACTCAGATGGGCAACCGTATCTACAGCTCGACGGACTATCCCGCCGAGGAGAGTATTTTTCCTCACCACGAGCATGCGTTCTGCCCGACCTTTCCCTTGCGCATCTACTTTTGCTGCCTGACCGCCGCTCGACAAGGTGGTGAAACACCGATCGGCAATGCGCGGGCCATTTTCCGCCATCTGAACCCCGGCATCCGGAAACGCTTTTCGGAACGGCGGGTCATGTATGTGCGCAATTACGGGGATGGCTTCGGTCTGCCGTGGAGCGAAGTGTTCGGCACGTCCGATCGAGGCAGAGTGGAAGACTATTGCAGAGGCGAGGGGATCACCTGCGAATGGAAGGACGGCAACCGCCTTCGCACGCGATATGTGGGGCAGGCCTTGTCGTTGCACCCCAAAACCGGCGAGCAATTGTGGTTCAATCACGCCACATTCTTTCATGTAACGACACTTCCGAAGATCATCCGAGAAAAGCTGCTGGCGGAATTTCGGGAGGAAGATCTGCCCAATAACACGTATTACGGCGATGGATCGCCAATCGAAGCGGATGTGCTCGAAGAACTGCGAAGCCTCTATGAACGCGATTCACTGATCTTCCCATGGCAAAAGGGAGATATTCTGCTGTTGGACAATATGTTGTCGGTGCATGGCCGAAGGCCTTATGTCGGCCCGCGAAAGGTCGTGGTCGGAATGGCCGAACCGGTCGCGCAGCGACGCTAAATTTCAGGTGGATCCGACACATGTGCGGCATCGTTGCGATCTTTTCGGGCCGCGAGAGAATTTCCCGGCCCGCGTTGGAAATGGCAACGGCGAGACTTCGCCACCGTGGGCCCGACGAGTCCGGATATTGGCTTGCCGAGCACGGGCGCGTGGGCCTTGGCCACAACAGGCTCAGCATCATCGATCTCGAAACCGGGGGGCAGCCGATCGGTAGCGAAGACGGTACGGTTCAGGCAATTGTCAACGGCGAGTTCTACGGTTACGAGAGCATCAGAGGGAAACTCGAGAAAAAGGGGCATCGGTTTCGCACGCGCTCCGACAGCGAAATCCTGCCGCATCTCTACGAGGATCATGGTTCCGACTGCGTAAAGTATTTGCGGGGCGAGTTTGCGTTTGTGCTGTGGGACGAACGGAACCAGCTTGTTTTCGCCGCCCGCGATCGGTTTGGCGTCAAGCCGCTTTTCTACGCCAGCTTAGCGGGCACGGTATATCTGGCGTCCGAGGCGAAAGCGCTCTTTGCCGCCGGTGTTCCGGCGCACTGGGACTACGAGCAATACTATCAGCACCTGTTTTTGTGCCTGAACCAGGACCGCACTTTGTTTGACGGCGTCCGCCAGGTTGCGCCAGGCCACACTCTGTTGGCGAGCGTGGAGCGGATCACGACGGCGAAGTATTGGGACCTCGACTACGCCCCAACCGGGGAACGCGCGGTACGCCGCTCCGATGCGTATTATGTCGACGCTGTAAGGTCGGAGCTTGAGGAGGCCGTCCGGGTCCGCATGCGGTCGGACGTGCCGGTAAGCTGCTTCCTGAGCGGAGGCGTGGACTCCTCAAGTGTGCTCGGTATCGCCGCCGCCTGTTGCAGAAGTCCCCTGCAGGCGTTTGCGGCGTCCTTCAGCGATAGCGAGTACAACGAAGGAGAGATCGCGCGGCAAACCGCGGCTCATGCCAAGGCCGCCTTCAACGACGTGGCCATCGGTGAGAAGCAGATGGCCGATCAACTGGCTGGCGCGGTGTGGCACAGCGAGATGCTGGGCATCAATGCCCACGGCGTCGGGCGGTATCTTCTCAGCCGCGCGGTGCATCAGGCGGGCTACAAGGTCGTGCTTGCCGGCGACGGCTCCGACGAAATATTCGGCGGCTACACCGTCACTCGGCAGGATGCGCTGAGGTATGGATGCGGACCGCCGCCGGCCGGCGGCGGGATGGACACCTCGCTGATCCCCGAACCCGCCAGAACAGCGCTGGCGGCGGTCTCTCGGCGGCTCGGCTTTGTTCCCTCGTGGATCGAGAAGCTGTTGTTGAACAGATCGATCTTTCACGCGCTGCTTTCGCCTGACTTTGCGGAGCGGTTCTCCGGTCAAGACATCTATAGCCGCTTCGTCGGCCAGTTCGACCTGCCCGGGCAGCTCCAGGGACGCGAATGCGTGGTTCAGTCGCTCTATTTGTGGATCAAGTCAATTCTGGCGAATTACAGCCTGGCCTGCGATCGCCTCGAGATGGCGCACGCCGTCGAGGTGCGTCTGCCGTTCCTGGACCACCTTCTGTTCTCGGTGGTCCGGGATATCCCCGTTGAGCTTCTCGTTCGCGGAGGCGCCGGCAAGCATGTGCTGCGCGAGGCGATGCAGCCATATCTCACCGGGAGCGTCTACGGCTCGCCGAAGCACTCCTTCATCGCGCCGCCATCGACGCGGTCGGCCGATAGTGGATTATACGCGCTCATCCAGGATACGTTGCGGGGATCGCTGATGGATGCAGTGCCTTTTTTCGATCGGTCCATCGTGGTATCAATGCTCGATGGCTTGGCGCAGATGAAGAAAGATACCCAGCTCAAGCTGGATGCGCCGCTGTTTATGATGTTGTGTACCTGCCTTCTTCACACTCAATACCGCCTGTGAAGGACTTGCAACTGGTCGCAGGGTCTTCGTGGCTATGACGACAACATTTTCGAGACGATGGTTTCCGCCAGGGCGGCTCAGGGCCGGATGATCCGAATAACGCAGGGATAGCTGATCGCCGCCGAGACCAGGAGGTTCTGATGTCCGGGAACGATCTACAGGGAGGGACATTGCCGGGAGAATGCCGGACCTTCGGGTTGTCGGCTCAACAGCAGCGTCTTTGGCGGATACAGGCTGGATCGAGCGCATATCAGTCCTGGCTTATCATGCGAATGGCGGGGAGCGTCCGGTTCGAAATCTTGAAGCAGGCCATTGTGCGGGCAATTGACCGGCACGAGGCGCTACGCACAACGTTCAGCTGCCCGCCCGGCGCGGACGAGGCACTTCAGATCGTCGGTCGATCCGCGCCCCCGTTCATCAAGGAAATCGACCTTCGGGCCGCTGCCGCCGCCTACGGGCATTCGGACCCTGAGCGCATTCTCCTGTCCGAGGCGGGGGCAGAGTACGACCTCACCAATGGCCCGCTATTCCGCGCGACGATTGGTGTGCTGGGGGAGGGGCGTTCAGCTCTGCTGCTATCGTTGCCGGCTCTTCTGGGCGATGGACATGCGTTGCGAAGCCTGGCGCGCGAGATCAGCCATGACTATGCGGCTTGCGCATCGGGAGTTGCACTTCGAAGCGAACCGGCCGAAGCGCTTGTGCAGCCCGGCGCATTCTACGAGTGGCAGCAGGATATCCTGGGGCAGATCGGCGGTCGCGACGGGATCGCGTACTGGCGCAAGCGATTCGACACGGTCGATCCGGCGCTGCAATTGCCGTTCGAACGGCAAATTGCGAACGGCTCAGGCTTTCGTATTGACAATGTTGTCCTGGATCTCGATCCCGTCTTTGCCGCAGAGATATCGGAAGCAGTTGCGCGGTATGGCGTTGGCCTCCAGGCCTGTCTATTGGCGTGCTGGATGCTTCTGGTGGGACGTTTGGCAGCGCGAACGCGGCTGACTGTCGGGGTCGCTTTCGATGGGCGTGTGAGTGAAGAACTGAAGGAGATTGTCGGACTTCTTGCTCGCTATCTGCCCGTCTGCGGCGATCTGGACGAGCGGCTTTCGTTCGGTGAATTGCTGGGCGCGACGCAGGCGGCTCTGCACGGTGCTTCGCAATGGCAGGAATATGGCGTCTGGCCGGATGCATCCGCGGGCAGTGCCCGGCGCCAAACTCAGGAATATTTTCCGATTCTTTTCGACTTTGAGAACGCTGCCCGCGAATGGCACGCGGCGAACATATCCTTCGCGATCCAGCAGGAGCACAGTTGCTACGATCGCTTCGCGATCAGGCTTCGTTGCAGCAGCGCCGGTGGCGCGCTGACGGCAACGATCGACTATGACGCCGGTCGGTTCGACCGTGAGTCCATCCGGCACATGGCTTTCTCCTACGTCGCGCTTCTTGGCAGCGCGATTCGGGATATATCCTCGACCATCTCAGAATTCAGTTTACCGGATGCCGTTCAGCGGCACTCTCTTCTGACCGAACTCAACGACACCCGGGCCGTGATTCCGGACATTGAGAATGTTTGCGAGTGGATCGAAGCGCAGGTCACACAGTCTCCCGACCGTATTGCGCTGGTTTGCGGGGATCAGCAACTGACGTATGCGGCCCTGGACGCCAAGGCATCTCGGATCGCCGCGCACTTGACGCATTCGGGGGTGACCTTGGAGACGCGGGTTGGCGTTTTCATCGACCAGACTCTGGAAGCCGTCGTCGGGTTGTGGGCGATCCTGAAGTCGGGAGGCACCTATGTGCCGATCGATCCGTCCTATCCCGGCAAGCGGATAAATTACGTGCTGGAGGATGCCCGGGTCCACGTTCTGCTGACGCGCCGCGCGCTGGTATCGAAGCTTCCCGCCGGCACTTCTGTCATTTGCGTCGAGGATATCGACGGCAGCCGGCGCGCCTTCCAGATGGCAAGGCGCCGGATCACGCCGGAGAACGCGGCTTACGTGATCTATACCTCCGGCTCGACCGGGCAGCCGAAGGGAGCGGTCGTAAGTCACCGAAACCTCGTCCAGAGCACGTTTGCCCGTTTTGAGTATTATCGTCAGCCCGTCACCAGGTTTCTGATGGTGTCCTCGCTGGCGTTCGACAGCTCATGCGCCGGCCTGTTCTGGGCGTTGTGCGGTGGCGGATCGCTGATATTTCCCGAGGCGGGACGAGAGAACGATCCGGCGCACCTCTGCGGCCTGGTTGCGAAGCAGCGTGCTACGCATATGCTCTGTGTCCCGTTCCTCTACAGGTACTTTCTGTCCTGCGCCTGCGAGCACGACGCGCTCAGCCTCCAGACGGCGATCGTGGCAGGCGACGCATTTCGCGAAGATCTCGTGGCGCTTCATCGGCAGACGCTTCCCAAGACCTCGCTGCACAACGAGTATGGCGTGACCGAGGCCAGCGTCTGGAGCACGGTCAGTCGCGACCTTGGAAAAGCCGCGTCGGGACAGCGGCTGAGTGCGGGGGGGCCGGTCGCCAATACCAGACTATATCTGCTGGACCCGCAGCTCTGTCCCGTTGCCAAGTGCAGCGAGGGCGAACTATACCTCGGCGGTGACGGCGTCTGTCGTGGATACCTCGATCGCCCCAGCCTGACGGCCGAAATGTTTCTACCCGACTCGTTTGGCGGCGAGGTGGGTGCAAGAATGTATCGCACGCGCGACATGGCCCGCTATTTGCCCTCGGGCGAAGTCGAGCTACTGGGGCGTGGTGACGAACAGGTCAAACTGCGTGGATACCGGATCGAGTTGAAAGAAATCGAGTCCGAGCTTGCGCGGCATCCGGACGTCTCGGATGCCGTGGTGCTGGTCCAAGAGGCCGAGCGGCGCGCCGCGCATCTCGTTGCCTATGTGTGCCCGGTGGCGGGGACCGCACTGCTTGCCGAGCAAATACGCGGCTTCCTGTTCGACCGATTGCCGCACTACATGGTCCCCGCCTCGGTCATTGTTCTCCTGCAGCTGCCGCGAACGGCGCATGGCAAGGTGGACCGCGACGCTCTTCGTCGCGGTGACAGTGGGCTCCCGCAGGAACAGGCACCGTCGGCGCGTCCCCGGAATGCCCAGGAGGAAAAACTGGTGCGGATCTGGTCGGATGTGTTGGGACTTTCTTGCGTTGGTGTGCACGACCATTTCATCGAGTGCGGCGGCGATTCGATCCTGAGCATTCAGGTGGTTTCGCGGGCCCGACGCGAAGGCTTGCAACTAATGCCGGGCCAGATATTCGAGCATCCGACGATCGCGGAACTGGCGAGTGTGGTGGAGACGGTTCCGGTGCCCTGCGTGGAGCAGGGGGCGATAACCGGCAGCGTCCCCTTAACTCCGATCCAGCACTGGTTTTTCAAGCAGACACCCGCCAATCCAAACCATTTCAACCAGGCCATCATGTTGGGGATGAGGAGATCCGTTGGCCTTCCGCTGCTGCAACAGGCCCTCGACGCGCTTGTCGTCCACCACGATGCGCTGCGCCTCCGCTTCATAAGGACGTCCCCGGGGTGGCAGCAGGACAATGCGGGGCCGCAGCTGACGGTGCCGCTCAGCTCGATCGATGTATCCGGGCATGCCGGTGAAGCGTGTTTTGAGGCCATCATGGCCAGCGCCAGCAAGCTTCAGGCCGGTCTGGAGCTGAGCCAGCCGCCGCTCGTTCGGGCGCTGGCTGTCACTCTGAACCGGCGTGGGGAGCAGCTCCTGCTTCTGATCAGTCACCATCTGCAGGTCGACGGAGTATCGTGGCGGATCCTCGTCGAGGATCTCGAAACCTGTCTTGACTGCCTGCTGCAGGGCAGGGCCATCGACCTTCCGCCCAAGACGACCTCCTACAAGGCGTGGGCGGAGAGACTGTGCGCCTTTGGACGCACCGGGCTGGATCAGCGCGAGACGGCCCATTGGTCCTCCCTCGCAGAACGGCGTCCGGCCCGGCTCAGGCTGGATTTTCCCGGCGGCACGAATCTGGAAGCAACGGGTCTCGCCGTCGCGGGGGGCCTGTCCCAGGATGAAACTACGGCGCTGTTCGCGAATCTACGTGACGTATCGATCAATGAGGCGCTGCTCACGGCCCTGGTGCTCGCGTTTTCCGGATGGATGGCGACATCATCTCTATTCATTGACATGGAAGGCCATGGACGCGAACAGCTTTTCGACGACATCGACGTTTCACGGACCGTCGGGTGGTTTTCGACAATTTTTCCGGTGCAGCTCGACCTCGCGATGAGCGAGGCTCCCTCGGAACAAATGAGGTCGATCAAGCGGCAGCTCGCGGAAATTCCTGGACGGGGGATCGGCCATGGGATCCTTCGATACCTGTGCGACGGGCCGGCCGCCGCGATGGCGCGAGCGATTCCGCCGGCGGAGGTTAGTTTCAACTATCTCGGTCGCCTGGACCACGCCCGGCCGGCTTCGGCCTTGCTTTATCTTGCGCGGCAGACGGTGGGCCCGACCAGGGATCCCAACAACGAGCGCCGTCACCTCATCGATGTGACCGCGCAGGTGGTTGGAGGACAGCTCCAGTTCGTGTTTACCTATGGTGCGGCTCAATTCCGCGCTTCGACGATCCAGTGCCTTGCGGACAGTTTTGCGGATTCATTACGTTCGTTGCTTCATTCTGCCCGACGGGAAACGGAAAGGCCGCCGGCGCCTGCCGAATTTCCGCTTGTTGAAGCGACGCAGGAGCAACTCGATCGGCTTTTTGCCAAACTCGGTGTCAACTTGCAGAACTAGCGATGTCGGCTGCCAGCATCATTGAAGACGTCTATCCCTTGTCTCACATGCAGTCAGGGATGCTGTTTCATTATCGGTATGCACCGGCATCGGAAGCCTATTTCGAACAGGTTTCATGTTCGGTCCGAGGCGAGCTCGATGTCGCGCTTTTCGAGCGTGTCTGGCGCCATGTCCTCTCTCGCCACGCCGTCCTGAGGTCAGTCTTTGACTGGGAGGAACTCGAGCTCCCGGTGCAGGTCGTCCTTCGGACGGTTGCTCTGCCGCTGCAGCGGCATGACTTCAGATATTTGGATCCAGAGGCGCAGCGCGCGGCAGTTGAGAATCTCCTGACCGAGGATCGCAAGCGGAGGTTCGACCTCGCCAAGCCGCCCCTGATGCGCTTGATGCTCATTCGACTGGCCGAGGACGCGCATCGATTCGTCTGGAGCCACCATCACATTCTGCTGGACGGATGGTCGGTTGCGCTGGTCGCGAATGAGGCGTTTGCCATCTATGAGTCCTACCGGTGCGGGCTGGATATCCGCGTAGAGGATGCGCGGCCTTACAAGGACTACATTGCTTGGCTGGGCTCGATCGATCAGGCACGCGAAGAGCACTATTGGCGCCGCACGCTATCGGGAATCACGCCACACAATTACGAAGACCGGCCTGGTACCGCCCCCGATGCGCTGCAGGAGGCGCATGAGGAGTTCACACTCTGCCTGAGCGAGGACGAGACGTCCGCTCTGAACATGTTCGCGCGCCGCCAGCGAATAACCCTGAATACGCTGCTGCAGGGGGCCTGGAGCCTGGTGCTGGGCCGCTACGATGGTACCGAAAGCACGGTCCTTGGGGTTACCGTCTCGGGACGTCCCGCGGAGCTGCCGCAGATCGATGCCATGGTTGGGATGTTCATGAACACCCTGCCTCTGAAGGTCGACATGCCTGCGGATGCGCCGCTGCTGCCATGGCTGCGGGATTTGCACCGTCTGCAGCGCGAGATCGAGGCGCATGCCCATGTATCGCTTGCGGACATTCAAAAATGGTGTGGCGCTTCTGCCTTTCAACCCCTGTTCCAGCGTTTGCTGGTGTTCGAGAATTATCCGCTGAGCATCGCGAGCCGGCGTATGGGCGGCGGAGCGGCGGCGCTGATGGTCGACGACGTCAGCTCATTTGAGCGCACGTCATATCCGCTGACCCTGATGGTCGTTCCGAAATCGGAGATGTCCCTGACGTTTGTCTACGACACGCGTCGGCACGGGCCTGATTCGATGCAAAGAATGGCCGGGCATTTGCGCACAGTCTTGCGGGCTATGACCGAGCGCCCCGGCCAGCGGCTCGGCGAAATCTCGCTGCTGACCGAAGTGGAGCGGCACCAGACCGTCGTGGAATGGAACGACACCGAGTGGGCCTTTCCGCCGGGCGGGCTGGTACACCTGTTCATCGGGCAACAGGTCGCGCGGACGCCAGACAGTATCGCGGTGGTGTTTTCCGACCAACATCTGACTTTTGCAGAACTGAACCGGCGAGCCGATGCGCTGGCCCGGCGCCTGTCGGCGAGCGGGGTCGGGCCTGAGGTGATCGTCGGTGTTTTTCTGGAACGCTCGCTCGAACTGGCGGTCGCTTTGCTTGGAATCCTCAAGGCCGGGGGCGCCTATCTTCCGCTGGAGCCCACGCACCCTCCGCACTATCTGACACAGATGCTGGAGGATAGCCGTCCGCTTCTCATCCTCTCCACGGCTGGACTGGCGGAAACAGTGCCCCCGGGCTGTGAAAGAATCATGCTGGTAGAGTCAGAAGACGATGCCAAGTCTGAACCACCGAGCGATCCCTCTGCCGCAACGCTCGACGAAAATAATCTCGTCTACGTCATCTATACGTCCGGGTCTACCGGAAGGCCAAAGGGAGTCATGATCGCGCATCGGGGTATCTGCGATCGGCTGCGGTGTATGCAGGAGGCTTATCATTTGAGCGCTCACGATCGGGTGCTCCAGAAGACTCCGCTCCACTTCGATGCGTCCGTCTGGGAGCTGTTCTGGCCGCTGATGACGGGGGCATGCATGGTACTTGCCGAGCCCGCCGGCCATCTTGATGGCAAATACCTGTCGATGTCGATCGCTCAGGAGCAGATCACGGTGCTGCACTTTGTGCCGTCACTGCTGCAGCGGTTTTTCGAACATGATGTGACATCTTGCAGGGCGCTTCGGCACGTGATGGTAAGCGGGGAGGCACTTTCGGCCGAACTCGCGCAGCGCTTTCTCGAGCGGCTGGGCGCCAGATTGCACAACCGTTATGGGCCGACCGAGACTTCGGTGGATGTGACTTCCTGGGAATGCGGTCGAAATCCGAACCACTTAAGGATACTTCTGGGCCGGCCAATCCACAATACCGAGATCCACATTGTGGATCAGACGCGCAATCCGCTTCCGGTTGGGGTAGCCGGACAGCTGGTGATCGGTGGAGTAGGCCTTGCGCGCGGCTATTTGAATCGCCCGGATTTGACCGCTGAAAGATTTGTTCCAGATCTGCTGGGAAAACGGCCGGGTGCGCGCAGCTATCTCACCGGCGATCAAGCGCGAATACTGGCAGATGGACTTGTCGACTATATCGGCCGCCTCGACCAGCAGATCAAACTGCATGGCGTCCGGATTGAGTTGGGTGGGATCGAAGCGGTGCTGTCGCGGCACCCGGCCGTGCGCGAATCCATCGCGGTCTTGGAGAAAGATCGCTCCGGCGAGCGTCGGATTATAGCATATTTCGTGTGTCACAAGCAGGCAGATCGCCCGGCTGAAGACGATTTGCGCCGTTGGGTTTATCGGCACTTGCCGCGGTCGGCGGTGCCCGCGGCATTTTTCGCGCTGGACGAATTACCGCTTCTGGCGAACGGAAAGGCGGACCGGGCCGCGCTGTCAATGCTCCGGCCGCCACCGGCAAGCGGTGGTGGAACGCAGCAACAGTACAGTCAGGTGTCGGAGCTGCTCGCCGGCATCTGGTCTCGCATGCTCAACGTTGAGCATGTGCATCTCCAGGACGACTTCTTCGCGCTCGGAGGACATTCCATCCTTGCCATGCAGATGGTCTCCCGCGTGCGCGAACTCTTCCACGTCGACGTTCAGCTTCGCGATGTGTTTGAGGCGTCCGTGCTGACGCAGCTTGCGCGACGGATCGAGACGGCGCTAAGAATTGGAGTCCCGGGCCGGGGATCTGCCGTCGAAAGAATCGCCCGCGGCGAATTCCTGCCGCTTTCCTTCGCGCAAGAGCGTCTATGGTTCCTCGATCAGCTCAACCCGGGCGATCCCGCCTTCCATATCGTTTCGGCTGTTCGCTTCAGGGGACATCTCGACACGGCCGTGCTCGAACGAAGCCTGAACGAGATCGTCCGCAGGCACGAGATATTGCGTAGCGCTTTTCCGCTTCGAAACGAGAAGCCGGTCCAGAAAATTCTGCCTCACTGGGTGGCGCCGGTTCCGATCATGGATCTCACGGCAGTACATGGCGATGAGAGGCAGCTCGCGCTGCGGCGTGTGATCTGCGAAGAGTTCAAGCGGCCGTTTTCGCTGGTGGAGGGACCGCTGTTGCGGGCGCAGCTCGTAAAGCTTGATTGCGACCAGCATGTCGGCCTGTTCGTCGTGCATCACATCGTCTTCGATGGCTGGTCGGTCGCAATCTTCAATCGGGAGTTGGGAGAAATTTACCGGGCATTCTGCTTGAACTCGACCTCGCCGCTCGTGGACCTGGAGCTGCAATACGCCGACATCGCTCATCAACAGCGCCAGACCATGTGCGGGGAAGTTCTTGCATCGCTGGTCGGTTACTGGAAGGGCAAGCTTGCCGGCGCGATTCCGGTCGCGGACATTCCGACCGACTTTCAACGTCCGGCGAGCCCGTCATCTTTGGGAGCGAGCTGTCGGTTTCAGGTGCCGGCAGACAGTGTCGCGGCGCTGAGGAGGAACTACCGCAACGAAGGCGTAACGCTGTTCATGATCCTGCTGGGGGCCTTCAAGGTGCTGCTTCGTCACCTCACGGCAACAGACAAAATTGCCGTCGGGACCGACGTGGCCACGCGTGGCGACGCGGCCTCGGAAGGCGTCATCGGATGCTTCCTCAACCAAATTGTACTGTTCACGGAGATCGCCGGCGGCAGCACATTCCGACAATTGCTCCGGCAGATTCGTGTCACGACCCTGGACGCGCTGGCGCACCAGGATCTGCCTTTCGAGAAGTTGGTGGAGACCCTCAATCCCCCTCGGGAGCTGGCATATTCCCCGCTATTCCAGGTCAAGATCGTGCTTGTCAATGTCCCGCAATGGATTCTGAAGCTTCCCGGTTTGGAGCTCTCTCCGCTGTACGTAGAAAGCGAGGTTTCCGAATTCGACATGATGCTGGTCCTGGAGGAAGCGGATGGCAACGTCAACGGCACCATGAAGTACAAGACAGAACTATTCGGTGATCATACGATCGCCCGTATGGTGGAGATGTATGTTGCCTGCCTCAAGCAGGTCGCCGAGCACCCTGAGTCGAGCCTCGCCTCGCTCCAGGGCCTGCTTGCCGCGATCGATATGGACACCAAGCGGATAACGCGCCTGGAACGTGAGCGGCAAAACAGGAAGAGCCTGATGCGCAGGCTGCGTTCGCCCGGACCATAGGCGGCTTGAGCCCGGGAGTTGCCTCATTGACCGACCCCGGAACAACGGGGAGTCTTTCATTGCTGGATGTCGTCGCCGAGGAGCGCAGCTTGCACGCCCTGGCGGTCGGGCTTTCCATGCCCTCTTCGCGCCGAGGCACGCAAACGCGATAATCAGCGATTCCGGAAATCAAAGCGGGATCAGTGGCCCGCCCCAAAGCCGGCGCGGGCTTCATGTCAACCGGCAGCCGACCGGCGTAATTGCTGCGGCGCAATAGCCGGACGCATGGTCATGCGCTCGCGCAATGCATGCAGATCGCCGGCGCAGGCCGCGATCTCCTGCTCAAGGCGTTGCGCCAGGACGCCGTCGAGAAAGGCTGCGATCAGCGCCGGCGTCAGCTTGGCGCGGGTGTGGCCGTCGCGGCTCCTGCGACGGTCCAGTCGAATGGCGGCGGCGGCGCCGCGTGCTTGCGCAGGGTCGCAGCCCATCAATGCGGCGAGTTCGTCATAGGTCATCCAAATCTGTGGCACGCAACGCTCTCCGTTGGTTTGCGCCGATAGTTTGCCGCCCGGCCCTGACTTTTCCTTTAACGCAGCTGATCATTTGCGCCATGGAGCGACCGCAAACGCTGTGTTTGTGTCATCGTGGCGATGGCCCGGCATGTTATCCGGCTGTTGCCGAAGTCACAACGTCCGGAGCGGCTGCATGGAGCGGCGGCGCTGGTCCGGCAACGCCGCGGGCGGGAAGCAGCACCCAGCGGACGGTGACCCCGATCAGGTATCCGACCTGCAATCCGACGGTGAGCAGAATCCCGGTCAGCACGGTTGAACTCAACGGCGCCTGATGAAGGAAGTTGAAGGCCGCGATGGCGGTGATGCCGGTCGTAGCGATCGGAACCAGGCAGAAAACCTTGTAGCGGGTGCCGAGCAGCGCGCCGCCGATAATACTGGGAACCAATATCATGAACTCAGATCCTTAGCTGGTCAGGATTCACGATAAGTCTTGACAAGAAGTTAAGGGATCATGGCGGGCGCTACACAAGTCGACCAATATATGTTCATCGGTGAATGTGCTTGCGGACGCCGCGCGAGAGCGCGCCGTCCCGGTTGAGCGTTGGGGTCGTTCGCGGGTAAATCGGGACCGTTCTCTGGCCGGATTTCGACCACGACACGTTATCGGTTTTTGGATAAAAGGCGGCCAACATCCGGGCTACGTGGCTGCGATCAAGTTTGAAACACCCGCTAAACAGGTGAACAAGACGAAAAATCAAAACGAAA
>NZ_JBEKXH010000107.1:0-16457 GCF_049512235.1 Bradyrhizobium sp.
AAATGCCGCCAATGAAATAGGGATTTTCAAGCCGTCATTGCGAGCCACCGGCTCGGCGCAAGGCGCCGTCCGGTGAGCGAAGCAATCCGCAGCCGCGTGCGCCGCGCTATGGATTGCTTCGTCGCAAGGGCTCCTCGCAATGACGGTGGAAGCAGGGACGACCTTACATATCGACCGCGCGGGCTTCAGCCACGTCCTGGTTCCCATCGCAAGTTGCGGCTCCAATACGCCCCGATTGTCGACTATTAATGCGGGGCGCGATGGCTTATCTGACCGCGCACAGGTTGTTATTGGGCGCCGGAGTAGCCATCTGAGCAGCTGGCGCAATTGGATCGCGGCGACGGCGATCGGGAAGGCGCGACGCCTTAGCCACCGCCAAATCTTATCAACGGTATCGGCCAGCGGCATATCATTTGGTATGCGCCTGACCGGTCAGGACAGTCTATGACCATCGAACATGCCTCGGTGCAGGTCGCGCGCAAGCCTTGGGGGGTCGCCGATCTCTATCCCTGGAGCAGCATTGACGGTTCTGCTGACGCCGTCGGCGAATTGTGGTTTCAGCGCAACGACAAGGATGCGGCAGACCCGGCATTGCTGCTCAAGTTGCTGTTCACCAGCGAGCCATTGTCGATCCAGGTTCATCCCGACGATGCATTTGCGCGCTCCACCGGCCTATCGAACGGCAAGACCGAAGCATGGTACATCCTTTCGGCAACGCCGGAGGCGCGGGTTGCCCTTGGATTGAAACAAGCTCTCACGCCCGAGGAATTGCGCGCATCGATCAAGGACGGTTCGATCGCTGGGCTCATTCACTGGCGTTCGGTCGCGAAGGGCGACACCATCTTCGTCCCCGCCGGCACGATACATGCCATCGGCGCCGGCATCGTGCTTGCCGAGATACAGCAGCGTAGCGACGCGACATACCGCCTGTTCGACCATGGCCGGCAGCGCACGCTGCACGAAGACAGCGCCGTCGCGGTTTCTGACGCAGGGCCGGCGCAACCTCAATCCGCCCCACACCGTCTCAGCATCGCCCGAACGGTCCTGATCGCAAGTCCGCATTTCGTCCTCGAACGCATCGACCTCGAGGCCAATTCGAATTGGGCACTCAATGCCGATCGGGAAACCTGGGTCCTTGTGATCAAGGGCCACGCCCGCATCGGGATGACGAATGCGACGATCGGTGACGCCATCTATATGGATGCCGACCGTACCGGCATCGAGGTTGGCCCGGACGGCATGAGCGGCCTGATCGCCTATCCGGGACCGGATCCCGTTATGTCGGTGCTGAAAAATGGCGGAGCGCGCGTGGCCGGAGCTGCCGACCCGTCCGCCGCGCACGCCGTTGAATCAAACGAGATTGTCGAGGTCCGGACATGACGGCGCTTCGTCGCATCGCCTTCATCGGCAATTCGCTTCCCCGGCGCTGCGGCATAGCAACCTTCACGACCGATCTGCAGCAGGCGATATCAAGTTCGCGCTCGGGTCCGGAAACCTGCATCGTGGCGATGACGGACCATGGCCGTGCCTATGACTATCCCTCGTCCGTCGCTTTGCAGATCAAGGACGACAACCTCGAAGAGTATGCGCGCGCGGCGGACTTCCTGAACGCCGGCCGTTTCGACACGGTTTGCCTGCAGCACGAATTCGGGATTTTTGGCGGAGAAGCCGGCGCCTACATTCTCGCGCTGTTGTCGCGCCTCACCATGCCGGTCGTTACCACGCTGCACACCGTGTTGGCCAAGCCGAGCAGGGTCCAGCGCGCGGTGCTGAACGACATCGTCGAGGCGTCGACAAAGATCGTGGTGATGGCCGAAAAGGCCCGCGAGCTGCTCCGAAGCGTCTATCGTGTACCGGACGACAAGATCGAGCTCATTGCCCACGGCATTCCTGACGCCGCCTTTGTCGGGCCCGATGCGGCGAAGACCAAGCTCGGATTTGCCGGCAAGCCGGTCATTCTGACATTCGGCCTTTTGTCCCCCAACAAGGGCATCGAAGTCATGATCGACGCCATGCCGTCGATTCTGCGGCGCCGCTCGGATGCGGTCTATGTCGTACTCGGCGCCACCCATCCCAATCTGGTTCGCGACCAGGGCGAGGCCTATCGCCAAGGCCTGCTGGCGCGGGCGCGCGAGCTTGGTATCGAAGACAACGTGGTGCTGCTTGACCGCTTCGTCGATCAGGCCACGCTGCTCGAATTCATCTCGATGTGCGACGTCTATGTCACGCCCTATCTCAACGAAGCGCAGATGACGTCGGGAACGTTGGCCTACAGCTTCGGACTGGGCAAGCCGGTGGTCTCGACGCCGTACTGGCACGCGTGCGAATTGCTGGCCGATGGACGCGGCGTTCTGGTGCCTTTCGGCGACCCGGCGGCGATCGGCAGCGAAATCGCGGAACTGCTCACGGACGATGGCCGCCGGCAGGCGATGTGCCGGCGCGCCTATGCGGACAGCCGAACAATGACATGGCAACGCGCCGCCGAGCATTATGTGTCCGCCTTCGAGCAGGCGCGGCACGGTCACGCGCTCAAGGTCGTCGCGCGCCGCGACACGGCCTCGCCCGAGCCGCGCGGTCCGGTGGCGCCCGACATGCAAATCGGCCATTTGCTGTCGATGTGCGACGATACCGGCCTGTTTCAGCACGCGGTGCATTCGGTACCGGATCGCGCGCACGGTTATTGCGTGGATGACAACGCGCGCGCATTGCTATTGGCCTGCGCCCTCAACAATCCGGGCGAACAGCCGCTGGCGGAAGTTCTGACAGCCCGCTTCGCCGCCTTTGTGCAGCATGCATGGAATCCCGACACCGGAAGATTTCGCAACTTCATGGCCTTCAGCCGCATTTGGCTCGAAGACCGAGGTTCCGAAGACAGTCACGGGCGAACGCTCTGGGCCTTGGGCGAGTGCGGCCGCAAAGACTCCAGTGCGTCGCGAAGATCATGGGCAACATCCTTGTTTGCCATGGCATTTCCCACCGCGGAGGCATTTCGTTCGCCCCGCGCATGGGCATTCACGCTGTTGGGCCTGGACGCTTATTGCACGACGATTCCCGATGATCTTCATGCCGGGGCAATCCGCCGCGTTCTTGCCGACAGGCTGATGACCATGTTCGCATCGGTCGAGACGCCCGCCTGGGTGTGGTTCGAGGACGGGCTGGCTTACGACAACGCACGCCTGCCACAAGCCTTGATCGTGACCGGCATGGCGACGCAAACGCCTCGCTACGTCGATGCCGGATTGAGGTCGCTGCGCTGGCTGATGACGCAGCAAACGACTTCGCTTGGTCATTTCCGGCCGGTCGGCACCGCGGGCTTCGGCGAACGCCGACAGCCTCCCCGTCCCTTTGATCAACAGCCGGTGGAAGCCACGGCCTCGATCGCGGCCTGCCTCACGGCTTGGCGGGCGGAGGGCGACGCGGAGTGGACAGTCATGGCAAGGCGCGCCTTCGGCTGGTTCCTCGGCAGCAACGACCTGTCCATTGCGCTGGTCGATCCGCATACCGGCAGTTGTCGCGATGGATTGCATCCCGATCGTGCTAATGAGAATCGCGGGGCTGAGTCGGTCTTATCCTATCTGCTGGCGCTCGCAGAGATTCGGCAGCTTGTGCGCGTCAACACTGGCCAGGCAAAGACCGCGGCGCTTCGAACCGTCGGCGTTTGAGTTCGTCCGTTTTGCTCCAGCGACCCGAGGATACCTTGCCGGAAACCACCTTCCTGAACCGACGCGCGCTTTATCTGCGTCCCGATCCAGCGCGGGTGATCGTGCGCCCGTTCAAGCCGGCGACCGAACCGCGCGATCTCAACCCGACCGACAAGACGCGGGCCAACCACATCGTCGACCGCGTCCTCGCGCTCGATGCCGAGACCGTCGCCAGCCAGCTCGCCGACGTACTGGAAAATTTCCAGGGCCGGCATCGCAACCTGCTGGAGACGTTCGAGTCGCGAGCCGACGTCATGGAACAGGCGTTGGCGGAGCACGGCAGCTTTTCCAACAACCAGCGCCAGCTGATCGGCGCCTATTTTCTCCACGAATATTCGTTCGAAGCCTCGGCCTTGTTCAACCCCAGCATCGTTCCGCACCCCGACCAGTCCGGCGCGCCGGAAGGCGGCCTGCGCTTTATTCTCAGCCTTCGAGCCACCGGCGAAGGGCACGTGTCGTCGCTGACATTTCGGGCCGGTACCATCGCAGCCGATGGCAGCCTGACCGTTGATCCGACGGCTCGTCTCGCCTCGAGCCCCCGGATCAGCCGCCGCGTAGCCGGACCGGATGGCGACCGTATCGAGTTGGCTTTCAATCCCGAGGAAGAACTGAGCGAGCGCGTCATATTTCCGGTCACCGAATCGCAATCGAACGGCATCGAGGACGCGCGCTTTGTCGAATTCAGCGACGGCGGCCGGAAGACCTATTACGCGACCTTCACCGCCTATAGCGGGCAGGCGATCCGTTCGGAACTGATCGAGACCAGCGATTTCATGTCCTTCCGGATGACGCCGTTGCGAGGGGCTGCGGCACGGAACAAGGGCATGGCGCTGTTCCCGCGCAAGATCGGCGGCCGATACGCCATGATCGCGCGGCAGGATAACGAGAACCTTTATCTGATCTATTCGGACGACCTGTACACGTGGGACGGCGGCCAGGCAATTCTGAAGCCGGAATTTCCCTGGGAGTTCGTCCAGATCGGCAATTGCGGGTCGCCGATCGAACTCGACGAAGGTTGGCTGCTGCTGACGCACGGCGTCGGCCCGGTCCGCAAATACTCGATCGGCGCCGCGCTGCTCGACAAGCGCGATCCCTCCAAGGTGCTGGCGCGCTCGCGCGAGCCGCTGTTGCGCCCCGAACCATCCGAGCGCGAAGGCTACGTGCCCAACGTCGTCTATACCTGCGGCGCCATCAGGCACGACGACCAGATCATTTTGCCCTACGCGGTGTCGGACACCTTCTCCAATTTCGCCACCATCAGGATCCCGGCGCTGCTGCAGGCGATGAAAAGTTGATCGCGATCTAAACGTCGGGCGCCGAACCACCCCGGTTGAGGAGAGATGATTTCATGGCCCGCGAGACCAGCTACTTCGTGCAGTCATTCAATGCCGGCAGAGGCGGAAATCTCAAAGCCGATGTTCCGATCGCGTGCAAATCGGCGACCGGCGCGCTGCGAACGGCGGAAAGACTGGCATCGAGCAAACTCGGTGTCGTCGCCTTTTCATCGACAGGCGATCCCGAGATGGGCGACTACGACGATGAGCCCACGGTCATTTTTCGGAACGGCCAGCTTCCGGCAGCCTTCGACTGAGCTCCATTGCGGCAGAATCCCCGAACGTCCCTGCCGCGCAGAACGCGATGATCCGCACCAGGAAGGCCGGCCGAGACCAGCCGGCGGCTACGCCACCGCCCGCTCGCGTTGCTTGAATCCGTTCAGCAGCCGGGCAATCTCGCCGGCGGGCACCGGCTTGCTAAAGAAGTATCCTTGCACCTCGGTGCACCCCTCCGCGCGCATCTTGTCCAGCTGCTCCTGGGTTTCGACGCCTTCGGCCAATGTGCACATGCCAAAGCTCAAGCCGAGCGCGGCGACGGCGCGAATGATGGCGATGGAGTCGGGCCTGTCGATCAGGTCCCGGACAAAGCTCTGGTCGATCTTGATCTTGTCGAACGGGAAGCTGCGCAGATAGCTCAACGACGAATAGCCGGTGCCGAAGTCATCCATCGATATCCTGACACCGAGGCCGTGCAGCTGCTGCAACACCGCCATCGTCCGTACATCATCATGCATCAAAACGTTCTCGGTGATTTCAATCTCCAACTGATCCGGCCGCAGTCCGGAGGTCGCCAGGGCGGACACCACCGTGGAAACCAGGTTGATACGGCGGAATTGCAACGGCGAAACATTGACCGCCACCCGCAGATCGGATGGCCATGTCGCGGCCTCGGCACAGGCCTGCCGGATCACCCACTCGCCGATGGCAACAATGAGCCCGGTCTGCTCAGCCACCGGGATGAATTCGTCCGGCGGAACCTTGCCGCGCGTCGGATGGTTCCACCGCAGCAACGCTTCAAATCCGCTGACCCGGTCGTCTGCGAGATTGACGATCGGCTGGTAATACAACTCGAACTCCCCGGTGGAGAGGGCTTTGCGAAGGTCAATTTCAAGGACGCGCCGGGCCTGGGCCTTGACGTCCATTTCCGTTTCGAAGAAATGAAATCCTGAACGGCCCTCATCTTTTGCCCGGTACAATGCCAGGTCGGCGCTCTTCAGGAGTTGGTCCGCATTGTCGCCGTCATCGGGTGCCACCGCGATCCCAACACTCGCGCCAATCACGACATCGTGGTCCCCGAGTTCGAACGGCATGCTCAAGGCTTCGACGATGCGTGCCGCCAGGGCGGCGGCGGCCTCCATCGGAGCCTCCGCGCCGGACTGCACGATCGCGAACTCGTCGCCACCGGTCCGTGAAATCAAGCCGCCCTCGCCCACCAGATCGTGCAACCGCTCGGAAACCGCACGCAGCAACGTATCCCCGACGGCGTGCCCCAGCGTATCGTTGACACTCTTGAAGTGATCGAGATCCACGCAAAACACGGACGCCCGCCCGCCGGGGTTCAAACCTTCCAGGGTTCTTTCGAGATGCTCTCGCAATTGAACGCGATTGGCCAATCCGGTCAGTGCATCGTGATGCGCCAGATACGCGATCCGCTTTTCTGTGTCGCGCTTCTCGGTTACATCCAAGTGGATGGTGACCCTCCCGCCGGTATTCAGCGGCGCCTTGAGCAATGAAATGATGCGACCATCCTGCAATTGATAGTCTTCCGTACCTGTAACGTGCGGCGAAGCCAGCGACCGTTCAACAAAATTCTCGTCGCCGGCCGGAGATGTCCCGTTACTCACCCGATGCTCCAGAATGGTTCGCAGCAGGGTACCCCGCCGGGTCAGCTCTGGAGGCAGCCCGTACATCTCGGCATATCTTGAATTGCAGGCGATCAGGTTCTGGTCGCCATCGAACAGACTGAGCCCCTGCGGCATGCCCTCGAGGGCACCGAAGAGATGGTCGCTCGATCGCTTGCTCCACAACCTGATCATGCGGTGGATCATCAGCAGCACCAGCGCGGCCAGCCCGATGCTGGTGAGGATCGAAGCCAGCAGCAGCAGATCGGACCTGATCGACAATTGCTCGACGTTGTCCCGCGCCTGCAGGCTGGAGTTCGAATTCCTTTCGTGCAGCAGCGCCATCCTTTTTTTAATATCAGTTATCGGGGTCTCCAGCTCCGGGGTATCCACTGCAGCCAGCCTGGCAATCATCGCTTTGATTTCCAGCCCCTCGGCGCGCGTGCTCGGAGAAATCGACCTTTCGATGGCGACATCCATATCGTTCAGGACATCATCCAGCAGTGCGGCGGTCTGCATTGCTGCCGTGGAGCGATAACGTTCGTCGACATATCCTTGAAACGATATCTGCGCCAGGCTGACAGAGTTGGTGGAGGTGAACACCCTGTCATATACGTTCAGGGCATAGTCGATGATGGCATGCTGCTGGTCGCGCGCAAACAGGCCGATCAGAACATTGATCATCAGCAGGGAGAGCGTGACCCATCGCAATTTTCGCCGAAAAGCGAACTCGTATCCGTCGGCTAGCCGATCAGAGCGTGGGGCGCTGCCAGTCGCAGCGCCCTTCACTTCCGCGTCAATTATTGCAGAGGCCAACTTCTCGCGCTCCGTAGTTCAACGTAGCAGTTCATCGGTTAACTTCGTACGATGCAACGCGTTACGTTAAGGAGACGTGGATATCCCGCGCCGGCGGCTAGGGAAAACGTTGGTCGTCAGCGTAGGGTGGGTTGAGCTCTTCGCGAAACCCACCAATTCCGCCGCTGCGATGGGTTTCGCGACCAGTGCGGACATGCGTCCGATCTGGTCACTCTACCCCATCCTACAACTGATCAGGCCCCGCTCATCCTAAATTGTACGGTGAGCGCGCGGCGCCTCGACATGGGGCCGGAAGGTTGATTTGTCGGTTCCGCAATCCGGGCAGCGCCAGTTCGAGGGTATCGCCGCGAACGGGGTGCCGGCAGCAATCAGCTGATCGGGCGAGCCGGTGGCCTGATCGTAGATGAAATAGCATCCACCGCACATGAACATCTGGCGGCTCGCAGGTCGTATCGCCGGGGCTCTTGCGACAACAGCCATGCCGGCCGGCGCCGGCGTCACCAAGGGGTCGCCGACGCTCAGCTTCGCGTTTTCCCTGGCCACGAGGTAGATGCCGAGTTCCTTGTGTCCGAAGGCCGCCCGCAGCGAGCCGGGAATGTCGAGGTCGCGGCGGCCGGTTTCAGGGTCGACGTTGGTGGCGCCGCAGCGGCCGTTGCGCCGGTCAACGCGAAACAGCCCGTCGCCGATCCGGATGTCGCTGCCGACCCAATCGAACTCTTCCCAAGGAGCCGCGCCGTCGATGTAGAGATTGGCGCGAAAACGCAAGGGATCGATCTTGATGCCCCATTGCGCCTCGAGGCTGCGCAGCGTCGCCAGATTGATCAGCGAGATGACATTGTCCGGCTTGTCCATGAAATGTCCGTCGCGCGAGCGCACCAGGGTCGGCGCACTGCGCAAGGCCGGAACCAGCTGCCAGAAGATCTCCTCGACTTTGGCGCGCGCCGCTTCGTCATCCAGATCGGCCACGAGGAGCTGACGATTGCCCTGCGTTATCGTCAGTCTCGAGGTCTCCACCTCGAGCGTGGTCCGGACCCGCGCCAATGCTTCCTCCAGCATCAGCATCACGAACAATCCCTTCTTGCCCCATTTCGGCTGGCTGGTGTCGAACGGGGCCCCGGGACGCACCAGCGCGAAGACGCGATCGTGCGGCAACGGCTTTTTGGCCTGCAGTTCGACGCTCAGCAACGGCTGCGCCGTCAAACCCTTGATCGGATAACGATAGATGTTTTTCAGAACGGGCATCGGATCGCCACCCTGTCGCACGATGATCTCATGCGAAAATGCCCGATGAAGCGGCCGATAGCGTAGAGCCGGTTGCCGCCGAAGTCGTGGAGCCAGATGATGCTTCGGAGCCGCGGCGGCGAACTTTGGAGCAAACTGGTCCGAGAACAGGGCGGTCATGTCGGTTGAGGGATCATCGATGGCGTCGTCGATCGCGTCCGACAGCCGCGCGATACCCTTCTCGATCTGCTTTTGCGACAACGCGGCATAACCAAGAATGATGGCGCGGCCGGTCAGCGCGGTTTTTCGCTGAAAATGCACGCGCGCCGAGGCCAATGAATAAACGCCGACCCGCGCGTCCCGGGCCAGCGCCTCGACCGTCACGGCGTCCGGAATTCCCGGCGGCAGATGCCAGAGCACATGCAGCCCTCCCGCCAGACCATCGACGACAACCTCGCCGAAGCTGCGGCGTAGCGCGGCGACCAGGCAGTCACGGTTATCTCTGTGATGCGAGCGAACGCGCAGCAGGTGAGTTGCATAGCTGCCATTATGCATGAAGTCGGCCAGCGTCGCCTGCTCCAGCCAGGGGTTACCGTTGTTGAGGAGGGATTTCTCGACACAAACCGCTGCGGCAATATGTTCGGGCACGACCATGTACCCGAGCCGCAACCCGGCGCCGAGCGATTTGGAGAAGGTGCCCACGTAAATGGTGCAGTCGGGCGCCAGCGCCGCCAGCGGCGGAAGGTGCGAACCCTGGTAGCGGATATCGCAATCATAGTCGTCCTCGATGATATAGCAGCCATGGCGGCGGGCCCAGTCGATCACCTCGCTGCGCCGTGTCGCCGACAGCGTGGCGCCGGTCGGATACTGATGCGAGGGCGTGGTATAGAGCAGTGAGGCCGTGCGCTGCGGCAGCTCATCGGGGATCAACCCGTCCTGATCGACGGCGACGCTCGCAACCTCGGCACCCGTGGCGTCAAAGGCAAGCGCGGCGCCGCGGTAGCAGGGATCCTCGACGGCGCTGAGCGCGCCGCGCGCCAAGTAGAGCCGCGCCGTCAGCGTCAGCGCCTCCTGGATGCCGGACACGATGACGATGCGGCTTGGATCGGCCACGATGCCGCGCGCAACCGCGAGATGATTGGCGATCGCGGTGCGCAGCGCCGGAAGCCCCGCCGGTTCGCCATATTGCGTGAGACCGGCAGCGCCGCCATGCGAGAGATTGCCTTGCAACAGGCGGCGCCAGGTCTTCAGCGGAAACATATCGGCGCTGGGGCGGCCCGGAAAGAAATCGTAGAGCAGGCGGCTGTGGTTGAGATGCGGCGAGTTCTGCGCGCGGGCGTGACGTAACGGCATTGGCATGCGCGTCCGCACCACGCGATCGCCGGTATCGAAGGTCGGGCGAACTGGCGCAGAATGGCTCGGCGACGGTTCGGCGACATAGATCCCCGACGCCGGGCGCGATTCGACGATGCCTTCCATCAGCAACAGGTCATAGGCGCGAACCACGGTGTTGCGGGATATAGCCAATTGCTCGGACAGCCGGCGCGACGACGGCAGGCGCGTGCCCGGTGCAATGCGCGCGCAGCGGATCGCCTCGCGGATCTGGTCGACCATCTGCGTCGTCAGCGATTCCGGCCGTGTCCGATCGAGGAGAACGGAAATCTGCATGTTGCGCCGTGCGGTTAAGCTTCCCTGAACCAAGGACGGAGCAAGGGCTGGGCCAGTTGATGGGTCCAGTGCTTCGATTTTGGCGCGATTTTCCGCCGTGTCAGCCGATTTTCCGCACTTTTCCAACTGGCTCCCTCGCTTTGCCAGTAACTGGACCTACGCGCTGCAATCCGTCCGCGAGGCTGCCCAGAGCCCATGCAGGTTCTGCCCGAAAGCCTGCCTGGCCGTCTATCTCCTGAGCAACCCCCGAGATCGCGCGCCTATCGGAAAGCCAGCGGATGGAGCCATCGCATTTTCCACCAGCGGCTCTCCTTGCAGCGCTTTGCTCCGTGCGAGCGTTGCCGCACTGACTGAACGCAAGTGGGAGCCGCGTCGCGATGCTCCCGGGAATCGAACCAAAAGGAGAACCTATGAGCACCGCACTATTCCGCTGGCGATCCGCCGCGGCCGCCCTTGTCGCCCTCTTTCTCGGATCCGGCGCGAACAGCGCGAGAGCCGAAGAACCCATCAAGATCGGCATCCTTCATTCGCTGTCGGGCACAATGGCGATCAGCGAAACGATCCTGAAGGACCTGATGCTGATGGAGGTCGCAGACGTCAATGCCAAGGGTGGACTGCTCGGCAGGCAGATCGAGCCTGTCGTCGTCGACCCCGCCTCGAACTGGCCGCTGTTCGCCGAAAAAGCCCGCGAGCTGCTTACCAAGGACAAGGTCGCCGCCGTGTTCGGCTGCTGGACGTCGGTGTCGCGCAAGTCGGTGCTGCCGGTGTTCGAGGAGCTCGACGGGCTTTTGTTCTATCCGCTCGAATATGAAGGCGAGGAAGCCTCCTACAATATCTTTTATGGCAGCTCGGTGCCCGACAACAAGGCCGTGCCGGCAGTCGAATATCTCATGAGCAAGGAAGGCGGCGAGGTGAAGCGCTTCGTGCTGGAAGGCACCGACTATGTCTATCCCCGCACCAGCAACAAGATCATCCGCGCCTTCCTCAAGACCAAGGGCGTCAAGGATGAAGATATCATGGAGAACTACACCCCGTTCGGCTTCTCCGACTGGCAGACCGAAGTGGCGGCGATCAAGAAGTTCGGCTCGTCCGGCAGGAAGACGGCCGTGGTCTCGACCATCAATGGCGATGCCAACGTGCCGTTCTACAAGGAGCTCGGCAATCAGGGCGTCAAGGCTACCGACATTCCGGTGATCGCGTTCTCGGTCGGCGAGGAAGAACTGGCGGGCCTCGACACCAAGCCTCTGGTCGGGCACCTTGCGGCCTGGAGCTACTTCCAGTCGGTCAACACGCCCGAGAACAAGGCGTTCATCGCCAAGTGGCGCGCCTACACCAAGAACCCCAAACGCGTCACCAACGATCCGATGGAGTCGGCCTATATCCTGTTCCATATGTGGGTCCAGGCGGTGCAGCAGGCCGGCACCACCGATGTCGAGGCGGTGCGTCAGGCCATGATCGGCCAGAAAGTCAAGTCGCCGTCGGGCTTCGAAGTCGTGATGGGCAGCAATCACCACATGGCCAAGCCGGTCATGATCGGCGAGATCCAGGCCGACGGCCAGTTCAGCATCGTCTACAAGAGCAAGGCCTTGCCGCCCCGGGCGTGGAGCCCCTATGTCGAGGCCAACAAGGGCAAGGTTGCCGACTGGTCCTGGCCGTGGGTCTGTGGCGGCTGCACCTCACCGCGGTTCGCAACGAACTGATCTCCCGCGCTTCGCTGGTGAGCCTGCGGTGCCAGTCCGGTTACGCCGACATTGTCGGCGTAACCGGATAAGCCTTGAGCAGAGTTTCGACGCTCACGTCGCGTCGGCCGGAAGATTTCGGTACAGAACTGGGCACGCCGAAACCCGCCGTTTTTGGGCTCGATGCGGCGAAGAAGGCGGCCGAAGCCATCGCCAATCTGCTTGCCGCCGAACCATCCATCTGCTGCTCATTATCTTGGGGCGTCCTACGGTATTGTTTGGTGGCCTCACGCCGCCCTTCCGCTGGGCTGTACCTTCGGCAAATCGACCGATAGCTCCGTATTCATCTTCGCCAGTGCCTCGTCGATTATCCACATTTGCGAACTGTGATGCAGGTCGAGCAGCCTGCGCACGGAGTTTTCGGACATGCCAAGCTCCTTGGCGAGCTTGACCTTGGACCAGCCGTGTGTGCGCATTGTCTCGTAAACGGCCAGCTTCGCGGTCACGAGCGACGGCAGCACTGCACGATCGGGTCGTCCCGAATGTCCCGCGCCGTCCCTAGGCAGCGGCTTTCCGGCCTTCATGTATCCTTCAAGAGCCGAAATGACGCAGTCGCGGGCGTTTGCCCTTGCCTGCTCTTCGGTCTCGCCTTCGGTCAGCGCCTCCGGAATTCCGGGAAAGCGAACAAGCCACCACCATTCTCCTGCCGCTCCAGCGTCTATCGATATCCGAACGCCATGATCACTCCTCCAAGTCGTCTTTGGTCAGGCCCAACTGGTCGAGCATCGCATTGAGGAGGCCGGGACCGATCTCCTTCTTAGCACGTAGGATGGGTTGAGCCCTTCGCGAAACCCATCATCTTCGCAAACTGCAATTGATGGGTATCGCTTCGCTCCACCCCTCCTACGCGCTGGCGTAGGATGCATTCACCGTTGCTTAAACTAAGACCAGTTCCGGAGTTGGTTCGACCAATCTGTCCTCCCTTCCCCTCAGATCGGTTTCAGCCGCGGCACGTCGCCGACGCCCTCGAGATCCGGGGCCTGGCCGTAGCCCATGCGGCGCATCTGCTCGTGGACCTGCGCCATCTCGGCCTCGGTCAGCCGCGGCGGTTCGCCGATCGCCAGCGCGTGGACGTACATCCTGGCCAACGTCTCGACTTCGACCGCGAGCCAGAGCGCCTTCTCGAAACTCGCAGCGATGACGATCAGCCCGTGATGGCCGAGCAGGCAGGCCTGGCGCCCATCAAGCGCTTCGAGCGCATGGTCTGACAGCGCCTGGGTGCCGAAACAGGCATAGGGCGCGCAGCGGATGTCGTTGCCGCCGGCGACCGCGACCATGTAGTGGAAGCAGGGGATGGCGCGCTCGTGCACGGCGAGGATGGTGGAGAAGGTGGAGTGCGTATGCAGCACCACGTTGACATCCTCCCGCGCCTTCAGGATGTCGCGATGGAAGCGCCACTCCGACGAGGGCCGGTGATTGCCGGCATATTCGGCGGAAAAATCCATCGCGACGATGTCGTCCGCGCTCATCCGCTCGTAGGGCAGCGAGGTCGGCGTGATCAGCATGCCGCCGGCAATGCGGTGCGAGAGATTGCCCGAGGTGCCCTGGTTGAGGCCATTTCGGTTCATCTCCCGGCAGGTATCGACGATGCCCTGGCGAAGATCGGCGTGGCTGTCGCTGGTCATGAGGGTGGCTCCGATTGGACGATCCAGGATTGATAGGCATCGAGCAGCGCCACGCGCTTTTCTTTGCCGTCGAGCCCGACGATATCGTCGAGCACGACGCTTGCGACCGGCGTTGCCCGCGAAAACCGCTTCCACAGCAGCGCCGCGCCGAGCGCGGTGCCGTCGCGCGACCGGCTCGCCGACACGCGCTGGCCCGGCCGCAACGCTGCCAGCGTCCGAGCGAATGGCACATTCGTGGCGAACCCGCCATCGATAATGACGCGCCCCTGGCTTGCCAGCGCATCCAGGCAATGGCTGGCGGTAAAGGCCGCGTAGAGCACCGCCAGCGCCTGCCATTCCGCCGGCCCTTGCGGGGCCGGGCCGATGATGCGGCCGCGCCCACCGGCGCCGGGGAACAGCCCGTCATCGCCGGCGAAGGAGGGCAGCGCCAGCGTTCGCTGCGCGGCAAGCTTGCCGATCGCGGCCAGCACTGCCGCATCGTCAGCGCGATGGTCGCGCCGGATCAGGTCATATTCGCGGCCGGTCATGGTCAGCGTCGACGGCACCTGGTCGCCATCGACATCGACGTTCAGCACCATCGCCCTCTCGCCGTCGAGTTGAACAGGATCGAGCCCGCGCTGGAAGCCGATCATCCAGGTGCCGGTCGACAGGATCGAGGCCTCGCCCATCCCCGCCGCCTTGTAGCGGAACAGATTGGCATTCGAATCATGCGCCCCGCAGAGGATTTCGGTCGCGGGCGACAGCCCGGTGCGGCGGATCACCTCCTCGGACACCGTGCCCAGCACCGCTCCGGCCACCGCGCGCGGCGGCAACAGCCGGTCCCAGCCGCGCCTGCGCATGATCGAAGAGGGCTGCTGCCCGACCGCATCCCAGATATGGCCCTGCGCCGCCAACTGCGAGATTTCGCTCGCCTTGCGGCCACCGAGCCGCATCGCGACATACTGCGCCGTGGTGAGATAGGCGGTGGCACGGGCAAATTCGGCCGGAAACGCGGTCTGCTGCCAGAGCAGCTGCTTGGCGAGCCGCATCGCACCTGCACCAATGGGGCAGAACACCTCCGAATAAGGCGGCGCCTGCTCTTGATAGGCGCGATCGATCTCGGGCGGTGAAACCGCCTCGTAGTCCATCATCGGCAGCACCGCCGTTTCGCGCTCGACCAGCACCGCGCCGCTGCCATGCGCGGTGGCGACCACAGCGCCGATGGCGTGACACCGCGCCACCGCGGCCAGCGCATCGAGGAACCAATCTTCGAGCGCGGCGAGATCGCAGGCCAAATAGTGGCCGGAGGCAGTCGCGGCGTTCGGCACCGACAGCGTCTCGATCGGCCAGCCGTCATCGCTGGCGACCAGCAGCTTGAGATTGCTCTTGCCGATGTCAAGAACGGCGATCCGGGCTGGCGCGGTGTCCCGTTGCATCGCGCCTCTCACCTTCGCAGCAGGCCGCGCAGATGCGGCACGGCGGCGACCGCGATCAGAATGCCGCCCCAGATCGAAAGCGTCAGGAACTGGCTGAGATTGAGCAGGTTGAACGCCGACGAGATCATCTGCAGGATCACCAGCGCCATGATCAGGCCGCCGACCTTGCCGAAGCCGCCGAACGGATCAACCCCGCCAAGCACCGCGGCCAGGATCGTGACCAGCAGATAGCTCTCGCCATAGGCCGCGTTGGCGGAGTTGAACCGCGCCATCATCACCACGGCGGCGACGCCGGCGAGCAGGCTCGACAGCACATAGAGCTTGAGCAGCACGGCGCGGGTATCGACGCCGGAATAGCGCGTCGCCTTCTCGTTCGACCCGATCATGTAGACCTTGGCCCCGAACGGCGTGGCGTTGAGCAGGATCGCCACCGGAACCGCGCACAGCGCGAACACGACCAGCGCGAACGGCACGCCGTAAATGGTGCCGTTGCCGATGAAGATGATCGGATCGGGAAAGCCCGAGATGACGTTGCCGCGGGTCAGCCCGATACTGATGCCCTTGCACAGCGTCATGGTGCCAAGCGTGGCGAGTATAGGCGAAACGCCGAGATAGGCGATGACGTAGCCATTGACCAGCCCGATCAGGCCGGCGACGGCGAAGCCGGCGGCGATCGCCGCGACTTGCCAACCGACCCAGGCCAGGCCCTCGCTGCCGGGCAGGGTGCGCGTGAGCAGGAAGGCAATGGTCAGGCCGCTCAGATTGGCGGCGGCGATGATCGAGAGGTTGAGCCCGCCCGACAGCAACGCCAGCATCATGGCCAGCGAGAGGATGCCGAGCTCCGGCAACTGGAACGCCATCGATTGCAGGGTGCTGGCGGAGAAGAACCGGTTGCCGATCGCGAGCGCGAACACCGCCCATAGCGCCAGCAGCAGCAGGGTCAGCGTGCCGATGGTGCCGCCGGCAAGGAAGCGGCCGATGCGGGCCACGGGCGAAGCGACGGACGGCTGTTTCATGCCCGCACCCTGCGGGTGCGCCGTTCGCGCTGCGACCGCGCCGTCACCGACACCGAGATCAGGATCACGAGCCCGACGAAA
>NZ_JBEKXH010000108.1:0-16405 GCF_049512235.1 Bradyrhizobium sp.
TCGAAGGTGAAGGTGCCGATCTACAATCTGGCGACCCGCGAGGATCATATCGCTCCGGCGGACTCGGTGCTGTACGGCTCGCAGTTTTTCGGGGGCCCGGTGAAATATGTGTTGTCCGGCTCCGGCCATATTGCGGGCGTGGTCAACCCGCCGTCGTCGGGCAAGTACCAGTACTGGACCAACGACCGCATCAAGGACGTCAAGCTCGAGGACTGGCTCAAGGGCGCCCAGGAGCACAAGGGTTCGTGGTGGCCGGACTGGCGCGAGTGGCTCGAAAGCATCGACGCGGAAAAGGTGCCCGCGCGCGCAGTCGGCAGTGACGCGATGCCTCCGATCGAAGACGCGCCCGGCAGCTATGTCCGGGTCCGCGCGTAGCGCAACGCTTGCGCGTTTGTTTGCAACCGGCCGTCCTGCGCCGGGACGAGATCGAGAAACTTGCTTGAGGGTAATCCCATGACGCGCGAATTGTTCTGGCTGACCTTGACGGTAATCCTGACCGGATTGCTGTGGGTGCCTTACATACTCAACCGCAGCATGGTGCGCGGCCTCGGCGGCGCCATGGCCAATCCCTCGCGCAATGACAAGCCGCATGCGCCCTGGGCAACGCGCCTGATGTTCGCGCACGACAACGCGGTCGAGAACCTCATCATCTTTGCGCCGCTGGTGCTGATCCTTGCCCAGATCGACTACTCAACGAAGTGGACGGTACTCGCCTGCGCAGTTTATTTCTGGGCCCGCGTCGCGCATCTGATCGTCTACACGATGGGCCTGCCGGTGTTTCGCACGTTGGCATTCGTGGTCGGATTTGGCGCCCAGGCCGTGCTGGCGCTGGCGATTTTCGGGGTGCTTTGAACGATCGATGTGCGCGACCTCAGGGGCACGAGTTCGTTCCCTCTGGCATCGCCTAGGCATCCAATTGTGCCGTCCCGCTTGCGAAAGGCTGCGGGCGCAAGGCCCGCATTTCGTCCGCCAGGACCCGGGCCGCGGGCTCTGGTTGGCGCGCCAGCGCCAGCGCAACCGCCACGTAATCGGCATCGGATTTGTGCTGATTGAGCTTGAAGCTGCCCTCGACCTCGTCTACCGGCATCACCATGCCCACAATCGATTTTTTCAGCGCCTCGAGACGTCCGGTCGTCATCTTCGACGACGTCCAAGGCGGTTTCGGCCCAAGCCAGCTTTCAAACTTGGCGCTCAGCGCGTCCAGATGCGGACCGAGTTCCTGGTCCGACAACATCCGCACCACGCCGGTGAGATGCACGGCCTGGTAGAGCCAGGTCGGCACCTGATCCGGCGATGCGTACCAGTCCGCCGAAACATAGGCGTCCGCACCGGTCACCGCCATCAGCCAGCGCGATTTCCCGTCCGCAAGTTTCGTCAGCGGATTGTGACGCGCGACATGAAACGCGGCGTGCGGCGTACCGTCATCGGCTGAGGTCAGATAGAATGGCAGTGACGATGCGATGGGCCTAAAGCCGTCCCAGGCGGTGACGGTGCCAAATCCGCGTGCTTGCGCAAAGGCAAGGCAAGCGGCGCGATCGGGCCTGAACATGGGAGGCGTATACATTTCAAACTCCTGCTTGACGTAGGAGCCGCCAGATCACACCGCGTTGATGGTTGGGGCAAGGCCGCGGAATGGATCCGGCGGCAGGGGGGACGATCTCAAGCGCAAGCATCCACCCTCGCCGCGAAAGCGCGGCGGCGGACGGTTAGAATGGTCGCGGCATTGATCATCGCGCGGCTATAGGGCCGTGCCCCGTCGGCGTCAAGATGTTGCGTCGACAGACGATTGCGTCGAGCGCGCCCGCGATGGAGACTTTGGGTGGCGCGGCCAGGTAGGCCATCAAGTTCAGCCTCTTGACCACTTTCATCCCTTCAGTTGCACGGCGGTATAGGATGGCGTCAGCACGCTGCTCAGATAGGGCGACATCAGGGTCTGGAAGAATTCCAGGCTATGGCTGTAGGTCGCGGTCACAACGACGCCGGATTGGTTGCTGCTGAGCAGCCCCTGCGCAGCGAGCGTCTGGTTCGGCGTCAAGGTCGCGCCGGCGGGAAAGGCATAGACGACGGTCGGTGTCGTGCCGGACATGCTCACCTGAAAAATACTGACCGACAAGTGGCCGGTCTGCAACTGCGGGACGATATTGGCAATCGCGCTGCTGGAGCCCAATGCTGCCAGTTCGGTATTGCACGTTCCGGCGGGAATATCGGAGCAATCGGCAAATACGATCGCATACTGCGTCGCCAGGCGATTGGTGGCATCATAAACCTGGAACAGCCGCCCGGCCTCAACGACCGCGGCGAACATCATCAGCAGGACCGGCAATATGAATGCAAACTCGATCGCCGCAGTTGCCGATCCCGATCGTCTGAAGTCTTGGAGCAGTTTCCGCAAGGCTCAGGTTCCCTGCCGTCGCACCAGCGCACTGGAATAGATCCTGCTGAGACCGCCCAAACCTGGCGCCAGAGTGACGACCGTGGACTGCGCGCGCAAGACCAGCGTGCTGGTGTTCGATCCATAGTCGACGGTCCCGTCAACGATCGGAACCGTCGATGACGTCAGGTTGGAAAATTGCCTGATTTCGACGGCAAGGCTGGCGTCATCGGAAATCATCGCTCCGGCACTGCTGGACACACTGATCTTCAGTTGTCCAGCGTTCAACAGGGTCGCTGTGCTGCCGGTGGTGAAGTTGGTTCGCAGGGTTTCCGCCGTCTTGATTACACCGGTATCAAGGGCCGATTGGGCCATGAAGAAGATGCCGACCTGGGCTACGCCCATCAGGAGAAGGAAAAACGGCGTCGCCAAAATGGCAAATTCCACGGCTGAGGACGCGCGGCGGTCCCGCATAAAGCGGCCGGTCAGCCTTGCCACGCTTGTCGGGCGTGCGGCCAGCATCATCACGGCGCCAGCGGGTCGGCGGAGATCGAAAAGCCGGTGAAATAGATGCTCGTCGATGGCTGCGGCGCGGGAACTGGGATCGTAACGGCGTTGGACGGCGGGTTCGAGGCATAGGGGCTGCCGAGCGCGGTGATCCTGACGTCGTCGATCTGCCCGCCGAATGCATCCGAAGTCCCGAGGGCGGCCATCGTCAGCCAATAGAAGGCGGGTTTCGCGATGAAGACAACGGCGGTTCGGGTCTGCGCCCTCGAAGCGTAACCGCAAATGTCGAGCAACGGATTGAGCTGCGATGCATTGTAGCTGGTCAGGCTGATGCCATTGGGTGCGACCTCGGGCGTAGTCGTTGTTGTTCCGTCAGAATTGGTATAGCTCGTGGTTGTTCCCAGCGCGTTGCCACTGTTGGGCGTACTGGCCTCCTGGGCATGCGACATGAACACGCCGACGGCGTTGGTATCGTTTTTGAGAGTCCCGTGATTGACGTTGAGTACCCGATTGATGCCGGTGCTGCTGGCTGCAGCGAGCGTGGATATATTGGCCGCCGCGGGCGTCGATCCGCAATACACCGTGCTGCCCAGCGTCGAGAATAGGACCTCCGAGACATAGTCGTATTTGATTTGGTAGTAGCCCGGCACGAGCAGGAAGGATTGGCTGATCAGACTGTTGCTGTTCCAGCCAAGCTCCGCGCACTGGTTGCCCTCGGGGCATTCGTAAACCCAATACGGCAACTGAGTGATGGGCGCGTTGCCCCAGCCGCTGCCGGAGAGTTTCCAGTACGACGAAGCGCCGACGCTCTTGTTGACGTTGCCGTTGGTGTTGTAATCTGATCCCTGATTTGAATAGACAGGGCTTTCGAAATTATCCTCAAACAGCAGGCTGGAGACGGTCCACGCGGTCGTGTAGTTGTCTTGGACCGTGCCCGGGCAATTCACGTTGCACAATAGTATGTCGTCGAGCTGGCCGCCGTAGGAATCGTTCGACCCATCGGCGGCGAAGCTGAGCCAGTAATAGCCCGGCGCCGTCACGTTGATCTGGACGCTGCGCTGGATCCAGCTCTGCCCGTAGAGGCACATGTCGATCAGATTGCCGCCCGCCAATTGTTCGTTTCCGACCAGGGTAGTGTGCATCGGCGGCGCGTCATTGACATTCAAGTCGAGGTAAACGTTGATCTGATTGGTGCGGTAGGCGGTCGCCATCGATCCGGACCATGACGTGGTAGAGCTGTTAGCCCAGTTGAGATCGCTGGCGGCCGAGCCGCACAAATAGGCCGGGTCATAGCTTGGATAATCGACCCGGGAGGCATAGGAATAGCGCAGTTCATAAGCCCCGGCCGCCAGGTAAACCAGGGTCGAGATCGACGAATTACCCGCACCGTGGCTGCCGTTGTCGCAATCGAGCTCGACCGAATAGTTGCCATCGTAAGCCGTCGACTTGATCTGGCCGGCCAGGTCCTGCTCGAGACAATAACCGGTGATGTGCCATTGCGTGCCACCCGTCCCGGTGTAACCGACCGCGCTGGTGTAACCGGTCGCGCTGGTCCCCGTCCCATTCTGGCCATTCGGAAGGTACGTGACATAGGCCGTGTTGGGCGCCCCGGGTACTGCCTCGAAACTTTCCTTGATCATAATCTGGGAATTGCCGTCAGGCACCCGCTGGATCACTGAACCAGCTGAGTCGAAGCAATGGGTCTGAACCGAAATCGGGATCTGGGTAAAGCCCAGGATCTGCATGAATGTGGTCGGGACTGACGCCGTGAGGTTTACGCTCGAAGCGCCACCCTGCGTGTACGAAAACGGCACGCTGCTGGTCTGGGTCAGGTTGACGTTCTGGCTCTGCCACGTGGTGCTGATGAAAGCGGAGACCTGTGATGAATAGGCGGCGCCGCCGCCCGTGCCGTTATAGGAAGCCGTCGAGATGTCGACGACCGATGGACGGCTCGCATACTGGCAGGCCAGGGTAGCAACCTCGGAAACCTTCTGACGGGCGAGGTAGGCACGGGACAGGTCGACCCCTGCCCCCATCGCCGTGAAGATCATCAGGGACGACAGCCCGAAGGCGAGAGCGATGTTGCCGCGCTCATCTCGGCTGAAGGAACTCAGGAGAGAATGATTTGCATCGGAGAGACGGAGCAGGCCGCGGCCGCGCAATCGGAAGTGACGTTGCCACCCCGCTTTTTTCGCGCCGAATGCAGAAAATGCGCGGCGACATGATGCCAGGATTTCTTCCATAGCGAACCATGAGTAATAATTAATGTACCGGTCGACATCATGGTATGCGCCTCTGAATAGCGACTTAATTTCTTTGGTTCATCCTTCGTAAGCGCTCCGTCGTCATGGAAGCGGGATTTCGGAAATAGAATCGTTCGGGCAATGGAAATTGCGCGTCATGCTCCTCGGAAATATCATTTGAATGCCTGGAAAATAGCCCCCGTGCAGCGCCGGCTGTTTTCCCGACCACAACCCGAAGTCTCTCGATCGTTCATATCCCGTTAGGGATATCCCTTCAGTCGGCGTCAACTATCGAGTGCGACGACCGAGAGCGACGACGTTCTTCTCATTGGGCCGAATGCCGCGGGCAGCCGGCACTGCTCCTGCTTCGGGCTTGCACGCAGGGCTTGTCCCCCGTCAGGTTCAGACCGTGCGCCACAGCCATTCGGCGATTTGCGCGATCACGTCGCCGAACAGCAGCAGCGCCGCCGACCAGACCAGCGCGGATACGAAATTGGCGAGTTGAAAGCTCCAATACGGCATCTCGAAAATGCCGGCCGCAAGCGGCACCGAGGCCCGAAGGGGCCCGAAGAATCGCCCGATGAAAATGCTCGGCATGCCCCACTTTTTTAAAAAGGCTTCGCCGCGCGGCAGGATTTCCGGATAACGCGACAGCGGCCACATCTGGGCGACGTGTTCCTTGTATTTGAAGCCGAACCAATAGGAGACCCAGTCGCCGAGCGCCGCGCCGATCCCGCCGGCAATCCAGACCGGCCAGAAGCTGATGCCGCTGGCGCCGATCAGCGCGCCGATCGCCACCAGCGCCCCCCAGGCGGGAATCAAAAGGGAGATGAAGGCCAGCGATTCGCCGAACGCCAGCAGAAGAACGATCGGCGCGGCCCAGCCTTGATGGTCGCGCACGAAGTCGGCCAACGCGTGCGCAAAATTTTCCATCGTTCCAAATGCCCTTTCCGGCGATCGGCCTCTTCAGCTCCCGGAGCTTTCTCAGGGTTCGATGCCCAACAGGAGGTATGCCAACCCCTTCCGTGACATCAAGTCACAAAGGTGGGGACGGCGCGTGACCTCGTTCCGGCGTGGCAGCCCAGGTCGTCCTGGCAAATTCAGCTGTCAGGCGACGGGCGTTTTGGCGGTGGCGGCTTGGCCGCCCGCGGCGGCTCCCGCCGCAGCGGTTGCAACGTCACGATCAGGGGATTCGGTTTGTGATCCTGTGCGGCGCCGGTTGCGGCGTCCACACCCATGCCGATCAACCCGCCGGCCAGAATATTGCCCGCGAAACCCGCCGCGCCGGTGCCCGGGATTTCCTTGGTGAGCGGAATCGACTGCGGCTCATAACCCTCTTTGTTAATGGTGACCGTGATGTCGGCGTTTCGCTTCGCCTGGACGACGCAGGGGGTGACACAGGCGGCTGGAATATCCAATCCGGATATTTCGGCAGTTGCGCCCGCTGGCGTGGTGGCAATGGAAATGTTCTCGGTGGTCCCCCGCGTCACAGACGCGCAACCGACACACGGCGCTGCGATTGCCGCAGCGATCAGCAGCCTGATCATCGATATTTTTCCCCAGCCCGCCCGAACCTTCACGCAGCATTTAAATGAAAGCAAGCGGACGCAGGCGATTGCGCCAGGGTGTTGTTGATTTGTTACACAATAATTCTGCCACCGCGCAGCGTCCAGGCTGGCCAATGGGAGGGGATGGGTCCGCGGTTGGTCCCCCGTCTTCCCCGGTTCTTCGCCGGTACTTCGCCGGTCCCTAGCCGTCACTTTTTCAGCCTATCCGTGGCATAGTCAGCGCAGCGATTCGCGGCCCTTGGGGCGGCGCAACTTGTGAAGAGAAATGCCGAAACCATTGAAATCATTAGCTAAAGCAAAAGCTACCGGCGACTTGTTCGGGGCTGCGGAGCCGAACGGACGGCCCGCGATCAAAGTCGCCTCGCGCAGCTCCAGCGCCGAGGCCGACTACACCGCCGCCGACATCGAGGTGCTCGAAGGTCTCGAGCCGGTGCGCCGGCGTCCCGGCATGTATATAGGCGGCACCGACGAGAAGGCGCTTCATCATCTGTTTGCCGAAGTCATTGACAACGCCATGGACGAGGCGCTGGCGGGGCATGCCTCCTTCATCGAGGTGGAATTGGGCGCCGACGGGTTTTTGACCGTGACCGATAATGGCCGCGGCATTCCGGTCGACCCGCATCCGAAATTCCCGAAAAAATCCGCGCTCGAAGTCATCATGTGCACGCTGCATTCCGGCGGCAAATTCGATTCCAAGGTGTATGAGACCTCGGGCGGCCTGCACGGCGTCGGCGTCTCCGTGGTCAACGCCCTGTCGCAGCGGCTCGAGGTCGAAGTCGCGCGCGGCCAAAAGCTCTATCGCATGGCGTTCGAGCGCGGCCATCCCAAGGGCAAACTCGAGGACCTCGGCAGGATCAACAACCGTCGCGGCACGCGCGTCCGCTTCAAGCCGGACGGCGAGATTTTCGGCGGCAAGGCGACCTTCAAGCCGCAGCGCCTGTTCAAGATGACGCGCTCCAAGGCCTATCTGTTCGGTGGCGTCGAAATCCGCTGGCGTTGCGATCCGGAGCTGCTCAAGGGCATCGAAGACGTGCCGGCCGAGGACAGTTTCCACTTCCCCGGCGGATTGAAGGATTACCTCGCCGCGGCGATCCATGCCGACACGCTCGTGCATCCGGATATCTTCTCCGGCAAATCCGGCCGCAACGGCGCCCACGGCGCCTGCGAATGGGCCGTAGCCTGGACCGCGGATGCCGATGGCTTCCTGTCCTCCTATTGCAACACCGTGCCGACGCCGGACGGCGGCACCCATGAATCGGGCATGCGCAGCGCGCTGCTGCGCGGCCTGAAAGATCACGCCGAACGCCTCGGCCAGGGCAAGCGCGCCGCCACCGTCACCTCTGAAGACGTCATGGTGGGCGCCGCGGTCATGCTCTCGGTGTTCGTGCGCGAACCGGAATTCCAGGGCCAGACCAAGGACCGCCTCGCCACGGCGGAAGCCCAACGCATTGTCGAACAGGCCATCAAGGACCCGTTCGACCACTGGTTGTCAGGCAATCCGCTGCAGGCCAACAAACTCCTGGATTTCGTCGTCGAACGCGCCGACGAGCGGCTGCGCCGCCGCGCCGAGAAGGAAATCTCGCGCAAGACCGCGGTGAAGAAGCTGCGCCTTCCCGGCAAGCTCGCCGACTGCACCAACAACGCGGCCGAAGGAAGCGAGCTGTTCATCGTCGAGGGCGACTCGGCCGGCGGCAGCGCCAAGCAGGCGCGCGACCGCAAGACCCAGGCCATCCTGCCGTTGCGTGGAAAAATCCTCAACGTCGCCTCCGCCACCAAGGACAAGCTGACCGCCAATGCGCAGCTCGCCGATCTGATGCAGGCGATCGGCTGCGGCACCGGCGCGCAATACCGCGAGGAGGATCTGCGCTACGCCCGCATCATCGTCATGACCGATGCCGACGTCGATGGCGCGCATATTGCCTCGCTCCTGATCACGTTCTTCTACCGCCAGACGCCGCGGCTGATCGACGAGGGCCACCTCTATCTCGCAGTGCCGCCGCTCTACCGCCTCACCCATGGCGCCAAGACGGTGTACGCCCGCGACGACGCCCACAAGGATGCGCTCCTGAAAAGCGAATTCAACGCCAATGCCAAGGTCGATGTCGGCCGCTTCAAGGGCCTGGGCGAGATGATGCCGGCGCAGCTCAAGGAAACCACCATGGACCCGGCCAAGCGCACTTTGCTGCGCGTGGTGCTTTTGGCCGACGACCGTGAGGGAACCGCCGATTCGGTCGAGCGCCTGATGGGAACCCGGGCAGAGGCCCGATTCGCCTTCATCTCCGAAAAGGCCGAATTCGCCAGCGAGGACCTGCTGGACGTTTAGGTTGCACCAGTATCGTAATGAAAGTTGCGCGACGGCTCGCGACGCTCTGAGGTTTTGGCCACAAACACTTGAATTAATTGTCAAAATGACACGGTCGGCAGTTTCGCGCCGCAGCGACGCAAGGCCATCGCATATTTTTGAGCGGTGTCGTTTTCCGGTCAGTGTGTTGCAAAGGCAACAGCATTTCGGGCGAAAACCGGTTATGGCTGATGCGACATCTAAAGATTTGGCGCAGGTTGGGTTTGGACCGCGCGTTTGCTGGGGAATTGGAAATGAAAAAGCTTTTGCTTGCTCTGGCCGCCGCGGCGGCGTTTTCCGGATCGGCCCTCGCGGCTGACATGGCTCCGCGTACTTATACCAAGGCTCCGCCACCGCTCGCGGCGCCGAGCTGGACTGGGTTTTACATCTTCGGCGGCGGCGGCGGCGGTGTATGGGATTCTAACTCGCACACCGTCAGTACGGGCGGCGTACCGCTCTCCATCGATTCGCGAGTAGGCGGTGATGGTTGGTATGGCACCGTGGGCGCGGGCTATGACTGGCAGTTCAACAGCAATTGGGTGTTCGGCGTGTTCGGCGACGGTCAATTTGGCAGCATCAACGGCTCGATCAACGATCCAAATCAATCCTTGACCGGCAGGCTCAAAGATCAGGACAATTGGGCCGCGGGCGCGCGTCTTGGCTATCTCGTTGCGCCGAACGTATATTCCTACGTCAATGCAGGTTATGCCGGATCGCACTGGTCGCGCGTAACGCTGCTCAATACGTTTTCCGGTCTTCCAGTGGGCATCCATACCGACTCATTCAACCTCAACGGTGGGTTCATCGGCGGCGGTGTGGAAAACAACTTGAATATCTTCGGCATCTCGGCGCCGGGCTGGTTCATGAAGACTGAATATCGCGCTGCCTATTACGGCTCCAAGACGATCGGTGAGAAATTCGACGGTACGAATGTGCTGGACGGCATCGGTATTAAGGTCCAGCCCTTGGTCCAGACCGTCAGCACATCCTTGGTCTACCGCTTCAATTGGACCGGCCCGGTGGTTGCGAAGTACTGATCTCCTCCCTGCATTCCAACGACATCAAAGAAGCCCCGGCATTGCTCGGGGCTTTTTTGTGCGCGGGCACACCGGAATCGACACTCACCGACGAACTGTCGTGCTCTTGCCCCTGGCGCGCGGGCGCGCCACTCTGGCGATCGTATCGAGTTGGTCGCGCGACCCAATAGGAAAGATTCATGCGCAATCTGCTTCTGATCCTCGGCGTGCTCGCGCTTCTGATCGGCCTGCTCTGGATCGGTCAGGGCACCGGCACCGTGGCGTGGCCGCAATCGAGCTTCATGATCAGCCAGATCCAGTGGGCCTATTACGGCGCCGGAGTGGCCGTCGGTGGCCTGATCCTGATCTGGCTGGCACGGCGCTGACAGCGCTACGGAGGACAGCGATGCCATCAGGCGCTTTCGACCTCAGCGGCAAGGTTGCTGTCATCACCGGCGGCAATGGCGGCATTGGTCTTGGTATGGCGCGCGGCCTGGCGGACGCCGGCGCCGCGATTGTCATCGTTGCACGCAACGAAGCGAAGTCGCTCGCGGCCGTCACCGACATCGAGCAGCGCGGCGTTCAGGCGATATCGCTCACCGTCGATGTCACCGAGAAGGCCGCCGTCGCCGAGATGGTCGAGCGAGCGCTGCGCGCGCTTGGCCGCATCGATATTCTCGTCAACAACGCCGGCATCAACATTCGAAAACCCCCGCAAGCGCTCGATGTCGAGGAATGGGACCGCGTCATCCGCACCAACCTGACCAGCGCCTTCCTGTGCTCGCAGGCGGTCTACCCGGTCATGAAAGCCAAGGGCGGCGGCAAGATCATCAACATCGGCTCGATGCTGTCGATCTTCGGCGCCGGTTTTGCGCCGGCCTACGCCGCCAGCAAGGGCGGCATCGTGCAGTTCACGCGCTCCTGTGCGGTCGCCTGGGCCGCCGACAACATCCAGGTCAACGCGGTGCTGCCAGGCTGGATCGACACTGATTTGACCCGGCGCGCCCGCGAAGAGATCGAGGGCCTGCACGACAGGGTCTTGGCGCGCACGCCCGCCGCGCGATGGGGCGCTACCGCCGATTTCGCCGGGATAGCCGTGTTTCTCGCCTCAGGTGCCTCGGATTTTGTCACCGGCGCCGCGATTGCCGTCGATGGCGGATTTTCGATCATGGGTTGAAGCGCAATTGCGTGCTTCGCTCAAACACGAAAAAGCCCCGGACCTTGCCGGGGCTCTTGCTTTGCTGAAGTCAGGAAAAATCAGTACCGCGCCACGATCGGACCGCCGAACCGGTAATTGACGCCCACACGAACTGTATCGAGCTCATGATGAAAGCGGTAGGTGGCAAACGATATCGGGAAGTTCACCGGATCGGCCATCGTCACGTTCGAATGGCCGAGATCGATGTGAAGATACTCGCCCTTCACGGTCCAATTCGGCGCAAAGCCCCATTCGACGCCCGCGCCGGCCACCCAGCCGGCAAGCGTATTGCTCGCGCTTCCGGCGAAAGTTCCGGCCGTCCCGGGGGTGAAGATGTTGGTTACCGAGCTGCGAACCCCACCATAGGCAAGGCCGCCCGTTCCATAGAACAGGAAGCTGTTGTAGGTCACGCCGGCCCGGCCACGAACGGTTCCGAACCAATCAACATGGTCGCGTCCTGTCGAAACGCTCGGGACAATACCGCCCCCGCCTGGAAAGCCGATGGTCGAGGTCCCTCCGATACTGGCGCCCTGGATGTCCGCTTCGAGGCCCAAAAGCCAGTAACTCTTCTGCCAGTTGTAGCCGATCTGACCGCCGCCGAAGCCGCCCTCGTGTTTAGCACCTAGAAAAGAAGGCGTGCCACCGGCGGCAACGGCAGGGCCAAAACTCGCACCGGCAGGCGCCGTCGTAAAGGCAATCAGGCTGCCCGTCGAATTGTGTCAATTCCACCGCAACGAACTGAGTCGACTGGCAAAGCCTTTTGCCGGTTCAATCCGGTACCGCGGACCGCGGCCGCCACTTACGGATCAGCGGCGCGGCAAAGTTCAGCGCCAGCGCCCATAGCGCTATCCGCGAGTTCACGAGACTCAGCGTCATCGCCAATAGCGACGAGACGATCAGCAGCATCGCCGACAACTGCCGATGCCTCAGATGATCACCCTGCTCCAGATGTGGCGTGATGTGAACCAGACGAAGCCAGACCAGCGCGATCAGAAGGGTATGGCCGGCATAAAGCCAGATCGCGGGTGCGAAATGTCCGAAGCGGCCGACCACGATGGTGGTGAACGGCACGCAGGTGATGAACAAGAGATAGAGCAGCCACCAGTTGACGTATTCGCGGTTGACGTATTCCGCGCGCGTGCGCATTTCGATATTGGCCAGCCAGCGCAAGCCGAGCACGCCGAAACTCAACACGTAAGGCAGGAATTTCGGCCAGAGATCGAGCAGGCCCTGCACCAGCTCGGCGGCGTCCTTCGGGTGAAAATCATCGGGCAGCCGCACGTCGAGGACGAGCAGCGTCATGGCGACGCCGAAGATTCCGTCGCTCAGGGTATCGAGGCGGGCTTTGGAAAACATGACGCCTCCGGCAGGCCTGTCCGCAATTTGTGCAAAAACATTAAGCTTTTTCAATGCTTCCCGCGCCTGCTCCATTGACTTCTACCGATTGCCCCCTATGTTCCGGCTCGACGCGGCCCGGTATCGAAACGCGATATCTTGAGTAAGCCGCCTGTCTGCGTAGCCGAAATCCCGTGCAAATCTGCGTGCCGTTCCGGGGTTGAGCGCGACAGTTATTCCCTTAGATTCCAAGCGGCGGTTTCTACCAGAGGCTCAATGTCTTTTTCCCATCTCGGCTTGTCCGACAAGGTGCTCGCCGCCGTCGCGGCCAGCGGTTACACCATCCCTACCCCCATACAGGATCAGGCGATCCCCCATGTTCTGGCCCGCCGAGACGTTCTCGGCATCGCCCAGACCGGCACCGGCAAGACCGCTGCGTTCGTCCTTCCGATGCTTACCATGCTCGAAAAGGGCCGCGCCCGGGCCCGAATGCCCCGCACCCTGATCCTGGAACCGACGCGCGAACTCGCCGCCCAGGTCAAGGAGCAGTTCGACAAATACGGCGCCGGCCAGAAACTCAACGTCGCGCTTTTGATCGGCGGCGTTTCGTTCGGCGACCAGGACACCAAGCTGACGCGGGGCGTCGACGTGCTGATCGCAACCCCCGGACGGCTCCTCGACCATACCGAACGCGGCGGACTGTTGCTCACCGGGGTCGAGCTCCTGGTGATCGACGAAGCCGACCGCATGCTGGACATGGGCTTCATTCCCGACATCGAACGTATCTGCAAGATGATACCATTCACCCGGCAGACGCTGTTCTTCACCGCCACGATGCCCCCCGAAATCCGCCGCATCACCGAAACCTTCCTGCACAATCCGGAAAAGATCGAAGTTACGAGGCCGGCGACGACGGCAGTGGGCGTGGCCCAGTTCCAAGTCGCGGTGGGCCGCGAACCGCACGAGAAGCGCGACACGCTGCGTCGGCTTTTGCGCGACGCCAAGGACCTGCAGAACGCCATCATCTTCTGCAACCGCAAGCGCGAGGTGGCGCTGTTGTACAAATCGTTGCAAAAACACGGCTTTGCCGTCGGCGCCCTGCACGGCGACATGGATCAGTCGGCGCGCACCGCCGCGCTCGATCAGTTCCGCAAAGGCGAAATTCCACTATTGGTTGCCTCCGACGTCGCTGCTCGCGGCCTCGACATTCCCACCACCAGCCACGTCTTCAATTTCGACGTGCCGCATCATGCCGACGATTACGTCCATCGCATCGGCCGCACCGGCCGCGCAGGGCGCGGCGGCACCGCGATCTCGATCGTCACCCCGCTCGACCAGAAATCAATGGTCGCGATTGAAAAACTGATCGGCCAAAGCATTCCCCGCGTCGAAGGCGCTGACGAAGTCGCCGCGGCTGACAGCGCGGCGGTGGCATCGGGCGGCGAAGCCGGGGAGCCGCGTAAGCCACGCACCCGCGACGGCGCAAAAGAAGGTTCCCGCGGCGGCCGAAAGCCGCGCCGGGAACGTGAACCCCGGCGCGCCGGTGGCGACCGCCATTCCGGCCCGCAGCCGCAGGCACCCGAAGCAGCATTCACCCCGCCGGTCGCGCCGCCGCCCTCGCGCACGCCTTCTATCGGCCGCGCCGAGGCTCCGCAGACCCCGCGCGATGCCGCATCCGAGCCTGCCGACCACTCGCATCTCCCGGCGTTCCTGTTGCGGCCGGTGCGCGCCAGAGTCTGACAGTCTGCGACAACATGCAACTTCAGGCGTCGACGCGCCGATTGGCGCGTCCGCCGCCAATGAAATAGGGGACCGCGGTCGTCTAGACTCTTCTCTTCCGAGTTTTCCTCTTAGCGGCCGCCTTTGCACTCTTTCTCTTTTCCACCTTGCGCATCTTGGGTCGCTTCCGCAGCGCCGCGCGCTGCGCCGCCGCCAATGCCGCCCTCGCCCAATCGGACAGTTCCTCCGGATCGTCATACAACCGTTCCGGCAACTGCCAATATGAACTGACCGTCACGGTTCTGGTTCGGGTCTGGTACTGAAAGGGCTTTGCGCCTTCCGCTTCGAAGCGCGCAATGCTCTGAGCGTCGGCCCGCAGGTAAAGACCGCCCCGAAGCGCCAGCGCGAAGTTGGTGCCGTCGGCGCTAATGCCGAACCCGGAAAACATCCGCCGGATTGTGACCGGCCCGAAGCCCGAAAACAGATCGATCAGGAAGTCGCGGTCCATGACGGACTGTTCGGGACGATCAACTAGCCGTCCACCTTCGCGGCGGTCAGCTGCACCGATTCGCCGCAGCCGCAGGCTCCGGTCTGGTTCGGGTTGTTGAAAATAAACTGCGCCGACATCTTGTCGGCCTTGTAATCCATTTCAGTACCGAGCAGAAACAGCACCGCCTTGGGATCGACCAGGATCTTGACGCCCTTGTCCTCGACAACCTCGTCTGAGGGGCGGACATCGTGAGCATATTCGACCGTATAGGATTGCCCGGCGCAGCCGCCGTTCTTGATCCCGACCCGCAAGCCTACGATCTCGGAATCGGCACGCCTGGTCAGTTCGGCTATGCGCTGCGCGGCGGCTTCGGTCAGCTTCATGACCTGGGGGCGGGGCCGCGGCTTCGGTTTTGAGGCCGCGGCCGGCGTCGGTGTGGTTTGAGCGGGTGTCATGTCAGTCATTTGGTCATTCCAATAGGCAAATCAATGCCGGCTATTTCCATTCAAAAAGCCCAAGTCCAACTCCACTCCACGCTTCACCACATATTGAGCACGAGGCGCGCCTCATCGGTCATGCGATCCGGGGTCCATGGCGGTTCCCAGATCAGATTGATATTGACCACGCCGACACCGGGAACGCTGGCGATCGCGTTCTCGACCATGGTGGGCAATTCGCCGGCCGCCGGACAGTTCGGGGTCGTCAGCGTCATCTCGACGTCCACGGTCCGGTCATCCTTGATATCGACCTTGTAGATCAGGCCGAGCTCGTAGATGTCGGCCGGAATTTCCGGATCGAACACCGTCTTCAGCGCGGCCACGATTTCGCCGGCGAGCCGGTCGGTCTCCTCCGGCGGCAGCGCGGAATGCGTTTGCATGTTGCTGGTTCTGGCGTCGGGATTCTTGGCTTCGAGATTCTTGGCTTCGATGGTGTCGGTCATGAAAACAATTCCCGCGCCTTGATCAGCGCCTGTGCGAGATGGTCGACTTCCTCGCGCGTATTATACAGTCCCAACGAGGCGCGGCAGGTCGCCGTAACATTGAATCGTTCCAGAAGCGGCATCACGCAGTGGGTGCCGGCGCGCACCGCGATCCCCTGCCGGTCGATCACGGTCGCGACATCGTGGGGATGGGCGCCCCTCATCTCGAACGAGATCACCGGGCCCTTGGCGTTCGCGGTGCCGATCAGACGCAGCGAATTGATCTCGCGCAGCCGCGCCTCGGCATAGGTCAACAGGCCGTGCTCGTGCGCGGCGATGCGTTCCTTGCCGATCGAATTGACATAATCGATCGCGGCCCCCAATCCGACCGCCTCGACGATCGCCGGCGTTCCCGCCTCGAACTTGTGCGGCGGATCGCCATAAGTGACCCACTCCCTCGCGACCTCGCGGATCATCTCGCCGCCGCCATTATAGGGGCGCATCGCCACCAAGTGCTCGTGCTTGGCGTAGAGTACGCCGATGCCGGTCGGGCCATAGAGCTTGTGGCCGGTGAAGACATAGAAATCGCAGTCGATATCGCTGACGTCGACGGTGAGGTGAACGGCGGCCTGGCTGCCGTCGACCAGAACCGGGATGCCGCGGGCATGGGCAATCCGAATGACATCCTTGACCGGCAC